>JAUJNJ010000102.1 GCA_030448225.1 Phycisphaerae bacterium
TTCGCGCAGGGCGTCCGCGCCGGCGTCTTCGCCCGGCCGTTCACCAGCCGAACGTGTCGAAGTACCGCTGGTGGATCGTGGCCGCGTATTGGTTCGCGTAGTCTTCCGCGAACGACTCGCCGCGGGACGAGCGTCGCTTGGATCGGGTGGTCATGCAATCTCCAACTTCCATGACCTGTGAAACGGCAACGCGCGGGGGTCATCGCGAGGTCGGAGAATTAGCCACCGATCGGGCACCGATGCACACCGATGAGAATGCCGAAAGCGACGTGAGACAGGCGCACGTCGGCCGAACAGTCCCCTGATCGGTGTTCATCGGTGCCCCATCGGTGGCTGAAAATTCCTGCGCCGCCCGCGTCGCCACGACCCGGGCGTCAGAACGGGATGTCATCGTCGTTGAACGGTCCGCCCCGGCGTTCTTCCTCGCGGTTGGACCAGTCTAGTTCGCGCGGCCGCTCGTCGGGCATGTCGTACTTCTTCTGCTCCTCTTCCCACTCCCGGCGGCCCTCGTCGGAGCCCTGGTATGCGGGGCGCTCGCCGGGCTGGAGGCCGTACTTCCATTCCTCGCCCTCTATGTCGTCGTCGTCGTCCTCGTCGCCGTACATCTCGTCGAGCGCGCGATACTTCGGCTCGGCCGGGTCGTACTCGGCGGCTTCGCCGGGGGTGCGGGGGCCGCTGATTCCTTCGTCGTCGTCGTCCCACGGCAGCGCTTCGTCCGGGGCGTCGCCGCCGTCGGCCTGGGCGAGATCGTCCTCCTCCTCGTCGCCGGCGTCCTCGTCGTCGTCGTCGTCGTAGGACCAGCCGTCGTTGGCGGGGTGGGTGGGATCGATGGGGAAGATGTCGAACGTGAAGCCGGCGCCGGAGCAGTTGGGCGTGGGGCACATCCAGAACCCGTCGAAGCCGTCGCGGCCGCCGATCACGCGCTGGAGCCACATCGCGTCGCTCGTGAACGTGCGGCGGCAGTGCAGGCAGTAGCACTCGCACGGTTCGGCGGGCGGGGCCATCGGGTCGTCGCGGCGGCGCGCGTCGTCGGCGTCCCACCGCTCGGGCTCGGGCCCGGGCGGCGGCGGCGTGCGGCCGTCCGGGGGGCCGGGCGTGTCGCTGCTGCTCATGCCCTTATCTTTTTGCGGATCGACCGCCCGGGCAAGTGAAATCTCCCGTGGCGGGCGACGCGGCCGGCGGGCTACGCTCCCCGGCGATGCCCAAACCCGACCCGAGCGAGATCCGCCGCACCGGCGCCGACGCCTTCGTGCTCGACGACGCCGGCCGCCTGCTGCTCCAGTTGCGCTCCGACTTCAACCGCTGGGGCCTCCCCGGCGGCTCGATCGAGGTCGGCGAGACGCTCGAGACGGCCGTCCGCCGCGAGGTGAAGGAGGAGACGGGGGTCGACGTGGCCGTCGAGCGGCTCGTCGGCGTCTACAGCGAGCCGCGGGACACGACCGTGCGCTACCCGAGCGGCGGCGTCGTCCACTACGTCAGCATCGTGTTCGCCTGCCGCGTCACCGGCGGCGCCCTGCGCAAGGACGCCGAGTCGCACGCCGTGGCTTGGTTCGAGCGGGACGCGCTGCCGTCCGACCTGATGCCCGAGCATCGCCCGCGCATCGCCGACGGCTTCGCCGGCGGACCGGCGGCGCGAATCCGGTGAGGACGCTTCAACCCGCGCCGCGCCCGAGAATTGCGGGCGAGCCGCGTCCGCGGCTACAATCGTCCGGTTCGCTGACGACCCGTTAGGATCGGCGTTGGGCGTTGAGAGCCGGGCGGCAGGAAGGCGCAAGTCTTCCGAGACAAACCGCCGATTTCCACCTGCGGCGGCCGACGACGATCGCCCCGGACGTTTCAGCGACACGAAGCACACAACGGAGGACCCAGTTCATGGCGAAGGCGAAGAAGCCCGCATCGACCGAGCCCGGCGCGGACGCCGGGGCGACGAAGCAGACGGCCGCGCGACCCGCGGGCGGCGAGGCCGGTGCGAAGGCGAAGAAGCCCGCCGCCAGGAAGCGCGGGAGAACGCGACCGCGTCGGCCGGCGCCGGCAACGCCGGTGGCGCGCGAAGGCCGGCCCTGCGGGTAGCAAGCAGTCGGCGAAGCCGGCGCGGACGGCGACGTCCGCGCGCTCATCGGACACCTCCCTCGCCGCCGCCGCGGCCGCCGCGATGGTCGGCAACCGCCCCGCCGCCGCCGCCGCCGCCGGCGCGACGGCCCCGGCCGGCAGCACGCCCAGCGCAAGAGTCGTCGTCGTTCCGCCAGATGAAGGAGAACCTCTCCAAGCCCGCCGGCCAGGGCCTCGGCGGGATCCTCGGCGACCGGGAACCAGAAGAAGTTCAACTCGTCCTTCGGCGGCAATCAACAGGTCAGCCGCAACCAGACGTTCAGCGCCGACATCAACCGAGCCAGCGTCCCCCGCCGCACCGGCGGCGGCTGATCCGACAGCGCGGGCGGCGGGCGACACGGCCGGCCCACGCGCCGGCCCGGCTGCCGTCTTCGTCTCGCGCACCGCGGTGTCCCGACGGCGGCGATCTATGCGCCGCGTCGGCAACGACGTGACGTCGCGGCATTGCCGTTCGTCCCGGCTCGTTCGGTCAGTGAAATTGCCGGTGCCGCGTGGGTGTGGAGGTTCCGTCGTTCCCGCCCGCCCGCGCGTCCAGTCGACGCTCGGCGAGTGGCCGCGAACGTGTTTCGGCGTCGACGGTTCCGCACCGCCGGCGCGCGGGGCCGTGCCGCGTTCGATCGCCCTCGGGTTCATGCAACTCACCGCGGCTTTATTCCATCAGGTCACCTCCGTCCCCGCGACCGAGAGCAACCGGACCAACAAGCACGCTGCGCGCCCATCGGACTCCAGGCGGTGGCGACGGTCGTGCCGCTGTGCGACGGCCGGTCTGGAGCGCGAGCCGCCTCCGCGTCCGAGACATCTCCGCCACCGCCATCGCCCTGCTCCGCCCGACGCCGATGCGCGCGGCGGGCGGCACTTCGTCATCTACCTGCCGCGGCTCGACGACAAGCCCGCCGCCCTGTTCTGCGAGGTGCGGCACTGCCGGGCGGTGGCCGAGAACCTCCACGCGATCGGCGCGCGCAGTTCACGAAGCCGACGGCCTCCACCTTCGCGCTCGCGGCGGTCCCCCACGACCAACCCCGCGCCCCGCCCCCGACGGCATCGACGCCGCCGGCGCGGCCGAACACGAGCCGCATCCGCGCCGGCCATTCTGAGCTAACGCGATGGCTGTTGGTGTCGTTCGCGCGACGCACACGCCACCGTTCGGCGACCAGCACGTCCACTCCGCCCGTCGCGGGCGATCCAAGAAGTGCGAGCGATTCCGACTTAGTTGGAGTTGGAGCGACGAACATCATCGACCCGAGATCCCTCGTCGCTGTCGCTCCTCGGGATGACGGTGCCCGGCTTCGGACGCGAGACCCGGAGTCGATGTATCCCGTAAGTATCAATCGTTTTAATCACGCGCGCGGACACGAACAACTGAGGTGCGCGTTCTCCACTGGGTCGGCAAGGCCAGCGCCGTCGCCGCTGGCAGTTTCGCCAACGCGGGCACGCCAGGTCCGGCAACGAACGGCGCGCGGGTTTTCCGCGACCTCACGGAACTTCCGCGCGCTGGGGTTCAACTCGTACAGCCGGTTCATCGCGCGGGCGATCGCGAGGTCGAGGTCGGGGCAGAAGTTGTCCAGGCCCAGCACGCCCGTGACGCCGGCGGCGTTGAGCACCTTGAACTGCGGGCGGGTCAGGCCGCAGACGATCAGGTCGCGGCGGCGGCCGCGCAGCTTTCGGACGGCCGAGAGCAGGTCGAGCGACTCGTCGGCGTCGAAGTGCGTCAGCGGGCTGACGGCCAGGATGATCACGGCCAGCGGTCGGGCAGGCGGTCGACCCAGAGCTGGAAGTCCGGCGCGTGGTGCGGCGTCGCGGCGCGGGTGGGTGAGCCGGCAGATCCCCAGCGCCCGGCGGCAGCAGCGACCGCACGTCGCCGAGGGCCGTCTCGTCGGGGTCGCGCAGGAGGTCGAATTCCGTCACGTCGGCGATCGGCCGGCAGTCGACGTAGACGATCCAGGCGAGGAACAGCACCGGCGCGGCACCGCGCAGATCGGCCATCGCACGAACGCGAACGTCCCGGCGACGACGCCGAACAGGAAGGAGCCGAAGATGCTCGCCAGCAGCAACAGGCGCAACAGGCCCGGGTGCCGCCGCGACACGCGCCACACCCGGTGGGCGCGCCCGCGCCGCCCGCGGCCGCGGTCCCAGGCCCACAGCGCGTACCGCACGCCCTCCAGGCCGAAGTCGGTGACGACGCCGGTAAGGTGCGTGGTGCGCACGACGGCGCCGGAGACGGTCGTGATCGTCGCGTTCTGCAACCCCATCGCGAACGAGGCGAGGCCGGTGATCCAGTACGTCGCGGCGGTGCCGGCGGCGGCGCCGGTCTCCCACGTGCGGGCGACCTGGTAGTAGTCGATCAGCAGCGCCAGCGCGCACAGCATCGCCGCCTGCACGGCCACCGGGAGCATGTACTTCGACCGCGCGCCGCGCCGCCGGGCGCCCTCGGTCATCAGCGCCGACGCGACGGCCCCGCCGAGGAAGCAGAGGATCATGTACCCGTAGAACGTCGCGACGGCCGTGTTCCGCTGGACGAGCGTCTGGCCGAACCGGGTGACGTTGCCGGTCGTGTGCGACGTGGCGACGCCGCAGACGATGAACACGATGACGTTCGTGTACCCCGCGACCCAGGAGAGCGAGATCGCGAGCCGGGACTTCTGGCGGAACGAATAGGCGCTGGCGGAGAGCATGCGTTATCGGACGACGCGGCCGGCGCGGACGCCGCCGGCGGCCCCGCGCGTCAGGGCGCGCGCGGCACGTCGTACGATCCAGTATCGACGCCCGATCGCTCCGTCATTCGCCGAATCACCTGCGAGCGTGCCGCCCGACCGGTTCCCGGGTGTTCTCACTCGGGGTGCAGCGAGGTACTCGAGCCCCGGCATCAGTGGCGTGGCCAACTTAGGTGGCCGCGCCGCCAGGGCCCTGAATTTGGTTTGTTGTCGATGACAGGCGAGTCGCGGAGTCGCTGTGGCCGCGGCGTCGCAAGTGGCGAATCGTCTCCTACCGCGCCCCGCCGCGTCGGCGCTCTCGCGCCGCTCTTGGAACGAGTCGCGATTCGTCCGATGGGTCGAAGGCGGATGGGAGCCGGAGAACCAGGCGTCCGGTATTGCGATTACCGTCGCCGGCCGCCGCCGCGATCGGGCCGGCCTAGAATGCGGGCCTGCACACGGTACCCTTCGGCCGCACGGGGCTGCACGTTTCGCCGCTCGGCTTCGGCGCCGCGCCGATCGGTTTTCTGAAGACCGAGCAGGAGCGCGTCGGCCAGATGCTCAACTTCATGCTCGACGCCGGCGTCAACCTCATCGACACCGCCGCGGGGTACCAGGGGTCGGAGGCGCTGATCGGCAACGCGGTCGGGCACCGCCGCGACGAGTTCGTGCTCGTGTCGAAGTGCGGGATGAAGGTGCCGGACATCGACGCGCGCGTCTGGTCGGCGGACCTCGTCGCGCAGACGGTCGACCGCTCGCTGCGCGCGCTGAAGACCGACCGCCTCGACGTGATGCTCCTGCACTCGTGCGACCTCAAGACGCTGCAAAGCGGCGAGGCGCTGGGCGCGCTGGTGAAGGCGCGCGACGCAGGCAAGATCCGCTTCGCCGGCTACTCCGGCGACAACGAGGCCGCCGCGTACGCCGCGACGCTGGCGGACGTGGCGGTGCTGGAGATCTCGGTGAACGTCGTGGACCAGGCGAACGTCGACGCGGTGCTGCCGGCCGCCCGGGCGAACGACGTCGGCGTCATCGCGAAGCGGCCGATCGCCAACGCCGCGTGGAAGGACCTCGAGCAGCAGCCGAGCTTTTACAAGAGCTACGCCAAGACCTACACCGACCGCCTCCGCCAGACGAACCTCGACCCCGCCGCCCTCGGCTTCGCCGGCCCGCCAGACGAGGCGTGGCCGGAACTGGCGCTGCGCTTCACGCTCGGCCAGCCCGGCGTGCACACCGCGATCATCGGCACCACCAACCCCGACAACGCCCGCCGCAACATCGCCGCCCTGGAGAACGGCCCGCTGCCCGCGCACGTGATGGAACAGATCCGCGCCGCCTTCCGCGCCGCCAACCCCGACGGATCGTGGACGGGCCAGACGTAGCGCGGCGACGGGCGCGTCGAGCCCACATCCGTGAACCGCGGGAGCAAGTGCCCGCGGCCCGAACATCGCGATGCGGTGGTAGGCTCCTTTGTATAGCCGCGGGCGGCGGTGCGCGGTTGTCGAGGGAACGCCTGGCGGTGCTCACCCGCGTCTGCCTGATCGCCGCACCCGACAGGCGCTCGCATCCCAGTTCAATCGCATCGTCACGCCGGCGCTGATTCGGCTCAACCGTGCGAATTTAAGACAACCGTAGTGATTACAGTGACCTTCGTCACGAATGGGAATTCGCGCCGACTTGACGATCAAGGTCTCGCCACGGTGGTGAAGAACCAGAACGAACAACGGCCCCGGCGGGCAAGGGTGCCGCCGGGGCCGCTAAGGAGTTGACTCGACTCGGGATAGCGGATGGGCCAGCGAGGACGCGGCCTCCGATCGTTCGGCCGCCGAGGGCGACGGATCGACGGGAGCACCGCGGTCGGCGCGGCTCGCGGTGCGTGGCCTACTGACCGCCGGCGCCGCCGCCGGTCCCGCCCGCGCCGCCGGTCGAGCCGGTGCCGGAGCTGCCCGCGCCGCCCGCGGCGCCGGCGCCGCGGCGGCCGGCCGCGCCGCCGGCGCCGGCGCCGCGGCCGCCGGCGCGCCCGCGCCGCCGGTCCCGCCCGTGCCGGTGGTGCCGCCGGTGCCGGTGCCGGTGCCGGTCGCGCTGAGCCGGTGCCGGGGCTGGAGCCGGTGCCGCCGGAGGTGCCCGCGCCGCCGGACGTGCCCCGCCGCTGCCGGAGGTGCCGCTGCCGGACGCCGGTGCCGGAGCCGGCGGTGCCGCCGCCGGTGGTGCCGCCGTTGTCGGTGCCGCCGGTGTCGCTGCCGGCGGTGCCGCCGGTGCCGGTGCTGGTCGAGCCGCTGCTCGTGCCGCCCGAGCCGGTGCGGCCGGTGCCGCCGGTGTCGGTGCCGCTGGGCGCGCCGCCGGCGGTGCCGGTGTCACTGCGGCCCATGCCGCTCTCGGTGCCGCCGGTGCTGCCCGAGCCGCTCATCCCGCCGCCGGTGCCGCCCCCGGTGGTCGAGGTGCCGCCCGAGGTCCCGCCGGCCCCGCCGCCGGTGCCACTGTTGTCGTCGCAGCCGAGCCCGGCCATGCCGAGCGTGAGGCCCGCCGCCACGACGAATGCTGCCGATTTCCAAGTTCGCATGCCGTATCTCCTCGTTCAGTCCGCTAGGGCCGACGGCGGCAGGCAAGCCACAACGCGCCGGCAACCCGCGACGTCATGCAAACCGCCCGCCATCAAGTCATTGCTTCACGAAAACCTCAGCGCCTCCCCCGGCTTTCCGGCGGACCCGGCCTTTGATCGGCCGCCGGGACCGCCCCCTTCGCGGCCCGCACGGCCCGGTGTCGCACGCCCCGCCGACAGCTTGGCAGCGTGCGGCAAGCGTGCCGGATCGAACCGGTAGGACGGCGTGTCGGCCACACCAAGGGTGAAACGGATTGATCTTGGGCATCGGCAGACGGCGTCCCCTTTTGGCGGGCGTGTCCGCAGGATCGATGTCACCACTCCGTCCAAAACCGGCTTGCCCCGGCTCCTCGTGAATCGCGCTACCCGGGTGGAAGCGCCGCCGCTGGGGCGCGACACCGATCCGACCTGCACCCCACCGGGCCATTCGGCGGAACGTTGGGGCGTGCGGCTGCGAGGCGTTGGGCGGTGATCGTGTGAGCCTCGCGCATGGAACCGACGCCCAGCCGTAGCCGTTCATCCTTCCGCGTCGAGCCGCCCCGCGGGTGATGCAATCGTCGCGAAAGGTTTGACGTTCCGCGCCCCGACTGATACGATTTCGCCCGCCGCCTGGAGAGATGGCCGAGTGGCTTAAGGCGACAGTTTGCTAAACTGTTGTACGGGGTAAACCTGTACCGGGGGTTCGAATCCCCCTCTCTCCGCTTTTGCCCCGGGAACCTCGCGTTTCCGGGGCATTTTCGTTGGTCTCACCGCCGGCCACTGTTCCAGTGGCACATTAACCCCCCGGATTCGCGGCAACCCGCGTATCGCCGCCAGCGATGGTTCTTCATTCCCGCCGTGGCGGTTCGACGCCCTCCGTTCCGCGCGCGCGGACCTCCGCGCGTGCTGCGGGGCCCGCTGGAGATCCTGCGGTCGGGCTGACATGGCGTGCGCCCGGTCGTCGCCAGGACGTGGTGCAAGCCGCCATCGAGGTCCGCGGAGAGCGGATGGCCGCGGTGGCTGGCGTGGCCACCGGAGGTGGCCACGCCGCTGTGCTGAGGGAGTTGTTGTTGAGCCCTAGATGACGTTGCCTTTGGTGTCTGTGTAGGGGGCATCGGCGCCTCCCGAGTGGGGGTGTTCCGGGGCCTGCTATGCGCGGAAGCCTGGCCGATCGGGCGATCCGGCGGGCGGCTCATCGGTCGGGGTCGAAGCGGTCGGGGTCGTGGACGAAGACGCGGGTGGTGTACTCGCCGTGGCCGTCGCAGAACAGGGCGTTGCCCTGGCGATCGCCGTTGAGGGGCAGGCCGGTCTGGGCGTTATCGGGGCGGCGGCGCTCGCGGTCGTGGCGGATCGCGAGCAAATCGACGTGCGGGCCGACGCGCAGGTCGCCGAAGCCGTCGTCGATCGTGTTCTCGTCCTCCTCGTAGAGCAGGACCTTTCCGGCCGGGTTGCGGATCCGCGTCATCTTGATCAGCCGGGCCGGCGCGTGGAGCGTGGTGAGCTTGGCGTTCATGGAGTAGCTGTAGCGGTAGGCGAAGTACTCGCCGCCGAAGACCCGGGTGGTGACGTCGTCGGACGGGCAGCGGAACAGGTCGAGGTTCAGTGGCCGGCCCAACATCGACGCGATGGCGGAGTCGTTGGGGTCGCGGCCGTTCTGCCAGTGGATGAAGTCCTCCGGCTGCCAGCTCGTCAGCGGCGCGCGCGGGGCAGGAAGCCCTTGTTCTGGTCCACGAACATCATGAAGCCGATGCCGACCTGGCGGAGGTTGCTCAGGCACTGCACCTTCTTCGCCGACTCGCGCGCGCGGTTGAGTGCGGGCAGGAGGATGGCGATCAGCAGCGCGATGATGCCGATGACCACGAGCAGTTCCACGAGCGTGAACCCGCGCGTCCGTCCGCCTCGTGCCCGCATCACGTCGCCTCCCCTGTTCGCGCCCGGTCCGACCCAACGCGACCGCCCGCCGCCGCCGCGTCCGCAAGTCTTGCCGATTTCACGCGAGCACCGGGCGCCGCCACGCTCGCCCCGGCAGGCGTGTGGCCCCGCATCCCCCGCGATGATACCGAAGTTGCCGCCCCGCCTCGGCGACTATTAGGTAATAGTCGCTGACGGGGCCGATTGTGCGATCGAAAATCCGTTTATCGCCGGCGGTGAGGTCGGGGGCTCGGCTGGTGAAAGCCAGGCGGGCCCAGTGAGCGCGCGCGTCGGCGGGCGCTGCTGCGACCCTGGCGAGGCGGGAGCGGCACGGAACGAGCGCGCAGCGGGCGGGCCGCGGCGCGGCCGAGCCTCTCGTGCCCGGCGTGGACGCGCCGAGGGCGACGTGCGGGGGCCGGTAAGCGTGCGCGTAGCCGGCGCGCCGGGCGGTCGTGTGAGCGTGTACCGCCGGTCAAATGCTCTTCGTGATTGCCGGCACGGCGGGCAAGCCCGCCGGCTAAATGGGCGGTCCGCTCGCCTCTCCGCCCGGTGGCACACGTGATGCCGCGGCGTCGTCGGTCGGTCACGGGCGGCGTTTTCCGGGGGGGATCGGGGATTTCCCTTGAGTGGTGGGGGCGGTCAGGGGTATAACGCCCCCGGCAGTTTCCCAGATTAACACCCTGGTTCTACACCCTGGAGGCCTGATGGCGGAGATCCTGAGGGGGATCGTATGGGGCGGCGTCGTCGCGTTGCCCTTCCTGGCCGGCCTGGCCCCCTCTCGCGCGCTCGCGGCGGACGTGGACATCAGCGGCGTGCTCGTCGCGGCCAACGAGATGCCGCACGTCGCCGTGATCCTCCGCCGGCCCGACCCGCTCCTGCCGTTCTCGCAGGTCACGCCGATCAACGTCGACGACCCGATCTTCGGCAACCAGTACGCGTTCGACGCCTACCTCGACACCGGCACGAGCGGCATCCTCCTCTCCAGGGAGTACGCCCAGGTCCTCGGCATCCAGCGCCAGCAGAACGCGGCCGGCGACCCGGTGCGGTTCTACGACGTGGCGGTCGAGGGCGAGACGGAGTTCCACGTGTCCGAGCGGCTGCACCTGTCGATCGGCGCATTCCCGCTCATCACGGAAGAGCCGCCGATCACGAACCTCGCCGCCATCAACGAGTATTACAGCACGACCATCGGCCCCGTCCGCACGCAGCTCGGCCTGAACGAGGCGGGCTTCCTGGAGGAGCCGCGGAACATCGTGGGGATGCCCGCGATGATCGACAAGGTCGTCGTGATCGACGCGACGACCTACAACCACAACACCCCCGACGCCGGCTACGCGATCCGCACGACGGTCGTGAACCCCGGCGACGCCTCGATCCCGCGCAGCGACCGCACGGTGCGCCTCAGCTACGCCGACTTCACCGGCTTCACCCGCCTGGAGTCGCCCGCCGGCGTGACCGGCGAGGCGCCGGCGCTGACGCACAACCCGATGATCGGGCCCGACCCGCTCGCGGCGCCGGGCAGCGACCCGAACGCGCCGCGCGGCGTGTCGATCTCGCGCGGGACGTCGACCGGCCGCACGCTCGAGACGAGCGGCAGCTGGCTGCTCGACACCGGCGCGCAGCTCTCGTTCATGTCCGAGGAGCAGGCCGCCGAGATCGGCATCGGGTACCTCACCGACGCGACCGGCGAGCGCGTGCTCGACCAGCAGGGCCAGCCCACGCTCATCGACCTCTCGACGAAGCAGAAGGCGCCGGGCCAGTTCGTCGCGCAGGTCGGCGGCGGCGGCGGCGGCAACACGTCGATCGCCGGCTTCGCGCTCGAGACGCTCCGCCTGCCCGCCGAGGGCGGCGATATCGTCTACCACGACGTGCCGATCCTCGTGATCAGCATCGAGGTGGAAGACCCGGACACCGGCGACGTCTTCACCCTCGACGGCGACATCGGGATGAACCTGTTCCTCCCCACGATGTCGCTCGCCCTCGAGGAGGCCGCCAGCGCGTTCGACTACGTCACGTTCGACGAGGGGGCCGGCGAGCTGCGGCTGACGTTCACCACCGCCGTCCCCGAGCCGGCGGCCGCCGCGGTGATGGGCCTGGCCGCCCTCGGCCTGCTCGGCCGCCGGCGGCGCCGCCGTCGCCGCCACGTCGGCGCGGGTGCACAGAGGGCCTGAGCCGTCCTAAAATGCATCAATGGCGTTAGCCCGCGACCGCTGCATCTGCCTGCGGAAGATCGACTACAGCGAGACGTCCCAGATCCTCGCCCTCTTCGGGCGCGGGCACGGCCTGCTGCGCGTGATCGCCAAGGGCGCGCACCGCCGCACGAAGGCCGGCCACAGCAAGTTCGACGGCGGCGCCGACCTGCTCGACGTCGGCGAGGCCGTCTTCACGTTCGACGCCGGCCGCGACCTGAACCTCCTCACCGAGTGGCACCTCGCCGAGGGCCACCTCGACCTCCGCCGCAGCCTCCGCGGCATGTACCTCGCGCAGTACGCCGCCGAGCTGACGAGCCTCCTGTTCGAGGAGCACGACGCCCACCCAGCGCTCTACGACCGCCTCGAGCAGACGATCCCGGAGCTCGGCACCGGCCGGGCGGAGGAGGCGTTCCTCGCGTTCGAGCTCGACCTCGTGCGCGAGTCGGGTTACATGCCTGAGCTGAACGGGTGCGGCGAGTGCGGCGCGCCGGTGACGGCGCGGGACGGCGCGTCGTTCTTCTCCCCCGACCGCGGCGGCATCGTCTGCCGCAACTGCGAGGGGCCGTGCCGGACCGGATGGAGATCGACTTGCGCCTCCTCCGCCTCGTGCAGGGCGTGCTGCGCCCTGCCGCAGCTCCAACGGCGTCGCCGCCCGCCTGCCGCGCCCTCACCCGCCACCAGACCGACCCGATCAACCGCCTGTTCGCCAACCACCTCGAGCACACGCTCGGCAAGCGCGCCTCCGCCTGCCGCGGTACGTGCTGGGGTAAAGCCAGCTGAAACCTGTCCCCAACTTCAACCGAGGTTGCGACGCCTGCGTCTCGATCGACGCAGCGGCGAAGGTTCTACTGCGCCGTCACGCGCGGATTGACGAACCGCACCCTCCCTCTTCCCGGTACTCCGGGGAGAGCGGGGGAGAGGGGCCGCATCGAAGGATGAAAGCGGAAGAATGAAGGATGAAGTGTGTCCCCGACGTTCCGTTTCATCCTTCCGCCTTCATCCTTCATCCTTACGTTCCGCCCCTCTCCCCGGAGTACCGGGAAGAGGGAGTGCACGAGTCGCATTTCGACAGGTGGCATCGCATGCTCCGCTGCGCCCGCGACGCAGACGTCGCCACTACGGGTTGCGGGACAGACGCGCCATAGGCCGGCAGACTTGCCCGCCGTGACCAACGACCGGACGGCAGCACCCGTAGTCGACCGCGCCCGAACGCCCCCGCACAGTCGCCCCGGGGACTGAATGACTCGCTCCCGCAGCCGATCGCACGAGGTACGATTGGGTCGTGACCGTCCGGCGTTTCTCTTTCTGGCTGCAGATGGCGATTCAGGTCGCCTTGGCGCTGTTCTGGATCTGGTTCCTCACAAGACCGTTTATTTTCGGCGCCGGCTACGTCACCGGGGCGCTCGGGCTCGTCAGTTGCGGACTCTCAGTGCACAGCCTCCTGAAGCCGCCGCCGCCCCCCGTGCCGCCGGGGATCTGTCGCACCTGCGGGTACGACCTCCGCGCCACGCCGCAGCGATGCCCCGAGTGTGGGACCGTCCCCGGCGACGCGGTGGCCTGATGCCGCATCTCGCGCGGGCGCCGGCCCGTCCCCGGTCGTCGCCGCTTTGATTGCCCCCGCCGCGCGCCCCACTTACAACCCCGCCCCTCATGGATTGGAAAGCACTTGCCGCGGGGATCGCGCTGCTGTCGGCCGTGGAGGCGGGGGCCACCGGCGCGGCCCAGCCGCAGACGTGGGAACGCCGCGGGCCGGGCAGTTGGGGCCTCGTCCCCGCCAGCCAGCCGGCGGCGACGACGACGCCCGCGACGCAGCCCGAGGCCGCCGCGACGAACGACCTGCTCGACCGCGCCGACCGCATGCTGGCGCGGCGGCAGGGCCGGCGGGTGCGCGGCACGCTCCTGTCGTGGCTGCGCGCCAACCGCGACGCGCCGGACCGCGACCGCGGGCTCTACCTGCTCGCCGAGGCGTACCGCCAGTCGCGCGACGGGCTGCGCGCGTTCTACCACCTCGACGAACTGCTCGACTACTACCCCGAGCGCGGCGTCTACGACCCCGCGCTGGAGAAGCAGTTCGCGATCGCCAACACCTACCTCGCCGGCCGCAAGGACCGCCTGTTCGGCCTGCCGCTGCTCGGCCGGCGCGACGAGGCGGTCGAGATGCTGTTCCGCATCCAGGAGCGATCGCCCGGCTCGCCGCTGGCCGAGCGGGCGCTGTTGCGGTCGGCGGACTACTACTACGACGCCGCGCAGTACGACCTCGCCGGCGACGCGTACGCGGCGTACCTCCGCAGTTACGCCCGCAGTCCCGCCGCCCCGCGGGTGCGGCTGCGGCAGGCGTTCTCCTCGCTGGCGCAGTTCCGCGGGCTCGACTTCGACGCCACGCCGCTCGTCGACGCCCGCGCGCAACTGGAGGACGTGGCGACCGAGTACCCGGACCTGGCGGCGGAGGAGAACGTCCGCGAGGTGATCGAGCGGATCGACGCCGCCCTGGCCGCGAAGTTGTACCGCACCGCCGACTACTACCGCCGCACGGCCCAGCCGCAGGCGGCGGCGCACATGTACCGCTCGATCGTCGCGCAGTACCCCAACAGCCGCGACGCCGCGCGGGCCGAGCAGGCGCTGGCGCGCCTCCCCGCCACCGCCCGCAACGCCCCCCCGCCCGCCGCCGCCGGCGCGGTCGTCGAGCCGGAGCGCATCAGCGTGCCCGGCCCGGACGTGCAGTAGGCCGCACGTTCGTTCGCGCCGACGCCCGCGACGTTCTCCTCGCGAGTGCGCGGATTGCGACCGACGCGACGTAGGACGGTGCGCGCAAGAGTGGCCGGCGTCGTCGCCGCCCATCGGACCAGTCGCCGAGCGAACGGAAACGCCGGCGCGAGGGGTGGGATCGACTTCCGCGCCGCCGACGGCGCGACCCGGTCGCCCGACGTGCTGTTTGCGGGCAGCGCGGGTGTGGCCGATTCAAACCTGCTGGCGTTCCGCGGACGGCGTACGGCCCGAAAACCCTCTCCTTCTCGACGCCGCGGCCTCACAAGTCAGTAGGACGTACCAGGTCGGCTCTTGTACCGGTTCCCGCTTCCTCTCAGTCCTCGCGGCCGTCCCACCAAGCGTCGAGGCGGTCGCGCAGTCGCGGACGCGCGGGTGCCGCGCCGCGAGGTCGGTTTCTTCGCGCGGGTCTTGGGTGACGCGGTAAAGCTCCGGAGCCCTGGCGGTGCGGTCGAAGGTGATGAGCTTCCACTCGCCGGCGCGCACCCACCGGTGCGTCAGGCTCAGCGACGGCCGGTCGACCGCGGCGGCCGTGTGCTGGAAGATCTCGCCGAACACCGCGTCGCCGGAGCGGCCCCTTGCCGGCCGCGGCGCAAGGAGGCTCAGGCCCGGCAGGTCCGCCCGCGCGGCCGGGGTGGCGCCGCAGGCGTCGAGGATCGTCGGGGCGAGGTCGATCGTCGAGACGAGGTCGTCGTACTTGCCCGGCTTCACGCGGCCGGGCCAGCGCGCAGCATGACCGGCGTGCAGGCCGGCGTCGTAGGGCGTGAGCTTGCTGCGCGTCTCGAACTGGCCGCGCGGGCGGGCGGCGCTGCCGCGGGGGTGGTCTCCTGCACCCACCCGTTGTCGACGACGAACACGACGAGCGTGTCGTCGGCCAAGCCCTTCGCGTCGAGGTGGTCGAGCAGTCGGCCGCACGTCTGGTCGAACCACTCGCACATCGCCCAGTACTTCGCCACCCGCTCGTCGCGGCCGGGCGCTGATACTTCTTCAGGATCTCGGCCGGCGGGTTGTGCGGGTCGTGGGGCATCATCGGCGCGTACCAGACGAAGAACGGCTCGTCCGCCTCCTGCTGGCGATCGATGAAGTCGAAGACCGGCTTCATCGTCTGCCGCCCGATCGCCAGGCCGGCGTCGCCGTGGCGGCCCTGCTTGCGGTTCTCGGTCATCCCCTCGGTGAACCCGCCGTTGGAGAAGTGCCCCTCCACCACTTGCCGGTCTGGAGGCTCGCGTACCCCTTCTCCGCCGCCAGCACGCCCGGCACGGTCTTGCCCGACAGGATCATCCGCGCGCGGTCGACGCCCTCGGCGGGTCGTTGCAGCAGACGTTGTGCTGGTGGGCGTAGCGGCCGCTGAGGATCGTCGCCAGGCGCAGCGCGACAGAGCGACGTCGGTACGTAGCCGTTGGGGAACACCGCGGCTGCGCGCGCGAGGCGGTCGAGGTTCGGCGTGCGGATCGTCGGGTGGCCCATGAACCCGAAGTCGCCCCACCCCTGGTCGTCCGAGATGATCATCACGACGTTCGGCGGGCGGCCGGCGTGCGGCTCGGCCGGCCGCCGGGTCGGCGGCGCGGACGGCAGGAACAGGCGCAAGCAACGCAACCGCGAGGAGGGTGACGACGATCGACAGTACGGTCCGTTTCATGCGAAGTGCCTCGTGTCGCCGTGTCCGGCCGACGGCGGTCACCGCCCCGGCGGCCGTTCAATCGCCGAACCTAAAACCCAAGAAAGCCGGCGGCTCGGTTTACGAGCGGCCGGCCGATCGTCCGCAATGTCGCCACGCCCGGCTACCGCCGGCGGCGCGCGAGCAGGCCAAGGCCGGCCAGGCCGAGCAGGCTCAGCGCCCCAGGCTCGGGGACCGGCGTGTAGTTCAGGTTGAGCGTGTTGCCGACCTGCGCGACGGCGAAGCTCCCGTCGCCCGCGGCGGTGAAGCCGTCGTCCTCGACGACGAACTTCGCCGCGTCGAACCCGACGATGCCGCCGTCCGCCTCGGCGATCGGAATGCTGTACGCCCGGGTGGCGTCGAAGCCGGCGCCGGCGCCCTCGACGTCGATCACGAACGGGGCGCCGGAGGTCGCGCTGGCGGTGATCGTGCCGGAGACGTCGAGGAAGTCCCAGCCGGCGCCGGGCGTGCCGGCGGCGGTGGCGTCGTTGAGGTTGAAGAGGTAGCGCCCCGCCTCGCCGAGCGACGCCGAGGCGGCCGCGAGGTCGGCGGCGGTGGCGTCGGTCCCCGGCGAGACGATGCCGCCCGAGGAGAGGAACAGCGGACCGACCGTGCCCGAGCCGTTCAACTTGCCCGGCGTGCCGGCGAGACCGGTGACGGTCGTGGCGCTGCTGGCGGCGATCGAACCGTCCACCACCAGGGTGCCGGACGCCACGTTCGTCGGCCCGGTGTAGGTGCTGGCGCCGCCCAGCACGAGCGTGCCCGGGCCCCCCTTGCCGATGCCGGCGCCGATCGACCCGCTGGCCCCGGCGTCGCCGATGCCGCCGGTGAACGTGGCGGTCGTGCCGGCGGCGACCGTCAGCGGCTTGGCCTCGTCGCCGGCGACGGCGGTGTCGACGTTGCGGTTGACGAGCGTGACCGGGCCCGTGAACGTGACGCCGTCGGCGAAGCCGGCGGCGCCGAACTGGAGCGTGCCGCTCCCGCCGAGGGTGACCGGGTTGGCGAACGTGCGGGCGCCGCCGTCGGCGAGCAGCACGCCGCCGTTGGTCGTGTTGTGGACGAACGCGCCGCCCGCGCCGAACGCGGCGTCGGTGGCGGCGCGGACCGTGCCGTTGCCGAGCACGAAGCCGCCGGCGTTGTCGTTGGCGCCGTTGAGGACGAGCGTCCCCGGGTTCTCCTTGCTGATGCCGCCCGCGCCGGTGATCCGGCCGTTGATGACCGCGGTGGTGCCGGTCTCGACGCCGAGGCCCTTCAGCACGCTCGCCGTGACCGTGCCGTTGAGCGTCATCGACGGACCGTTCGGCGTGGTCAGCACGAGCGTGCCGGCGCTGGCGCCGTCCGTCGAGAGCGTGACGTTGTTCGCCAGCACGCGGTCGCCGGAGCCGGGCTGCGGCGTGACCCGCGCGACGTTCCCCGTGCCGACCACGATCTCCGCCGCGCCCAGCGAGGTGTCGGTCGCGAGTTGCGTGGCGCCGTTGTTGGCCTGGTACGTCGAGAACGAGTTGGCGGCCGAGCCGAGCACGACGGTGCCGGCGCCGGTCTTCCGCACGGGGAGCGTGCTCGGCGACGTGACCGCGCCGTTGATCGTCAACGTGCCGGAAAGAATGTTCATCACGCGCGCGGCGTTGGTGGCCCCGGCCTGCGTGGAGGTGACGAACGCCACCGGCACGTTGATCGTCGCCGAGTTCACGCTGCCGGTGACCGAGGTCATGAAGATCGCCACGCCGTCGTTGGCGTTGATCTGGCCGGCGAGCGACATCGTGTTGCCCTCGGCGCTGTTGACCACATATCCGACCGCGCCGGGCGTGCCGGCGTTGTTGAACTGGATCTGGCCGAAGGAGTACGGGTTATCCATCTCGGTGACGAGCTCGCTCGTCGAGGTGCCGAACCGCCACCCCTCGAAGTTCGCGGTCGTCGGAGGCGCGGTGTTGGTGCTCCAGTTGTCGGCGGTCGACCAGTTGTTGTCGGCGTCGGTGCCGCCGTCCCAGGTGCGCGTCTGGCCGACGGCGCCGGACGGGACCCCCGCCACGGCCGCCGCTGCCGCGACGACCGCCGCCGTCAGCGTCACCCGCCCGCGGCGCAATCCCCCATTACGATCGTTACGCTGTGCCCGCATTTTCGTCCTCTCCAGTAGTTTGCGCATGAGCGGCCGCCGGCCGGCGGCACGCTTCCCCTGCTATCGCTGTGTTCGAACGCCCTCGCCCGCCGGCCCCGCGGCGACCCTCACGGCGTGACCTGCGTGCTCGCCAGCGCGTGGGCCTCGGCGCGCGTGACGTACTCCGCGTGGCCGTCGACGAACGCGACGTTCCCCCGCCGGCCCCCGTTCGGGTGCGTCTTGAGGATCTGGTTCCGCGGGTCGGGCTTGATGCGTTCGCGGTCGTGACGGATCGGAGCAGGTCGCGCAGGACGCTGCGGTCGACGTCGACCTGCCCGGGGTTCCACGAGCCGTCGTTGATCGACTGTTCGTCCTCCTCGACGAGCACGACCTTCTCCGACGAGTTCTTGATCTGCGAGACCTTCACCTTGCGGGCCCTCGAAGTTCTCGTTGAGCGAGTAGCTGTACTTGTAGATCCCGCCGCCGCCGAGGATCTCCGTCGTGCCCCTCGATGTTGTCGCTGGGGCAGCGGTACGCCTCCTCCACGAACGTGCCGCCGAGGTAGCGCTGAGCGCGCCGTTTTGGGATCGAGCTCGTCGGGCGTCTGGCGGCCGGGCGACGCGGGGCTTCGTGGCGTTGGCGGGCTGCGGGCCGACCGGGCGGTACTGCCAGTAGATCCAGTCCTCGACCCGGAGGGCGCCGCGCGGGAGCCACGGGGAAGACGCCCTTGTTCTCGTTGGTGTACATGACCAGCGCGGCCCCAGCTGGCGCAGGTTGCTGAGGCACTTCACCCGGTTCGCCTGCTCCCGCGCTGGCTGAGCGCGGGCAGGAGGATGCTGATCAGCAGCGCGATGATGCCGATCACCACAAGCAGTTCCACGGCGTGAAGCCGGGCCGGCGCGTCGGTTGTGCATGAAGGTTCCTCGTCGGGGCGAATGTTAGGACGGGTCTGCGCGCGGCTTGATTCTAGCAGGTCGATACCAAAATGGACCGATTTCGGTAAATTCCCTAAAGATCCTTAGTTAGCGTTTGTAGGCTTCTAGGGGCGGGGTACAGTCGTTGCGAACGCGGCCCGGTGGACCGGGCGGACGAATTCGGGAATCAACCTATGGATGCGATCGGAAGGTGTGGTGTGGCTCGTATTGCTCTGCGCGACGGCGCTTGCCGCCGCCGACGCATCCGCCGCGCCCGGCGTCGCCGCAGCCGCCGAACATCGTGTTCATCATGACCGATGACCACGCCGCCCACGCGATCAGCAGCTACGGCAGCGTGATCAACAAAACGCCTCACCTCGACCGCATCGCCAACGAAGGCGTGCGGCTCGACCGCTGCTCGTCACGAACTCGATCTGCACGCCGAGCCGCGCGACGATCCTCACGGGCAAGTACAGCCACGTTAACGGCACGCCGGTCTTCAACCGGTTCGACGGCTCGCAGTCGCACGTGGCGAAGTACCTCCAGAAGGCGGGCTACCACACCGGCGTCGTCGGCAAGTGGCACCTCGGGTCGGAGCCGACCGGCTTCAGCGACTGGACGATCTTTCCCGGCCAGGGCGCGTACCACAACCCCGTCGTATTCGGGCCGGAGGCCAGTACTCGATCAAGGGGTATGCGACCGACATCGTGACCGATCTCTCGATCAAGTTCCTGAAGAACCGCCCGAAGGACAAGCCGTTCCTCCTGATGAGCCACCACAAGGCGCGCACCGGTGGTGGGAACTGACGAGAAGCACCGGCGGATGTTCGCAGACAAGCAGATCCCCGAGCCGCCGACGCTCCGCGACGACTACGCCACCCGGACCGACGCGGCGGAAGCAGAACCGCCAGCGCGCGTGTTCGCCGACCTGAACCGCCGCGACCTGAAGCTCAAGCCGCCGGCCGACCTCAAAGGCCCGCCGCGCCAGCAGTGGATGCACGCGATGCCGAAGAAGGTGGAGGTCGAGGTCGACGGCGAGACTGCCGGGACGCTCGAGGGCGAGGCGGCAGCAGTACGTGGAAGTACCAGCGCTCTACATGCGCGACTACCTCGCCTGCGTGCAGTCGGTCGACGACAACGTTGGCCGCCTGCTCGACTGGCTCGACGCCAACGGCCTGCCGAGAACACGATCGTGATCTATACGAGCGACCAGGGTTCTTCCTCGGCGACCACGGGATGTACGACAAGCGGTTCGCTGTACGAGGAGTCGCTGCGGATGCCGCTGCTCGTCCGCTGGCCCGGCGTCGTGAAGCCGGGGACGGTTGGCGATGACGATCAACGCCGACTTCGCGCTGACCCTGCTCGCCGCCGCCGGCCAGCCCGTGCCGCCGACATGCAGGGCCGCAGCCTGCTGCCGATCCTGAAGGGCGAGCGCTGGCCGGCCGACTGGCGCTTGAGCATGTACTACCGCTACTACGACTCGCCCGGCGCGCACCGCGCACGCCGCGCGTCGGCGTGCGGACCGAGACGCACAAGCTCATCCACTACTGGAAGAAGGACCAGTGGGAGTTGTTCGACCTCACGAGCGACCCGCGCGCGGCTGCGCGTAACGTTTACGGCGACCCCGCGCGCAAGGTCGTCGAGGAACTCAAGCGTGAGATGGCCCGGCTGAAGGTCGCGCTTGAAGGACGGGACCAGTTCGCCGACAAGGTGCCGCCGAACGGCGTCGACGGCCCGCCGCCGGCGCTGGAAGGCCGGCGGGCCAGGAGGCGCTCCGCCGAAGGCGAGCCGGACAACCTCGTGGTCCCGGGCGCGCTCGGGGGCCCGCGGATGAGGCGTGCCACTGCGCTGTGCTCTCTCGTCGCCCGCATCATCGGCGGCGGCGCGTTCCCGCCGCCGCGCCCGCCGGCGGCGGTGACTCGCCCGAACTTCCTCGTCTTCGTCGCCGACGACATGTCGTGGGACGACTGCGGCGCGTACGGCAACCCGGCCGTGCCGAACATCGACGGCTCGCCCGCGAGGGGATGCGGTTCGACCGCGCGTTCCTCACGGCCAGTTCGTGCAGCCCGAGCCGCGAGCATCCTGGACGGGCCAGTACCCGCACGCGACCGCGCGAAGACCTCCACCAGCCGCTGCCGCCGCGGCGCGCCTCGTGACGCAGTCGCTGCGCGACATGAGGATACTTCACCGCCGCCGCGGGCAAGTGGCACCTCGGGCCGCACGCGGGCAGCAGGTCGGCGTGGTGCTCGACAAGCCGCCGGGCCCGGCCAGGGCATCCCAGTGGCTCGACGTGCTCCAGGACCGCCCAAAGGGCAAGCCGTTCTTCCTCTGGCTCGCGCCGCGATCGACCCGCCGCCCGTACGACCAGAACGCGCGCCCGCCACGACCCGGCCGACGTGCGCGTGCCGCCCTACCTCCCGGACGTCCCCGAGGTGCGGAAGGACCTCGCCCGGTACTACGACGAGATCGCCCGGCTGGACGACTTCGTCGGCAAAGTGCTGGCCGAACTCGACGCCCAGAAAACTGGCGGCCGACGGTCGTGATGTTCATCTCCGACAACGGCCGCCCGTTTCCGCCGCCCAAGACCACGCTCTACGACGACGGCATCCGCACGCCGCTGATCCTCCGCTACCCGGCCAAGGTGAAGGCGGGGTCGGTCTCCGCGAGCGTCGTCAGCACGGTCGACATCGCGCCCACGGTGCTCGAACTGGCCGGCGTCGCCGCGCCGGACACGCCGCTGCAAGGGCCGGAGCTTCACGAAGCTGTTGGACGATCGCCGCCGCCGCACGCGCGTTCGCGAACACAACTGGCACGATTACCAGGCGTACGAGCGGCGTGCAGTCGGGCCGCTCGTACATCCGCAACTGGCTGCCGCGACGCGGTCGCCCCGGCCGACGCGGTGGTCTCCCCGACGTTCCAGGCGATGCGAGAATTGCACGCCGCGGGCAAACTCCCCGAACACCAGCGCCCAGGCTTTCCTGTCGCCGCGGCCGCCGGAGGAACTTTACGACGTGGATGCCGACCCCCACTCGCTGCACAACCCTCGCTCTCCGCCCCGAGCACGCCACCACGCTCGCCGAGATGGGCGGGCGCTTGGACGAAGTGGCGCGGCAAAACCGCCGACACGCTCGATCCTGCGAAACTGATGCCCGACCAGTTTGACCGGGGCAGCGGGCAAGCTCAAAGATGAAGTGACGATCAAGCCGCTCGAGACTGTGGTACGAGAGCCGTTACCAACGGATCCACTCACCGACGGATCTCACCCGCTACGCAAAGCGGCGACCGTGCAGTTAACAGAGAACCCCCGGGAGATAGCCCCAGGGTTCTCTCGCGTTGGTGAAAGCAAACGGACTGGCGACCTGCGCTGCAAATACTCCGGCCGGGCGGGGAAGAAGTAGAACTCACGTCGATGGGGATGTCGCGCGTGCTCGACTTCTTCGGCACCGGCGTGCCCGCGCCGGCGCTGGCCGCCATGACGGTGCAGCGCGTTCGCGCGACGCACGGGCGCCGCCGCGGGAAACTCTCCTTCTCTGTCGCCGCGGGCGCACGAGTTGACAGGACCGGACCCTTCGGTGACCGAAAGGAACCCTTTTCATGGATCGGCGTTCGCGTTTACGAGGTGGCCGCTCCGCGCACCGGCTTCGCCGTCAGGTCCGCGCCGCCGCGACGTTCGAGAAGTCCGCGAGCGTCGCGGAGTTCACGGCGGCGCTGTAGCCGCGGACGCGGTAGGCGTACTCGCGGCCGCCGCTCAACCTGGTGTTGGAGTAGGCGGTGACGTTCGCCCCGACGGTGGCCACCAGCGACCAGGTCTTTCCCGCGTCGGTCGACCGCTCGACGTGGAACCCGCTCTCGTCGCCCGTGTTGTCGGTCCACGCCAGGTTGATCTGCCCCGCCGACACCCGCGTCGCCGACAGGTGCGTCGCCGCCGGCGAGCCCGCCGTCACCTTCACCGCCGCCGGGTTCGCGGCGAACAGTTGGGTCGAGGGGATCACCTGCTTGGCCTGCAGGTCGCTCGACCATAGCAGCCGCACCGCGGCCCAGGACGTGTTGTCGAAGTACTCCAGCGTGACCGGGTAAGCCTGCCCGGCCTCGAGATTCACCTCGGCCGCCGACGTGTTCTCGACCAGCGCGTGCCCGCGCCAGTCGTCGATCACCAGCTTGCCGCCGACCCACAGGCGCACGCCGTCGTCGCCCTCGGTATGGAACGCGTAGTCCCCGCCGTGGCGGGGCACGAGTTGCCCGGTCCACCGGACCGTGAACGTGTCGGCTCCGATCGACGCGGCGTTCGGCGAGCCGCCGGCCCAGTCGAAGTCGACCGTCGCGTCGGTCCGGGTCAGCGTCGGCGCGTACGAGACCTTGCGCCGGACCGTGCTGGTGAAGTCGCCGGTCGAGCCCGCGTTGTCGTAATAATCGCCGCGGAGGCCCGTGCCGATCAACCGGCCGTTCGGTCCCACCATCCCCTCCGCCAGCCCGGTCGCCACCGACGCCACGTTCGAGCCGACCGCCCGGTCGCCCGCGACGGCCGACACGCGGTAGAGGTAGTCGGAGCCCGCGGCGGCGGCGGTGTCCGAGAAGCTCGTGACGTTCGCCGCGGCGACCGGCGCCAGCGTCGTCCACGTCAGGCCGCCGTCCGCCGACCGCTCGAGGCGGAACGCCTCCTCGTCGCTCGTGGCGTCCGTCCACTCCAGGTCGACCCGCGTGCTGCTGGAGGCCGTGGCCGACAACACCGGGGCCGCGGCTGCGGACGCGCCGTACCTGAACTCGGTCGTCCACGGGAGGAGCGGGGCGCCGTCCGCCGCGCGCACGACCGAGTCGCCGACGATCGCCATCTCGTACGCGCTCTCGGCGAGGACCGGGCTCGCGCCGTAGGAGAACACGGCGCTCCTGCCGTCGTCCGCGACCACGACCTGCTCGGCCGGCGCGGACCCGACGACGAGCGCGTCCGGCAGCACGAGGGTCCGCTCGACCGGGTCGGAGAAGCGGACGGTGAAGCTGGTTGGCGCGCCGATGGCGTCGTGAGCGCCGTCCGGCGTGCTGGCGACCACGGCGAGGCCCATCCGGCTGATCGTCCCCCGCGCGTTGAGCCGCGCGCCGGTCGCGACCAAGCCGTCCAGCGAGGCCTTGGGGTCAGCGCCTCGCAGGACCGCGTCACGGACCTGCGCGTGGCCGGCGGCGGGGCTCAGGCCCCACGCGAGCGCCGCAACGCCCGCGACCTGGGGCGCGGCCATCGACGTGCCGTCGCTGTAGCGGTAGTCGCGGCTACCGGCCGCGAGACTGAACACGTCCACGCCCGGCGCCGCCAGGTCCACGCTCGTCGCGCCGTAGTTCGACCACGCGGCCTTCTTGTCGTTGCTGTCGGTCGCCGCCACCGAGATCACGTTGTCCTCGTTCAAGCCGGTCGTGGCCGGGTCGTCGGTGCTGTAGCCGGCGGGGTAGAACGGCGTCGCGTCGTTGTTGATCGCGCGGCCGAACGCGTCGCCGTTGCCGGCGCCGGCGACGAACAGCATGCCGGCCTCGCGGTTCGCGGTCAGCGCCGCGTGGAACGCCGCGGAGTACGGGTCGCCGCCGTAGCTGTTGTTCGTCACGCCGATGCCCACGCCGCCCTGGCGCATCTCCGTCGCGTAGTTCAGCGCGGCGATCGCGTCCGCGCTCGTGCCGCTGCCGTCGGCGCCGAGGAACTTGAGCGCCATGACCTGCGCGGCCCAGTTGACGCCCGTGACGCCGGCGCCATTGTGGCCGTGGGCCGCGATCGTGCCGGCGACGTGCGTGCCGTGGCCCTGGTCGTCCATCGGGTTGTTCGTGCCGCTCTTGAAGTTCCAGCCGAGCAGGTCGTCGACGTAGCCGTTCGCGTCGGCCGGCGACACGAAGCCGTCCGCCCAGCCGCCGAGCGCGGCGGCGGCGAGCAGGTCCGCACCGTCGATCACGCGGTTCCGGACCGCAACGACGATCATCCCCGGCCACTCATTCGCACGGATGTTAAGGTAGGCGAAACGATCTCAAGAGCGACATGAAGAGCAAAACTCTAT
>JAUJNJ010000103.1 GCA_030448225.1 Phycisphaerae bacterium
GTCGCCGTCGCGTTTGGCGATCAGCACCGTCCCCGACGTGCGGCCGAGGCCCGCGGGCTTCAGCTCCTCCGCCGCCTGCTCGGGCGGCGGCAGGGGTTGGGGCTGGTGCTTGGCCGCGGCGGCGACGCCCTTCTTCGGGGTGGCCGCCGCCGCCTTCTGCGCCTGACGCTGCTGCATCACACTCCGTCGGTCGGTCGATCGGTCGGTCGGTTCGGCCGGTGGGTGTCGCGTCCGTGCGCGCCCGGTCGGTCGCCCCCTGCCCGCGTTGTACGCCGGATCGTAACCCGCGTTGCGGTTCGTTGTCCTGCGGCGCGCGGGCGCCACGGGTCGCCCCGGGGCAGCCCGCTGATCCTAGCCCGTGCCGACGGGGAGCGTCAACGAAATCACCCCGACCTCGGACGGAACCTGCGATCGAGGGTGACCGGTTGTGCGGCGCGGGAGGGGTTTGAGAGCTTTAGCGGCGCTGCGGACGGGCGCGGCGCGGTGGGAGGCTCCGGCGGTCGCGAAGACGCAAGCGACGATCGTTGGCAGCTCAGCGATCCGCGCCGGACGCTTGGCGTCCGCGCACGCGCGTCCTCCGTACCTTCGTGCCTGCGTGCATTTCAGATCGTCCCGCTCCGTCTGCGCGACCCGCGCACGACGCGCCGTGCCCGCTCATCGGCGCGGGGGGTGGCCGTTGCCCTCGGGGGCGCCGGTCCGCTTCTCGCCGAGCGACTCGGTGAGTCGGTCGAGCTTCTCGTGGAGCTGCATGATCTCGAGCTGGGCCTTGCGGTTCACCTGGTAGTCGAGGTCCGCCTTGATCGCGTCGCTCTGGGCCTGGCGCTTCTGCGCGTTGAGCACGAAGATCGACAGCACGATCGCCTCGACCGTGATCATGAACCCGAGCCAGAAGAACGTCGGCGGCTGGTCGAAGAAGTGCACCGGCGGGAACTTGGCCGGGTCGACGGCGCTGGCGGCGTTGTAGCGGAGCGTCTGCACGACGACCCACGCGACGAAGAACAGCAGGTTGAAGACGAGGAACACCTCGCTGGCGAACACCGCCGTCACCCGCTCGACGACGCGCTGCACCGCCGTCTGCTTCTCCTTCAGCGCCTCGTTGGGGTTCTTGATCCCGCGGAGCTTGTCGAGGTTGTCGCGCTGCCGCCGGCCGAGTTCCTCCATCATGTGAATGGCGGAGCTCGGGTGCCGGCGGACGAAGTCGTGGAACGCGTCGCGGCCGAGCACGAGCACCCGCACCTCGTCCAGCGCGCGGGCGGTGCCGGTGCGGCGGCCGCCGTCGAGCAGCGACAGCTCGCCGAAGAACTGCCCGGGGCCGAGCGTGGCGAGCGTGACCTCGGTGCCGGCGTCGTCGACGTAGGAGATGACGACCGTGCCGTCCTCGACGATGTAGAACGTGTCGCCCGCCTCGCCGATCCAGAAGATCGCGTCGTGCGGCTGGTACGCCCGCGTCTCGAGCAGTCGGTGCAAATCGTCGCGCTCGATCGGCGTGAGCCCGGCGAACAGCGGGATGCGGTTGAACAGGTCCGTCCCCGACGTCGCCGCCGTGCTCATGCCGCTGCTCCTGTCTTGCACGATTGAAACCATCGACCTCATGCTCCTGCCCAGCGGACGCCGGCCCCCGCGGGGTCCGGCCGGGACGCGCCGCCGGCCCCGCCGGGCGCGGCCCGCGATAGCCCTTATCGGACAAACGGGGCGGAATCGTCCGGCCGATGTATAATCGACTCGGCCGCGGCCGTCGCGGCGGTCGCGTCCGCCCGATCGAGGGCGGCACGAGGAAAGTCCGAGCTGCGCAGGGCACGGTGCTTGATAACGTCAAGGCGGAGAAGCGACCCCCGGCAACAAGGGCCGCCGAACCCGACGGAAAGTGCAACAGAAAGATACCGCTGGAGAGCAAGGATGAAGTTTGAAGGATGAAGGATGAAGAAGCACGGGCGGGCGACAGGCGCGTCTCTCTCTTTTCATCCTTCCGCCTTCAGCCTTCATCCTTGCTCTTCAGTAAGGGTGAAATGGTGCGGTAAGAGCGCACCGCGCGGGGGGTGACTCCCGTGGCACGGCAAACCCCACCGGCAGCAAGACCGAATAAGCGGACAGCCCTGGTCCCGGGGCGCAACAGCCACGCCGGGTTCGCCCGGCGCGGCCCCATCCGCGGGTAGGTCGCTCGCGGCGAGGGGAACCTCGCCCGGAGGCGTGCGGCGACGCACGTCCTAGAGAAATGATCGCCCCACGCCCGCCGCGGACGTTCGCGCCCGCGGCGGCGCGCGGAACAGAACTCGGCTTACGGACGACCGCGGCCATAAACAAAGACGGCGGCGACCCCTCAAAGGGAGCGCCGCCGTTCTTTTTGTGTGAAGTCTTCGTGACCGGCGTGACAGTGCCGGGGCCGGCGCTCAGCCGTACGTATCGATGCTCCGGCCGAGCCCCGTCGCCGCCGCCACGAGCGCATCCCCCGCCCCGGCCGCGGTTTGCCCCGCCGCCTCGATCAGCTTGACGGCCGCCGCGCCCTGAAGTTCCTGCACGTCCAGCGCCTTGCGCGCCCCCTTCATCTGCACGGCGGCAATCGCCTTCGCCTGCTGGAAATCCGAAACGGCTGCGGTTAAATCCATCGCGGGCTCCCACCAGACTCTGCCAGTTGCCGTATCGGCAGAAATTGGCCCGCGGACCGTGCGTTTATCGCGCAAGATCCGGGCCGAAAGCGACGGTCGCCGTGCTACCGCCGTTTAGAGCAGCCGGATAGCGAAGAGCAGTTGCGCCTGCCGGGCCCCGTCATTCCGAGGAGCGACAGCGACGAGGGATCTCGGGCTGGAGAAAAGGGTTCCCTTCCCCACGACCGGTCGGGTTGCTACCGGCCTCTCCAGGAGGATGTCGCTGAGGATGCTACGTTCGACGGGGAGCCGCTGTAGCTGCCGGCTTGGTCGGCGCATTCGGGCCGGCGCTGAGACCCGTGACGGGGGTCCGTTTTATACCGGAAGAACAAATGTCAGAAGATTCGCGCGAATGGCGCTTGACTCCGGTTTTCGCGTTAGGGTAATGTTTCCGGAACAGCCTCCAAACGCCGGCTGTCGTTCAGCCTGAAGGACAGGGAATGGGAAGGGAAGCCCAATCCGAGGCCGGACCGCGTGCCGCCGCGCCCGCCGGGGCCTCGCATGACGCGATGCCGCCAAGCGAGGCTGACTCGTCGACCCGGCAGGTCGAGTGGTCGACCGGGCGAGGCGAGTTGTCGATCGAGCAGGTCGAGCGGGAGGTCGAGGCCGACCTGTCGCTCGCGCCGCGGGGGCGGTCGGCGCTGTACGTGGAGCCGGCCGTGCTCGAGCCCGAGGAGGTGCAGGCGCTGTTGGGCGGCCTGCACGCCCTGCTCGCGGTGGCTGTGGATCCCGCGGCGGACGGCGCCGCGCACGACCCTGCGTCGCAGGGCATCGAACCGCACGCCGCGACCGCCCCACCCGGGCGGGGCGGCGCCCTTAGCGAGCCCCAGGAGCTCCCGTATGAACCTCACCCCCCGCCAGCTCGACGTGGTCGTGGCGATCCGCAACTTCCGCCACCTCATGGGCTATTCCCCGACCATGCAGGAGCTCGCCGACCAGCTCGGCACGAGCAAGGTCACGATCTTCGAGCACGTCGGCGCGCTCGAAAAGAAGCGCGTCCTGCGGCGCGACAAGCACAAGGCTCGCTCTTTGGAAATCATCTCCGAGGAGAAGCTTCCTGACGAGAACCGCAGCACGAAGCTCCCGCTCCTGGGCAACATCGCCGCCGGCTCGCCGATCGAGGCGGTCGAGGACCGCGAGGAGCTCGACCTGGAGAAGGTGTTCCACTCCAAGAACGGCGTCTACGTCCTGCGCGTCCGCGGCGAGTCGATGATCGACGACCACCTCTGCGACGGCGACTACGTCGTGATCGAACGCCGCGAGACCGCCCGCAACGGGGAGCAGGTCGTCGCGCTGCTCGACACCGGCGAGGCCACGCTCAAGCGCTTCTACAAGGAGCCCGGCGGCAAGATCCGCCTCCAGCCGGCCAACAAGACGATGGAACCCCGCATCGTCGACGCCAACCGCTGCCGCGTGCAGGGCGTGGTGATCGGCGTGCTGCGGAGCTATTGAGCCCTGACGGAGGACGGACCGCGACCTTCGCGCCGGAGTTCTCTCCCGTTTATAACGCGCGGCGGGCCCTTCGGGCCTGCGGCGAAACGCGGAACGCCGGGTTATTGGGATAGGCACTTAGCCGCCGCTCGCAGAGCGGACGCGTCGGGGGCGCGTAGCGCGCGGCCCGTGGAGAAGGGAGGCACTACCTCCCGTTCAGCATTTGCTGCATTGTTTCTCTCTCGTCGGGTTCGCGAGAGGGAGCGGGTAACGTCCTTTCCCGGGCATCCGGAATTGCGGCTCTCCCTCCGTGGTTGTTCGTCGCGCCGAACGTCGATCGCGGCACGACGGATGGTTCAACGACGGGAGTCGAAATCGCTGCTGTCATCTCGTGTGATGCGCTAAGCCGCGAGCGGCTTGGATCGAGCGGACACACCGACTTCCGAATCGCGCACCGCGCCGCCCGCTATCGACGCCCGCCCCGCCGGCCGGTACCTTTCCCCGCGCCACCAACAGGTACCCTGGGAGATCCACGCCCGATGCGCGACCTTCACCTGCTGTCCCCGCGCGGGTTCCGCGCCGCCGGCGTGTACGCCGGGATCAAGTCCAAGCGCGCGCCGGACGTCGGCCTGCTCGTATGTGACACCCGCGCGACGGCCGCGGCGGTGTTCACGACGAACAAGGTCTTCGCCGCGCCGGTGAAGGTCGGCCGCGAGCACGTCGCCGCCGGGCGCCTGCGGGGCGTGGTCGTCAACGCCGGCAACGCCAACGCCTGCACCGGCCGCCGCGGCGAGCCGCGACGCCCGGCGCATGTGCGAACTGGCCGGGCGCGGCGTTCGACTGCGTGACGCGACCGACGTGCTGCCGTCGTCGACCGGCATCATCGGTCACCATCTGCCGATGGAAAAGCTCGAGCCGCGGCATCGTCGAGGCGGGCCAGCGCCTCGGCGGCAGCGGAGAGCACGCGCTGCTGTTCGCCGACGCTATCCTCACGACGGACCTCAAACGCAAGGCCGCCGCCGCGCAGTTCAAGGTCGGCGGTGAAATTGTCACGCTCGCCGGCGTCTGCAAGGAGCGGCATGATCGGCCCCCGCATGGCCCTGCCGGCCGCCGGTCAGCGCCGCCGCCGGCAAGGCCCGGCCGGCACCCGGGCGCGCGGCCAAGCTCGCGCGTCACGCGACGATGCTCGCGTACCTCACGACCGATGCCGCCGTGCCCGCCCCGCTGCTCCGCCGCCTGATTGGCCGCCGCCGCCGAGGCGAGTTTCAACGCCGTCACGGTCGACGACCACACGAGCACGAACGACACGGCCGTCCTGCTCGCCTCGGGCATGTCCGGCGTGAAGCTCGACTCGCCCCGGGCCCTCGACGCCTTCGCCCGGCGCGCTCGACGAGGTCTTCCGCGCGCTCGCCTATCAGATCGCCGCCGACGGCGAGGAGCGCGACGAAGGTCGTGGTGATCACGGTGAAGGGCGCAAAGAGCGACGCCGACGCCCGGGCGATGTCGCGCGATCGCCAACTCGCCGCTGGTGAAGCGCGCGATGCACGGCAACGACCCGAACTGGGGCCGGATCGTCTCGGCGGCCGGCCTGTGCGCGCCGAGTTCGACCCCGACCGCGCGACGCTGACCCTGCAAGGCACGATCGTCTTCCGCAACGGCCAGCCCGTGCCGATCGACGCGCGCAGGTCGCCGCGTCGCTCAAGGCCCCGGAAGTGCGGGTCGACCTCGCCTGCCGCCTCGGCCGCGCCGATTCGACGGTCTACACGTGCGACCTGTCGAAGGAGTACGTGACGATCAACGCCGACTATCACACGTAACGTTCTGTGGACGTTTCGGTCGCTTTTTGAACGCGACGCCTCAAGCCTACGGATTATCCCTGGAGGAACAATGCGTTCCGTTACCGGTGCGCCCGGCCTCCGCCCCGTACTCGCGGGAGAGGTCAAGGTGAGGGGCCTCCAGCGACAGGCGTGACGGGAGCGGGGACATGTACGGCGGGATGGCGCTCAACCCTGCCCTCCTCCGACTACCGCCGAGAGGGAGAAGACCGCGGTCAATTCGGCGGTGAAATGCCCCGCCCGAACCGCGTCTACGCCACGCGACCCGTGACGGCCGGCTGACAACTCTGCGAAGAGCAGGTTACCCCTCCGCCCCGCCCCCGCCATCCGAAACTCCCCCGATTTTCCCGTACCGGTCTCGCCGCCCGCGCGCCTATGCTGGCGGTCGGTTGTTGCGCGCGGATTGCTCGTCCACAAGGAGGCGATATGGCCAAGAGCAAGTCGGCTTCGGCCCGGACTTCAGCGCGGGGCGCACGGAACAGCGGCAAATCACGGACGACGTCATCTCCCACTAAAGCACGTGGCGGCGGCACCGCCTCCCGCGCCAAATCGGCCGGCGGCGGCGGCGGCGGCGGGACCGGCAAGGCGGCCGCAGCACGGCCGAAGGCGACGGCCGGCGGCAAGGCGCGCGCGGTCGGCTGGCGGGGGCGGCACGCGCGCACGGGCGATCGGCGGGCGCGGGACGAAAGTCGACCAGCCCCGACGCCGCCGCCACGCGCAAGAAGGCCGCGGCCGCCCCGGGCGCCCGCGGCAAATCAGGAGCGCGGGCCGAGGCAAGACCGCCGGGCGTGCCCCGGCGACGGCGAGAACGGTCGCGACCGGCCGGGCGGGGCGACGCGCGGTCCGCGCCCCGCGGCGATCTCGAGGTGCCGACGTCACAATCGTCGGGCGACCAACTCCGCGAGACGGGCCTGGGCCTCCCGGCGACGCAGCCCCCGCAACCGCCGGCCGAGATCGCGCGAACTCGGCGTGGGGCTTCCTCCACCGCCCCGGCGGCGACCTTCAGCCAAGCGACGCGGCCGGCACGACTCCCGCCGCCGCCGCCCCCCAGGACTCCCGCCCCCGCGACGCCTCACCCGACGCGGGCGGCACCGCGGAAATCCCCGACTCCTCCGATTCCGGCACGCGGATTGATTAAGACGACGTGGGATGACAAGACGGGCTCGGCAGACGTCGTTTTCGACCCGAGCACGGCGGCACCCGATCGCGTTCTTCTTTTAGCCGCCGCCCGAAGGGCCGCGTGCTCGCGGCGGATGCGGCGCGTCGGGACGCGCAGTTCGTCTTGCGACTCGACGCGGCGACGTCTGCGTCCCGTTCGACGTGCCGGTTAGGCCGAGAGAACTGAGGCCGCGCCGAGACGGCGACAAAGGTGCTCCGGCCCCGGCGAGTTGGACACAGGAATGGTGCTGCCGCGCGAGCCGGATGTTACGCAGACTCGGCCTGCGAATGAGGCGTCGCGGCGAGTTGCCAACGAAATGCCGCGTCGTCGCGGAACAGTTCGCGGTTTGGCGCAGGTTTGGAGGCATCAGGTGCCGCCCGGAACGGGCGCCGACACGCGCACCGGCGCCCGCCAAGGACAATGCGGAACGCCGCTCCTGACGGCCAGCGCATGACCTTCGACACGACAGGCTTTCGCGGCCCCGCGCGCATAGCCGGCCAGTTGCCCGAAGAACCGCCACAGGCGTCGCGTTACCCGACGAGGAGCTTTCGATGAGCGAGCAGCGCAGAAGAGCGAGATCCACGAGGCCACCGACGACGCCACGTCGTCCCCCGCCAACCGCACCGTGCCCCGCCCCGGCGACGACGGACCGCGCGGGTCCGGCGGCGGCGACCGCCCCGGCGAAGCAGCCGACCTCACCGGCAACGCGCGCGCGCGGCCCCGACAACACCGCCGCCCCCGCCGACCGCAGCCGCGTCGCCGCCGAGCAACTTCGAGGCCGCGCCGCGGCCAAGGGCGTCGTGCCCGACGCCGACTCCCCCGACGCCTATCCCGGCCCGATCGGCGGCGGCACCGCCGCGGGCGACGCGTCCAGCGGCGGTGGCGCGGGAGCCGGCACCCTCGGCGGCGGCACCGACATGCGCACGAACGCGCGTTCACCGGCGGCGACGTCGAAGAGGACCGAAAGCTCTTCCCCGATGCGCCGACGTCAACGAGCCGCCACCGGCGCCGGCGGCGGCGCGCGCCCGCCGACGATTTGAAGGTCTCCGCCGACCCGACGAGTCCTCCTTCGGCGGCCCCCTCAAAATCGACGCCCCCGACGGTGGCCCGCAGCCCAACGTCTGAAGCATCACGATGACGTGGATCAGCAGCATCGGCGAACAGTGCCGCGGAGCGACCCGAACCGGTCGTGCCCGGAAACCGCGTCCCGAATTCCACTTGGTGGCCCGTCACGCGCGGAGTGACGAGCCGCGGGTCTACGTCGCCCCAGAAAGCGTGCTGTGCAGTGGGACGTCGCACCGCGTCACCTGTTGGTGTGACGAATGACGGGGCGAGTCTTGGCCCCGGCAAGGGGCCATCTCATGCAGCAGAGGTCTCGGGGTGGTCCACGTCTTACCGCACTGCAAGGTGACGCACCCCGAGCGCGCGCGAGCCGAACACGTTCATCTTCAGAGCGAATGAGCCTCTTTTTTAGCCGCACGCCCGAAGGGCTCGCTGCGACACGTTTGGTGGGATCTCGATTGTATGCCGACCGCGTCGGATAAAGTGGAAGACGACATCGAGGGACAACCGGGCAACCGTCCCCCACCTTCTCCCGCCCCCCGTCGGCCGGCGTGCCTCCCCCCTGGCGGCACGCCGGCCAACGCGAGTGGGCATCCGGGGCCCACCGTGCCGAACCTGCGGGCCGCCCCCCTGGGATGGTCCGCAACCTTTCGGCGTACGCGTCGTACAGTTTGGGCGCCGAGCAACCCGCATGAACGCCAAGATTTCCAACTTCCGAAATCTCCCACCGCTCCCCGCTCGGCCCGCCGGGCACCGGAGCTCCTCGCCCCCGCCGGCGACTGGGACGCCATGCGGGCCGCCGTGGCCAACGGGGCCGACGCGGTCTACTTCGGCCTCAGCAACTTCAACGCCCGCCACCGCGCCCACAACTTCACGCTCGAGGAACTCCCCGGCGTCATGGAGTACCTCCACGGGCACAACGTGAAGGGCTTCGTCACGCTCAACACGCTCATCTTCTCCGACGAACTGCCGGAGGCGTTGCGGTTCGTCGCCGCCGTCGCGGCCGCCGGGGCCGACGCGGTGATCGTGCAGGACCTCGGCCTCGCCCGGCTCATCGCCCGCATGTGCCCGGGGCTCCACGTCCACGGCTCCACCCAGATGACGCTGACCGAGCCGCTGGGGATCGAGTTCGTCGGCGCGCTGGGCGTGCGGCGCGTCGTCCTCGCCCGCGAACTGTCGGCCGACGACATCCGCCGGATCGCCGGCGGCACCGACGTGCCGGTCGAGGTCTTCATCCACGCGCGCTCTGCGTCAGCTACAGCGGCCAGTGCCTTACGAGCGAGGGCGGCGGCGGCCGCAGCGCCAACCGCGGCCAGTGCGCCCAGGTGCCGCCTGCCGTACGAACTGATCGTCGACGGCAAGGGCGCGCGACCTCGGCGACAAGGCGTACCTCCTCAGCCCGCAGGACCTCGCCGCCCACGACCTCGTCGGCGACCTGAGCGACCTCGGCGTGTGCAGCTTCAAGATCGAGGGCCGCCTCAAGAGTTGCCCACTACGTCGCCGCCACCACCCAGACCTATCGCCGCGATCGACGCCGCGACGGCGGGCCGCGCGTTCCACGCGTCGAAGCAACAGACGCTCGACCTCGCGCAAAGTTTCTGCGCGGCTTCACGCACGGCTTTCTCGACGGCGTCAATCACCAGTCGCTCGTGCACGCCCGCTTCCCGAAGAGTCGCGGCGTGCGCGCGGGCAAGGTCGTCGGCACCACGCGCGCGGCGTCCTCATCGAGCCTGAGCGCGACGTGGCCGGCCCCCGCGGGCACGGCTTCGCGACCGAGACGACGCTCAAGCCCGGCGACGGCGTCGTGTTCGACGAGGGCCACCCGGAGCAGGACGAACAGGGCGGCCGCATCGCGACCGTCACGCCGTTCGGCGCGCGCCGCGGCGGCGGACATCAAGGGCGTTTCCCTGCGTCGCTGCCGCCGTTCCTCCACAGGCGGCCCAGCGCGGGCCGCGATCGGGTTGACCATCGCCACGATCGCGCCCGCGGTGCCTCGCCTCCCGCCGTCGCCCGGGGTGACGTGAAGCCGCGTTGAGGCGCCGAACGATCCGGCGTCGTCGAGATCACCTTCGAGCCGCGGCGGCGTGAACACCGCGGCCGTGGCCCTCGGCGCGACGGTGTGGAAGACCACGACCCGGCCGTGCGCCGGCGGCTCGAAGAGTCGTTCAGCCGCGACCGCGTCGCGCGGCGGGTGGCCATTTCGGCGGACGTGACGGCCGACATCGGCGGCCCGCTCGTGGTCGTCGTGCGCGACGACGCCGGGCATCAGGCGACCGTGTCGTGGGCCGGCCCGCTTCAGGCGCGCGCAAAAATTCCCGCTGACGGCCGAGGCCTTCCGCGAGCAGTTCGGCCGAATGGGCGACACGCCGTTCGAACTCGCCGTCTCAGGGCTCGACGTGCCGAGCGCGATGGCGCCGAAGAGCGTGCTGAACGATCTCCGCCGTCAGGCGACGGAAAAGTTGCTCCGACTGCGCGACGACACCGACCGCCGCCGCGTGGCGGACCCGGACGCGCTGGAGCACGCGCGCTGAGATTCGCACACGGCACGTCGCGCCCGTCCTCGCCGCCGCCAACTCCGCCGCCACGGCCGCACCCCGCCTTCACGTGATGGCCCGCACGCTCGAGCAGCTCGAGGCGGTGCTGGCGTGGAAGCACGAGGCCAGCGGCATCGCCCCCGCGACCGCGTACTGCGATTTCGAGGACATCCGCAACTACAAGGCGGCCGTCGCGATGGGCGCGGCGGCGGGCGTGACGGTTGGCCTCGCCACCGTGCGAATTATCAAGCCGTCGGAGCTCGGCCTGCTGAAGCAGGTGGCCGACTGCGGGCCCGACGTCGGGCTCGTGCGCAACCTCGCCGGCCTCGCGTGGTTCGCGGCGAACGCGCCGGGCCTGCCGCTCGTCGGCGACTACGCGCTGAACGTCGCCAACGAGGTGACGGCCGCCCTCTTCGCCGAGCACGGCGTGCGGCGGATGGTGCCGAGCTACGACCTGAACTTCACCGAGCTGGCCGCGATGGTCGCCGCTTCGCGGCGCGTTCGAGGCGGTCGTCCACCAGCACATGCCGATGTTCCACATGGAACACTGCGTGTTCTGCCACACCCTGAGCACCGGCACGAGCCACAAGGACTGCGGCCGGCCGTGCGACACGCACCGCGTGGACCTCAACGACCGCGCGGGGCGGCCCACCCGCTGGTGGCGGACGTCGGCTGTCGCAACACGGTCTTCAACGGCACTGCCCAGTCGGCCGCCGAGTACGTGCGCGCGGATGCGCGACATGGGGATCGCCGACTTCCGCGTCGAACTGCTGCGCGGAGGCGCGGCCCGCAGGTCGCCCCTCTCCTCGACCGCTACGCCCGCGTGCTCGCCGGCTCGAAGACGGCCGCCAGGCGTGGCGGCAGCTCAAGGTCCTCAGCCAGCTCGGCGTCACGCGGGGCACGCTCGGGGAATGAGCGGACGGACGCCGCCCGACCGATCCGGTAGGATCGGCCCCGTCCGAGCCCGCGCCACGGGACCGCCTCATGACCACCATCTCCCCGAGCCGATCACCGAGCACCGCGTCGTGATGGAGGGCATCTCCTGGGACACCTACCAGCGGATGCTGGCCGACATCGGCGAGGGTCGCACGCGGCTGACCTACGACGAGGGGACGCTGGAAGTCATGTCACCGTCGCCATTTCACGAGAAGTTGAAGAAGTTGATTGGCCGCCTGCTGGAAGCGTATGCGGACGCCATCGAGATTGAACTGGAGGGCTTCGGCTCGATGACGCGCGCCCGCGAGGACCTGAAGAAGGGGCTGGAGCCGGACGAATGCTACTACGCCCAGAACGCACCGGCGGTGATGGGAAGGGATGACATCGACCTCACGGTGGACCCGCCGCCGGACCTCGCGATCGAAGTGGAGGTGTCACGTTCGAGCGTGTCGCGGCAGCCGATCGACTTCGCGCTGGGCGTCGGAGAGGTGTGGGTGTTCCGGGCGGGCAACCGATCCCCATGCTCCGCGCGCCGAATCGTACGAGCCCGCGACGGCGAGCAGGTGCTTTCCCGACCTGCCGCTCGACCAGTTTTACGAATTCGTCGTCATCGCCCAGCAGCAGAGTCAATCGGCAGCTTCCAAGGCCCCGCGCGAGTGGGTGCGAGCCCGGCGGCAGAAGTAGACGGATCGCTTGCACGCCCCGCCCCGGCCGCGTCATGATGCCGACAAGTTTCGAACCCGAAGGAGGACCGCGATGAAGCAGACGCTTTGCACGCTACTGGCCCTGTCCGTCCTGTCCCTCGCCGCCGTGGCGGCCGAGGAGCCCAAGCCGGACGCCGAGGGGTTCTACCCGCTGTTCGACGGCAAGACGCTCGACGGGTGGAAGGCGAACGAGAACACCGACACGTTCAAGATCGCCGACGGGGAGATCGTCGTGCACGGCCCGCGGTCGCACCTGTTCTACGACGGGCCGGTGCGGAACCACGAGTTCAAGAACTTGCACTTCCGCGCGCCGAGGTGATGACCAAGCCCGGCGCCAACGCCGGCATCTACTTCCACACGAAGTACCAGCCGCAGGTGGCCGTCGCAGGGGTTCGAGGCGCAGGTCAACCAGGACGCACAAGGACCCGAAGAAGACCGGCGGGCTCTACGCGGTGAAGGACGTGATGAACCAGTCGCCCGTGAAGGACGACCAGTGGCACCTCTACGAGATCATCGTGAAGGACCAGACCATCACGATCAAGATCAACGGCCAGACCACCGCCGAGTGGCAGCCGGCCGACTGGAAGCCGGCGGCGGGATGGAGGCCGCAAGCTCGGCAGCGGCACGTTCGCCCTCCAGGGGCACGATCCGGAGAGCGTCGTCCATTTCAAGAACATCGCGGTGAAGCCGCTGGACTGAGCCTTGGCGGCCGCTCCTCGGCGCTCTCCATCGAACGCAAACCGAACTGCGTGCGCCCGACGCGCGGTGGCTGCTTGCGGTGTTCGCCGCGTTGCCCGCGCAAGCTGCCGGACGGCAGATCGATTGCGATCACCCCTCGCCCGGCCGCCTCCTCCGGATCACCGGCGGACGGTGGCCGGGCGAGATCGTTTACGTCGTCGCAGACCGACGCGTGTGTCGCCGACTGCCGGAAGACGCCGGTGCGTCGGACCGGCCCTGCGGCTCCCTCCGCTTCCGCTCAAGCGTTCGCTCGCGGCTCGACGGCACCAGATTTTGCACTTCATAACGGAATTGTCGGTCGCGGGAAATGGTCGGTGGGTTGGGTGGTCCATGACCCGCTCCACGGCCGATCCTGTAGCTGCGAAAGATCGCCGGTTGTTGCGTGCGCCACGAATGTGACCGTCGGCTGACTCTCGCCGGCTGCCGGTCGACCAGGACGCAGGCATCGCAACGCCGTCGAACGATGGGATCGACTCATACACCGCAACTGCGGCGGACGCATCAGTCTGCGGGCTCGGCCCCACATCTTTCCACACCGACAGTGACGACCGCATCGGGACGCGAAAATGCGCCACCCTACCGAGGCGGATCGGGTCGCTGCCGCTTCCTGCCGGGCGGACACGCGGGCGCGCGGAGTACCCGTGCCTGGGCGTCGTCGACGCCGGTGAACGAGCGAATGGAAAAGGCCTGCGCGCCCCTGTGGGGGCGCGGGCCTTTGATTCGAGTTCGCTCTGCTCATCGTGCGGGACTCAGGTCGCCGTTCAACTCCGGCACGGCGGGAGAGTTCCGGCATGTGCTTTTTATTCACCGACCGCTCGTGCGTGCGGTTCCAGAAGACGGACACCGTGCGGGTGCGGGTGGTTCGGCGAGATGTGGGACCCGGTCTTCGTCGTACAGCGAAACCGACTGCTGTCCGACCAGGTCACGTGGCCGTCGGCCCAGAGGACGTTCGTGCCTTTGTTGTGGATCTTGCCTGACCCTCGTTCGGGTCGCGGGGGTCGACGTTGAAGTCCCACTGGCCGTTGGGGATGCTGTCCGTGAGCACGATCATTTCCGCCGGCAGTTTGAGCGGGCGACCTTCGATTTCCTTCTCCCTGATAGCCTTCGGCGGCAGCAGTTTAGGTCGCCGCCGAGGCCGAGCGACTCCCGGTTGTGGTTAAATCCCGGCTCGCCGTTGGCGCCCAGTCGTTGTAGCCGTACGAACGGCATCGAGTTGGAGTCGGTCCTCAGCAGGCGGTCGCCAGGGTTGTAGCCCCACCTGCTGGCCGACGCGTCGGCGTAATGGCCGCCGGGGGCCGTTGACCGGGCCGGTGCGCGTGGTCCTCGTCCTGCGAGGGGCAGTGGAACAGGGCCTTGTCGTTCAGGAACAGGTTGAGCCGCGCTGGCCAGACCGCGTACGTCTGCCCGCCCGCCGGGATCTTCGCCGCGTGGCAGGTAGCACTTGAACTGGTTGAGGTACATCTGCAGCGCCGCCCCATGCTCCGCATATTCGACGCGCACTTGATCTGCTGGGCTCGTGCCCGGGGCGTTCAGGCCGGAAGCAGCACGCTGATCAGCGTCAGCGATGATGCCGATCACGACCAGCAGTTCCACGAGCGTGAAACCGACGACGACGGGAACGAATTGATGAACGGGCATTGCTGCTGCTATTTTTCCGGCACGAGTGCGGGCGTGCATGCCTGACCGGACGCCCGGCGAGGACCGATTTATTTCAAAACGTCAGAGATGTCGCCGGAACGAACCGGAACCGCCTCGCCTCTAATCCACTATTAACATTACGCGTTGTGCGACTCATTAGACAAGGAGGTTTCGGACGAACCTTGTAGATTTCGGTCACGCGCCGGCCAAGGCGGCCCATTTGCATTGACGCGGCACCGGAACGGATCAAACGGGGACGTCCCGTGAATTCGAGGGCTCGCGGCGGCCGCGGCGTTGGGTAAGGTCCCGACGTGGCGGACGCGCGCCGCACGGAGGCTAGCACATGACGCGTCGAACACCGAACGTTTCGTGCAGGGCGCGCTGGCAGGAGGCCGAGCGCACTCGGCGACGTCGCCCTGTTGGCCGCGCGGTTCGCCGCCGACGCCGAACTGCTCGCTTCTGCCCGCGACCGCCGGGGGCGACGCGGCCGGGTTTTGGAGAGAATATCTCGCCGCGTTCGGCCGCGTCCGCTCGCGGTTCACCCGCACGTCACCGACGCCGGCGAATCCGCCATGCTGGAGTGGTCGAGCGACGGCACCCTGCCCGACGGCCAGCCAGAGTACGAGGGCGTCGCTGCTGGACTTCCGCGACGATCGGATCAGCCGGTTCCGCACGTACTACGACTCGGCGGCGTTCCCGGCCCCGGGCGTGCTGAAAGAGCCGTCGACGCCGCCGCCCGCATCCGCTAGTCGCCGCCGTCGCCTCCTCGGGGCTGCACCCGCCACGGACGTCATCGCAGTCTTCAACCCACCATGGCCAACACTTATTCCAACCCCGTGTACGACGGCTACCCGCCGACCCTGTTCATCCTGCGCCACGGCGGCGTTCTACGCCTACGGCACCGGGCATCGGCTTCAAGGCGACGGGCGGCAGTTCCTCAGCGGCAGCGACGACTTCGTCACTTGGACGTACGTCGGCGTGCTGACGCCGCCGGAGCCGGCGGGCGGCGAGGCGTTCACCGCCTACTGGCTCCCGAGGCCGCCGAGCCGCGACGGCAAGTTCTACATGTACTACTCCGCCGCCAATGGCGCGTGACGAGTCGCACCGCCTATGCGTCGCCGTCGCCGACCGCCCGGGTGGCCCGTTCGTCGACGCCGGGCGTGGTGCGGATGACCGCCCCCTCGCCGATGCGCGTTCAGCATCGACGCTAGCCTGTTCCGCGACCCGGCCGACGGTCGTGGTACCTGTTCTTCGCCACCGACTTCTTCGCAGAACGGCCGTGCGTCGGGATCGGCACGGCCGCCCTGCCGCTGGCGGACGACATGATCTCGACGCGCGGCGAGGCGGTCCCCGTCCTGCGGGCCGGCGCGGACTGGCAGATCTACGAGCGCAACCGCCCGCTCTACGGCAAGGTGTGGGACGCCTGGCACACGGTGGAGGGGCCCTTCGTCTGGCATCACGCCGGGCACTACTACTGCTTCTACAGCGGCGGCAACTGGCAGACGAGCGCCTACGGCGTGGGCTACGGCGTGGCCGAGCGCTCGATGGGCCCCTACCGCGACGAGTGGAACAGCGAGGGCCCGGCCGTCCTGCGCGGCATCGAGGGCCAGGTCCTCGGCCCCGGCCACAACAGCGTCACGCTCGGCCCCGACGGCAAGAGCGAGTTCATGGTCTACCACGCCTGGGACCCCGCCCGCACCGCGCGGCGCATGTTCGTCGACCGCATCCGCTGGGACTCGCGGAAAAGACGCAGGCCTGCTCCACCCGCGTTGCCGTTTGCCCGACGCAGGGCTTTCCGTAACCGCTGGGTAGCAGACGATTGACGATCCGAAAATTTAACCACGAGACACGACATGGAGAGTTATTTGAGAGAGGCGGGAGGAGATTATGATGGAGTGGAATGAGGATGGCTGCTGGAGGGAATACCAGTCGGCGGGCGTGCTTTGTTTCGTCTTCATTTCCTGACCCTTTATCCGCATCTCTGTTCTCTCTGGATTTCCAGGCTTTCAGTGTTCTGTGTGTTTTGCTGAATTTTGCCGCGATGCGACTTTCGCACTCGCCTTGCATCTTTATAGACTTCTCGGCGTGAAGGAGATTTTGCTGATGAACGCATCTGCTCGTTTCTTCGCGTTTCGTTGTCGCGTCAGTCGTCGTCGTTTCGCGATCGTCTTGCCTGTTCGCGTGCGCTGGATGTGGTTTCTGGAACAAGCGTGCCTGCCGGACTTCAAGCTGCTCGGCGTTGACGCACATGATTGCTGCTCGTTGATTATGGTGACGCGGAGAAAGCTGTCGTTCCGTCACCCGCAACCATTGCCTTCACCGCGCAGGCGCACGAGTGCGCGGTTTGGCGCAGCGTTGCACGCGGATTACAAGGATATGGCGTCGCGCTGTCGCGATCGTTTAACGACGCCGGAGAAGTTGCCTGCTCCGGACGAACCGGCTACCTGACCTCGGCGACCTGCTCGCGGACATGAAGATCCGCGAATGGACGTTGCCTGCGTTCTCTACCTCTACGACGGCAGCGCAGGCGACGTCCCGCGTATGCTGTTGAAGACGCCGCACGTAACGCCATTTTCGACGTTGATCGCAAGTTGCGGTATGGCGGATCGACAACTCCGGACGAAGCAGGTGACGAGCGCAGGCCGATGCGCGCAACGCGATCGACGCGCTGCTCGCGGGTTGTCACGGTGCGCCGTGGTCGAGAAGACCAAGGTGTTCGGCTGCTCCCACGGAAGTGGGCCGACACAAGGACGACGCGGAAGCGCCTGCTCGCGAAGTGGACGCCGAGCCGGTGATGATCGAGCTGCATATCGACGCCGCGGGCGTGAAGGCGCTGGCCGCCTTCGCCGACGCGCCGGCCGACCCGACGCAGAAGAAGAAGCCGCTGCGGCTGATCAACGTCTGGGCGACGTGGTGCGGCCCGTGCGTGGCGGAACTGCCGGAACTCGTCGAGATGCACCGGATGTGGCCGCGGCCGCGGGCTCGAGCTTCGTCATGATCAGCATGACGGCCGACCAACTGCAGGACGCCGCCCTAACGATGCTGAAGGACAAGCGCGTCGCCGGCCGCAACGTCCTTCGCCGGCGGCGACCACGACGTTTCTTCGTGAACGCGCTCGACGCGCAATGGGAGGGCCCCTCCCCCACACCCTGATCGTCGCCCGGCGGCAAGCGTCATCTACCGCCACACCGGCCCGATCGACCCGCTGGAGGTGAACGCGCGATCGTCGGTCACATCGGTCTGGACGTACGCGGACAGGTAGTGCGTGGTGCGTACGCGCGCGACGGCGAGCGGACGACGATTGTCATCCCCAAAGGAGCGTTAAAGCGACCAGAGGGATCTCGGCTGTAAATACGTTCGTCTCAAGATCCCCTCGTCGGCAAAGCCTCCTCAGGATGACCTGGACGTAAGGCGATCACGCATGCGGTGGCGGTGCTGGTTGCGTCCCTTTCCCCGCACTGGCGGGAGAGGACAGGGGTGACGGGCAATCACCCGATTCGCGTCCCTGCTCCCGCGACGTTGGCGCAGCAAGAAGTTTACTCAACCCTCTCCGAGCACAGGGCGAGGGGGACCAGACAACCGCATCACGACCAGCATGATGGACGCTCACCACTCCACCACCCTCACCATACTCTTCCACCCACACCCCCGCCATCAGCCCCCACCTCCTAAGCTCCCGCCGCCTTCGCCAGCAGTTCGTTCACGCGCTTCGCGAACGCGGCCGGGTCCTTGATGCGGGAGCCTTCGGCGATCACGGCTTGGTCGTGGAGGAGGCGGCCGTAGGCCTCGACGCGCTCGTCGGCGGGGTTTTGTTCCTGGAGCTTTTGCAGCGCCTGGACGGCCGGGTGATCGGGGTTGAGTTCTAAGATGCGCTTGCTCGGCTGGACCTCCTCGCCGCGGCCCATGCGCTGAAGCAGGCGCTCCATGTGCGCGCTCATCGCGTGCTCGTCGGCCACGAGGACGGCGGCGCTCTCCTTCAGGCGGGTGGTGACGCGCACGTCCTTCACGTCGCCGGACAGCTTCGACTTCAGCGCGTCGAGCAGGCCCTTGAGCCGCTCGCCGGCGGCCTTCTTCTGTTCCTCGGTCGACTCGTCCTTCACCTCGCCGCGGTCGACGGGCTTGAGCGTCTTGTCCTTGTAGCTGTGGAGCGACGAGACGAGGTACTCGTCGATCGGGTCGGTCAGGAGCAGCACCTCCTGGTCCTTCGCCTTGAACGCCTCGAGGTACGGGCTGTGCTCGATGAGCTCGCGCGACTCGCCGACGAGGAAGAAGATCTCCTTCTGCTCGAGCTTCATCCCCTCGACGTACTTCGCCAGCGTCGTGTGCTTGCCCGGCTCGGTCTTGGTCGACTCGATCAACAGCAGGTCGGCGATCCGCTCCTTGTTGGAGAAGTCGGTGGCGACGCCCTCTTTTAGGTAGGTGCCGAACTCGGCGAAGAACTTGCGGTAGTTCTCCTCGTCCGACTCCTTCAGGTCTTCCAGCGTCTTCAGCACGCGGTTGACGAGGTTGTTCTTGATCTTCGCCAGCCGCGGGTCGTGCTGGATCGTCTCGCGGCTCACGTTCAGCGGCAGGTCGAACGCGTCGACCACGCCCTTGATGAACCGCAGGTACGGCGGCAGCACCTCCTCGCACTCGTGCTGGATCAGCACGCGCCGCACGTACAGGTCCACGCTGCTCTTCTTCTCGGGCCCGGCCATCCAGTCCCACCCCTTCTTCGAGGGGACGTACAGCAGCGCGCGGAAGTCGGTCGCGCCCCCCTCGGCCACGACGTGGATCGTGCGCAGCGGGTCGGCGTCGTCGTGGCTGATCTGCTTGTAGAACGCGTGGTGCTCCTCGGCCTTCACCTCGTGCTTCGGGCGCAGCCAGATCGCCTGGCGGCTGTTGAGCGTCTGCTCCTCGGTCGACTTGTTGCCGTCCTTCTCCTGCTCGACGTCGACGGCGACCGGGTGCTCGATGTAGTCGGAGTACTTCTTGACGATCTCGCGCAGCCGCCAGACCGAGAGGAACTCCTTGGCGTCCTCGCGGAGGTGGAGCGTGACGTCCGCCCCCCGCCCCGCCGGGCGCTCGGCCGGCTCGACGGTGAAGGCGCCCTGCCCGTCCGACTCCCATTTCACCGCCTCGGTGCCCGCGCCGGCGGCGCGGGAGACGACCGTCACCCGGTCGGCGACCATGAACGACGCGTAGAACCCGACGCCGAACTGGCCGATGAGCTCCGGTCGGTTCTGCGCGTCGGCGGACTTGAGGTTCTCCAGGAACGCGCGGGTGCCGCTCTTGGCGATCGTGCCGAGGTGCTCGACCACGCCCTCGCGCGTCATGCCGATCCCGTTGTCGGAGATCGTGAGCGTGCCGGCCTTCTCGTCGGGGATGAGGCGGATCTTCCAGTTGCCCGAGCCGTCGCCTTCGAGCAGGTCCGGCGTCTTGAGCGACTCGAACCGCAGCTTGTCGATGGCGTCGGCCGCGTTGCTGATGAGCTCGCGGAGGAAGATTTCCTTCTTCGTGTAGAGCGAGTGAATGATGAGGTCGAGGAGTTGCTTCAGCTCGGTCTTGAATTCCATCCGCTGCGGGGCGTCGGCGACAGTGCTCATGCGTGAAACCTCCGGGTGAGTGTGGGATGGCCTCGCGGAATCAAACGCCGTGCCTTAGTCGGGAAGCGCGATATGCCGACTTCACAACGACTTACGAATGCGAGCCGGCCACCCCGACTGCCAGAATGGCATCGGGAGCCGCTTTGGGTGCAAGAGCGGCACCCGCCTGTCACTTGGAAGGCGGAAGAACCTCAAACCCTTGAGGCCTGGGACGGGCGGGTTCCTTCACGCGGAGGATGAGCAGCAGGCCGAGGATCAGGAAGGGCAGCACCGACAGCACGCCGAACCGCGTGCCGAGTTGCGTGGCCAGGGCGGCGTACACGAGCGGGCCGAGCACGCTGACGGCCTTGCCGCTGAGCGAGAAGAACCCGAACGCCTCGTTGCGGATCGCCTCGGGCGCCAGGTGCCCCATCAGCGCCCGGCTGCTCGACTGCACGCCGCCCAACACGATCCCGACGGCCGCGGCTGCCAGCGTGAACTGCAGCGCGTTCTGCGTGAAGATCACCGCGCCCACCGCCAGCACCCACACGATCAGCGTGCCGACGATCACCGGCTTGTTGCCGACGCGGTCGGCGAGGTAGCCGAACGTCATCGCGCCGACGAACGCCACGACCTGCACGAGCAGGAAGACGCCCACGAGCGGCATCGGGCCCATGCCGAACCGCTGCTCGGCGAACGCGGGCGAGACGTTGATGACCGTGTCGGTCCCGTTCGTGTAGAGCAGGTACGCGCCGAGGAACAGGAACAGCATGCGGTAGTGTCGCACGTTGCGGAACGTCTGCCCGAGCCGCCGGAACCCCGCGAGCACGAGCGGCCCGCGGTCGGTCGCGAGGCGCATCGGCGGCGTTTCCTTCAGGTAGATCAGCGCGGGG
>JAUJNJ010000104.1 GCA_030448225.1 Phycisphaerae bacterium
CGCACCGCGCCGCCCATTTCCTATGCGGGACCGGGCCCGAGCACCCGCAGCACCTCGGGGTCGTCGGTCGCGCCTTGCGACACGAGGGTTCGCCCCGCCGCTCGGAGATCCTCGTGGCCCTCCCGACGCGCGGCGACCGCCTGGAGCGTGACCGCGTCGGCGCGGCGGAGGATCGCCTCGCGGAGCGGCGCGTCGACCTCGGCTAGTTCCGCCACCGGCACGCGCCCCTGGTATCCGTCGCCGCCCGGGCGGCGCCGGCGGAGCAGGCGCTGGGCGACGACGGCGAACAGCGCGCTGGTGACCTGGTACGGCTCGAGGCCCATCTCCAGCAAGCGGGCCACCGCGCCGCCGGGCGTGGCCGCGTGGAGCGTGCAGATCAGCCGGTGGCCGGACAGGGCGGCCTGCACGGCGAGCGACGCGGTGGCGGCGTCGCGGATCTCGCCGAGCATCAGCACCTGCGGGTCCTGCCGCAGGATGCTCCGCAGCGCCCGCTCGTACGTCAGTTCGCCGAACGGCGTCACCTCGATCTGCGTCACGCCGGGCAGGTCGCGCTCGACCGGGTCTTCGAGGCTGATGATGCTGAGCCCGGGCGAGGTCCGTGCGACGTGCGCGAGCAGCGCGTAAATCGTCGTCGTCTTCCCCGAGCCGGCCGGGCCCGTGACGATCAGCATGCCGGCGTCGCCGGCGGCGAAGCGGTGCAGCGCGGCGAGCACGCGGGGCGGGAGGCCGAGGTCGTCGAGCGACTGCGGGCGCGTGAGGTCGGCCGGCAGGCGGATCGCGGCGCGCAAGCCGTGACGCGTCGGCATGACCGCGACGCGCAGTTCGAGCGGCGCCGGCGCCGACGGCGGCGCGACGGTGAGCCGCCCCTCCTGCGGCACGTCGAGGCGGTAGGTCAGCAGGTGCGCCATCACCATCAGCCGGCTGACGAGACTGCGGCCGGTGGCGGCGTCGTAGCGGTCGGTCGTCTCGAGCAGGCCGTCGACGCGGAACCGCGCCTCGTACCCCTGTGCCGTCGGCTCAAGGTGGACGTCCGACGCGCGGCGGCCGACGGCGGCGTCGAGCAGGTCGTCGACGAACCGCCGCGCGTCCAGGATCACTTCACCGCCCGATGTCACGATGCTTTCTCCCGTTCTGTAACCCTGACGTTCGGCACGCGACCCGTGCCGAGAGGGCCGCTCTGCGAGCGGCTGCTAAACCGGACGTCGATCCGTCGGCAACGCGACGTGGACGTGTTTCCGGTGCGCCTCCGAGTTTTTCAGAATCGCGTTCCGACGCCTTGCCCTCGACGATAACCGGGCACACCTCTGCCGTCCCCGTCGGCGCCGGCGCGCGGGACGGGGATCCGTCCTACTGCGTCGCCGCGCCGGTCGGCACTCGCATCGCCTGCACCGCATCAAGAACGACGTGGCCGTCGGTGCCGGCGTTGGTGATCGCGACGGTGATCGTGTCGCCGGCCTTCGCGTCGACCGTGGCGACGGTCGTGTAGCCGCCGCCGTTGGGGCTCGGGCTCTTCTGGTCGATCTTCTTCGTCGTCGACTTATCGCCGAGCGTCACCGTCACCGGCACGTTCGTGGCGCGGTTCTCGTACGAGGTGTAGTAGACCCGCACCGCGTACGCGCCCGCCTCGGTCACCGGGAGCGAGAACCGCGCGGTGCACTCGCCCTTGGCCGCGTCGGCGTCGTGCAGGTAGCCGTCGCCGACGAAGCCGCCCGTCGAGCGGCTCGGTTGCCACGGGCCCTTGAGTTCCACCCGCTTGGCGTCGCCCTCGTCGGCGACGAGGCCGCCGAGCTTCGCGATGTCCTTCCCCGTGCCCCCGGCGCCCCCCGCGCGGCCGGGCCCGGGCGGCGGCGGCACGAGGACCTGGCCGGCTTTCAGTAGTCGATCTTGGAGCTGCTTCACGTCGACCTGCTGCACCGGCACGTCCGCGTCGATCGCCATCGACGCGGCGACGGCGGCGGACTCGCCGAGCACCATGAACACCGGCTCCATCCGCGCCGAGCCGTAGGCGATGTGGCTGGCCGAGATCGCGACCGGGACGATCAGGTTCGCGCACTCCTCGGGCTTGGGCGTGATCGAACGGTAGCTGATCTTGTACGGCCCCTTCGGCGGCACCTGCACGTCCCCCTCGTTGATCGCGGCGCCGTCCTTCGCGATCCGCTGGCAGTTGTGCGAGTCCATGTTGTAGGCGCCGAGGCCGACCGCGTCGTCGATCGTCGTGCGGTGCTCGCAGTCGTTCTGCGTGATGACGTACTGCCCCACCATCCGCCGCGCCTCGCGGACGTACATCTGGTGCGGCCATCCGCCGGTGTCGGTGAACTCGTCCTTGGCGGTGCCCCAACTCGCCATGTCGTTGCGGATCGACTCGGGGATGCGCGGGCTGGTGGCGAGGAAGTAGAGCAGGCCGTTGATGTACCGGAGGTGCTCGTTCCAGATCTCGCCGCGCCGCGCGTAGTTCGTCTCGGGGTAGTCGTAGTTGGCGCCGATGAAGTCGGTCGACACCGCGCCCTGGTTGTTGATGTCGGTCTTCTCCTTCGTGACCATGTCGATCTTCAGCAGGTTGCGGAGCGTGAGCTTCTTGCCCGCCGCCACGTTCGACTCGACGTGACGGGCGAGCAGTTCGTAGCGGGCGGGGTCGTACCCCTGCGGCGCGGCGATCGGGTTGCGGTTCTCCGGGACGTTCGTGAGGCAGAGGCGGAAGTTGTACGCCTGCACGCGATGATCGCCGTCGCCGGGCGTGCCGCCGTCGCCCTCCTGCACGAGCGGGAGCAGGCCGCTCGACGCGTCGCCCGGCTTGACGTACGGGTCGACCCGCGTGGTGAACTGGTGCGACGGCGTCCGCGGGCGGATGCCGTTGAGCGGCTCGCCGTACTGCCGCGCCGACTCGCGGCCGACGTGGTACTTCACGCCCGCGTGCGGGAGCAGGTCGCCCTCGTACGTCGCGTCGATGAACACCTTCGCCTCGACCGCAAGGAAGCGCGCCCCGTCCGGGTGCGGCGAGCCTCGCGGGGCCGGCGCGCCGGACGGCTGCGGCGGCGCGTACTCGAACGTGACCAACCCGAGCGATTTTCGCACCCCCGCGCCGTTCGCGAAGACTTTGCCGGCTGCGGCTATGACTCGATACTCGAAGACCACGTCGACCGCGCTCTCGCGCACGAGGTCCTTGAAGACCGCCTCGGCGACGCTCGGCTCGAACGTCCAGACGGCGTCGTCGCGCCCCTTGGCCTTTCCGACGCGCTTGTAAAAGTCGAGCGACATGCCGCCGATGGCGGCCTTGTTGCCGAAGTCGGTCCAGCCGAGGCCACCGCTGCTCATCCCGCCGAGGTGCCGGCCCGGCTCGATCAGCAGGACGGTCTTCCCCTCCTTCTTCGCCGCGACGGCCGCGATCACGCCGCCGGCGGTGCCGCCGTAGACGCAGACGTCGACCTTGTGTTCCTTCGGCGCGTCCTGCGCGCGGGCGAGGGCCGGAACGAGCGTCAGCGCGATGACCAGCATTGGACGCAGGCGATTCGGTTTCATGAGGTGGGTCTCCGCGAGCCGTTATACCCGCGACAAGGTCGCGCCTGCCATCTCCCGGCCGTCGTCGCAACGGAGTAGGTGCGCATCCCAGTTAAACGCAATGGTCACCTGATGGTCGTCCCGGAACATTTATATCATAATCTTGCTCGATCGGGGCTTCTGAACATCATGCCGCCCCGTACCGCGAAGCAGCCGAAGTGCGGGCTGATACGGCGAGCGGAACCGCGCGACGGGCGCGGTGATGTGACACGGGCGCATCGGACACGCTTCGACCGCATCATGCGTCTCGCCCATGGACCGAGACAAAAAACAAACCTCCCGGTCAGCCGAGTATGACGGACCGGGAGGTTCTTCGTTTCATCGATCGGGCGTGCCGTTGGCGGCCGCGGCCCCGCCGCCGCCGACTTCTGAACGGCGCGCCTGCGAAGGCGCTGGAGCTGGCGAGCAAAGTTTTCGCTGACCCGCCGCCGCCTCTCGGCTGGCTGCGGCCGGAGCCGGTGGCGATCGAGCTGATGCCCTTGCCCTTGCGGTGGGACTTGGTGGACTTGGGCTTGTGCTGGCCGGGCTTGGTGGTGTCCGGGGCGGTGCCGGCGCCGGTGCGCGTGCGGCCGCGGAGTTCGGAGATCGCCAGGTCGAGCTCGCGGCGCGGCAGGTCGACGCGGGCGATGACGACCTTCGCCGTGTCGCCGATGCCGATGCGCGTCCCGGTGCGCTGGCCGCGGGCAAAGCCGCCCTTCACGTCGACGTCCCACCAGTCGTCCATGAGGTTCTCGTAGCGGATCAGGCCGTCGACGAGGTAGGGCTGGATCTGGATGAAGACGCCGAAGTTCGTCACGCCGGTGACGACGCCGGTGTAGACGTCGCCGATGTGCTGCTTGAGCAGTTCCAGCAGCTTCACCTGCCGCAGCTCGCGCTCGGCGTCGTCGCCGCGGCGCTCGGTGAAGCTGATGTGCTTGCCGAGCTGCACGAGGTCGTCGTACGACGGCACCGACTCCGGGTCGACCTGCACCTTGCGCTTGCCCCGCTGGGCGCCGCCCGCCTCGCCGCGGGCGGCGAAGTAGGCGTCGAGCAGGCGGTGGACCGTGAGGTCCGCGTAGCGGCGGATCGGGCTGGTGAAGTGGCAGTAATGCTCGCTCGCCAGCGCGAAGTGGCCGACGACCTCCGGCGAGTACTCCGCGCGGGCGAGGCTCTTCAGCACCGCGATGTTGATCGTGAACGACTCGGGCTTCCCCCGCACGCTCGACAGCAGCACCTGTAGCGCCTTGCGGTCCATCTGCTTCGGCAGCTTGAACCCGGCCACGTGCACGAACTGCCGCAGCTTCTCGGCGCTCTCCACCTCCGGCGCCGGGTGCGTGCGGCGGAGGAACGGCAGGTGCAGCGAATCGAGCAGCCGGGCGACGGCCTCGTTCGCCTCGACCATGAACATCTCGATGAGCGTGTGCGTGAAGCTCTGGTCCTCCGGCACCGCGTCGACGACCTTCCCCTCCTCGTCGAGCACGAGCTCGACCTCGGGCAACTCCAGCACGACCTGCCCCTGCGCCCGGCGGCGCTTCTGCAGGCGCTTGGAGAGCGCGTCCATGTCGTCGAGCAGGTCGAGCACTGCGCGCTCGTAATCCTCCCGCCGCTTGTCGCCCTCGGGATGAGGGATCGTCTCCGCCCGGTCGAGCAGCGCCTGCGCCTCGCGGTAGCGGAGGCGCTTGCGGCTCCTGATGATCGTGTTGGCGAAGCGGGTGGAGACCGGCCGCGCCTCCTCGTCGTACGTGATGAACGCGCTCTTGCAGAGGCGGGGCACGGCCTCCTGCAGCGAGCAGACGCCGTTGCTGAGGATCTCCGGCAGCATCGGGATCACGTGGCCGGGGAAGTAGCAGCTGTTGCCGCGCTTGCGCGCCTCCTCGTCCAGCGGCGAGCCGCCGGTGACGAAGTGCGAGACGTCGGCGATGTGCACGCCGAGCTCCCAGCGGCCGTCGTCGAGGTGGCGCAGGCTGATCGCGTCGTCGTAGTCCTTGGCGTCGTCGGGGTCGATCGTGCAGACGACCTCGTCGGAGAGGTCGGTGCGGTGCGCGCGCTCCTCCTCCGGGTCGAACGTGTCGAGCGACTGCCGCGCCTGCAGCGCCACGTCCTCGGGGAACGGCCCCGGCAGGTTGAACTGCACGATCACGCTGCGCAGGTCGACGTCCTTCTCGCCCGCCTTGCCGAGCACCTCGGTGATCACGCCCTGGGCGCGCTGCTCGCGCTCGGGGTACTGCGTCAGCTCGACGACGACCTTCGTGCCCGGCTTGATGTGCCGCGTGGCGGCGTCGGGCGTGAGGATCGGGTCGAGCAGCATGTTGCCATCGGGGAAGACGAGCCACTCGCCGTGCACCTTGGCGAGCGAGCCGACGAACTTCTTCTGCGTGCGCTGCAGGATGTCGGTGATCCGCCCGCTGTAGATCGCCTTGCCGTCCTTGTTGCCCTTGCTGGTGATCTTCGCGCGGACGATGTCGCCGGTGATCGCGCCGTTGTTGTCGCCCGGCGGGATGAACAGGTCCTCGTGGCTCGACGGGTCGTTCGGCACGACGAACCCGAAGCCGCGCTTGTTGTGCCGGTAGACCCCGACGAACTCGTCGCGCCGCGTCCCCTCGGAACTGGGCAGCATGATCGCGCCCCGCGCGCCGAGCACGACGCGGCCGGCGCTCATCAGCTCGCGCAGCGCGTCGCGGAACGAGTGGTAGTCGTTCTCCTGCTCGACCTTCAGCTCCTTGGCGAGGCCGCGCGGGCGTTGGGGGCGGTAGCGGTCGGACTGGAGGTGGTCGAGGATGCGGGATTGCAGTTGTTCAGCAGCCATGGAAGGAGGTCTCCGGCGGCCGATCGCTCGTTACCCGTGGCCGCGACGCGCGGGCGCGCCACCCGGGCGCGCCGCAAATTGCTTTGGTCGAGAATGTAAGCGCGCGGCCCGAACGCCACAACGCAAGATCACGGGTAGGTCCGGCTCTTCGTGGAAACGCCCTGCGAGCAATACGGGAGGGAGATTCGAATCAGGAGGGGTCAGACAGTCCGTCAAATGTTGCCGTAAAGTGTAACGGACAGCGCACGTAAGTCAATGAGAGCGAGAGCTGCAAGCGTGGGCGGCCAATGCGTAGCAACCGGTCGTGCCGCGACTTCGAACCCCGTGGGAGCGTGCTCCCACGGTCCCCCCGGCGCCCCCGAACGCCGGTTCCCACTCAAAGATTCGCATAGTGCGAACGGTCGTGCCTGCGGGCGTTGCCGCATTCCGGGCAGCGGCCGCGGGAGGAACGCATGTCGTACCCGCAGACGCCGCACAGCCCGGCGGCGACACGAACGGCGTAGTTGTTACAGAGATGTCGGCGGCGGAGGACGAGCAAAAGACGCGCGCAGCCCGCGATCACGAAATAACAGAAGGCGAACCCGAGGAGGACAGCGGCTGCCACGGTATTTACCCGCTGTCGGTACCCGTCACCCCTCCACGACGCTCTTCTCGATCGGCCTCGACGGTCACGCCCTTGCTCCGCATGAAGTCCATCGCCGTTGACGTCGTCCTCCGGCGTCTTTGAGCAGGATCGCCATGATCCCGATCTCGTTGTGGACGCTCGCCTGGCGGATGTCGAAGCTGACGTCGGGGAACCGCCGGCTCATCTGCCAGAGGATCGGCTGCTCGACTTGCGCTGGCGAGCCGGGAACGTGAACCAGCAGCGTTTGGCGGTTTCCATGACCGGTTGACTATAAGTCCCCCGCCGCTGCGGTCAATCGCTCCGCCGCGGCAGCGGCTCGACGGGCGTCACCTCGTACGCGTCGAAGACGTGCTCGCGCACGTACAGCACGGGGACGCCGGCGTGCGTGGCGAGTTCGCGGCTGAGCTTCTTGTAGACGCCGGCCAACGCGCACAGCAGGCAGACCCGTTCCTCTCCGCCATCCTCATTGCGGAGGATTGCGTGGACCTCGCTCAGGTTCCCCTCGCTCTGTCGTTTCCCCTTCGCGTCGCGTTGCCCATGTTGAGGTGTTCGATCCGCAGGAGGCGCGCGATCGGGACAACCCTGTTCTGCCGGCTGAGCGTTACCGTCCCCGCCGCCCGGTCGATCACGAGCCAGCCCCTTTGCGCTTGGCTGTATCGGTAGGAGCCGACGGTGATCGCGGTAAAGAGCGCGAGGGTGAAGATGCCGATCCCGCCACCGCCGACGAAGGCGAACGTCCAGTCCGACGGGTCTTGCACGTAGCGATAAACGAAGTAGAGCCAGCCGACGACAAAGGCCCCAATGATGACGTTTGTCCCGACGATCCCCGCCCACGGCACGAGCGGCCGGCACGATGCTCACCTTGCCCGGCTCGACCAGAACGCGGGCGGTGCCCCAGTTGGAATACGAGCCCTTGCCGAAGATGCGCGCGCGTGGGCGCCGCCGCGGGGCGTGGTGGGGTCCGCGTAGGGGATGGGGCTCGGGTCGGTCATGCGAGCTGCCGGCGGCGCGCCCGGCGCGGGTGAGGCCGGGCCGAGGCGCGCGGCAACCGTTCAGCCGCCGGCGATGGCGGGGACGATGCTGATCTCGTCGCCTTCCTTCACCGGGGTGTCGAGGTTCTTCAGAAGCGGATGTCCTCGTCGTTGAGGTAGACGTTGACGAAGCGGTTGAGCTGCCCCTCGCCCTTGAACAGCCGCGACTCGATCCCGGAGGCCTGGGACTTGAGGCTGTTGAGGACCTCGCCGACGCTGACGCCCTGCGTCTCGACGACGTCGGCGCCCGTTGGTGTACGTGCGGAGCGGGGACGGGATGCGAACGCGAACTGCCATCTCGGGTTCCTGTGTCTTTCTCTTTAGCCCTGTCCGAGCCACCCGCGGCGGCCCTTCGGGCCTCGGGCGAAACGGAGGGCGTCCGTGACTCGGACAGGCTCAACGTGCCGTGCCTGCCACGACCCTGGCCCGTTTCGCCGCAGGGCCGGAGGGCCCGCTACAGGTGGATCTGATCAGCTCAGAATGTCGCCGGGCGAACCGGTCGGGAACTACTTTGCCGCGCCGATCGAGGGTCGGCGGATGCCGGCCTTGTCCTCGAGCAACTTCTGCAACTCCGCCAGCTTCTTCGCCTCGTACACCGCGTCGGTGCGGGAAACCCAGTACGGCTGCTTCGTCGTGCGGCTGCCGACGCCGACATAGTACTTGCAGGGCTGCTCGACCGCAACCGGTACACGCAGCTGCGCGAGACGCCGCGTACTGCCGCGGCTCGCCCGCGCCCGGAGTTGGCCCACACGGTCGCCTCGTCGACGACGCGCTTCATCAGGTCCTTCGGCGGCCACCCGAGGTTCAGCCGCTCGAACGCGTCGCGGAGCCCGCCGGCGAAGCGGTCGTAGCCCGCCGGCAGCCGGGCGTACAGCTCGTCGCGGTAGGCGAAGATCACGCCGTTGGCCCTCCTCGCCCCCTTCACCGCGTCGTCGAGCAGGTCGGTCAGTCGGACCGCGTCCGCCTGCTTCGTGGACGCGAGCACCTTCTCGAGCTTGCGGCGGTCGGCGTCGGTCGAGCCGAACCGCGTGACCTGCAGCGGCGAGCGGCGGTAGGCCTCGGCGATGCGCGCCTGCAGGTCCTTATCGAGAAAGCAGCCCGGCGGCACGGCGGACAGGAGTTGCCACTTGATGTAGCGCTGCTGAGCCGCGGGTCGTTCGACTGCGACTTCTCCAGCGACGCCCCCGGCGCCTTGGGCGACAGCTTCGCCGGGTGGTCGATGAAGTAGGTCGACTTCTCGCGGAGGCGGACCTTGGGGTCGCCGGTGGCGGCCGCGAACTCCGCCTTGAGCTTCGTGCCGCGGCGTCGTCGAGCCGCCACCGCGGACAGCCGCGGGTCGTCCTGCGGCCGGCCGGCGCCTTCCCCGGCAGCGGCGCCGGCCCCGCCGGCCCCGCCCGCCGCCGCGACCGGCCGGCGGAGGTGTCGGGTCCGCGGAGCTGGGCCGCGCCGAGCACCGTCGCGAGCATCAGTCCGAAAGCCAGGCGGTGGGACCAACGAGTATCGCATGAGTTCACCCCGCCTCACAGCATGCCAAACGCGAGCGATCGTGCAAGTCTCACGGCGGTGGTCACCATCCCCGTTGGTGGCCAGACGTGCCTCAAAACCGGTTGAAGACGCGCCGGCATCGGGCGTGGCGGGCGTTTCGGCGGCGTTTCTTCTGCAGCACGAGACGCGGGCGGGACGCCCGCGCCACGCGCCACGAAGCTGCAACTTCACCACCCTCCAAGACCGGCGGCGGAGCCGGGCCGCTCTCGCTGGCGAGGGACGCGAGTCGCGGAAGGCTTTTTGCCGACGGGCGCCGAAGATCGGGCAAGTTCGAGGCGGATCACACGTTCCCGCCGGCGTTCATCCATGCCGGTCGGTGGCGCGGTCTCGGAAGTTCGCGATCGTCGCTCCGCGACCACGCGCTACGCGTGCACCGGCTCGCGCGAACGGGCGGGTGGCGGCGTGGCGGGCGATTCCGCCTTCAGGTCGTCGATCAGCTTGTCGAACTCGGTCAGCTTCGGGTCGATCACCACCGGGTACGGCAGGTCGTCGGCGACGACCTCGAGCGTCTTGAGGCCGTTGCCCGTGATGCTGACGACGATCGACTCGTCGCGCGGGATGCGGCCCTGCTCGATGAGCTTGATCGTGGCCGCCAGCGTCGTCCCGCCGGCCGGTTCGGTCCAGATGCCTTCGGTGCCGGCGAGGAGTTTGATGGCGTCGACGATCTCGCGGTCGGTCGCGCTCTCGCCCCACCCGCCGCTGTCGCGCACGACCTCGGCGGCGTAGAACCCGTCGGCCGGGTTGCCGATCGCGATGCTCTTGGCGATCGTGTTCGGCTTCTGCGGCTCGATGATGTCGCTGCCCCGCTTGATCGCCGTCACCACCGGGTTGCAGCCGGCCGCCTGCGCGGAGTAGATCCTGGGCTTGTTGTCCTCGACGAGGCCGAGCGTGATGAGTTCCTTGTAGGCCTTGTAGATCTTGGGCAGGATCGTGCCGCCGGCCGTGGGGACGACCGTGTGCTGCGGGAGTTGCCAGCCGAACTGCTCGGCGATCTCGAAGCCGTAGGTCTTGGCGCCCTCGGTGTAGTACGGGCGCAGGTTGACGTTGACGATCGCCCAGCCGTACTTGTCGGCGATCTCGGTGCAGAGGCGGTTGACGTCGTCGTAGTTGCCCTTGATGCGGACCATCGTCGGGCCGAAGATGAGGCTCCCCAGCACCTTCCCCTGCTCGAGGTCGTGCGGGATCATCACGTAGCACTTCAGGCCCGCCTGGGCGGCGTGGGCGGCGGTGGAGTTGGCGAGGTTGCCGGTGCTGGCGCAGCCGACGGTGTCGAACCCGAACTCGATCGCCTTGCTGATCGCGACCGACACGACCCGCTCCTTGTAGGAGTAGGTCGGGTAGTTGCACGAGTCGTCCTTGATCCACAGGTTCGGGCAGCCGAGTTCCTTGCCGAGGCGGTCGGCCTTCTTCAGCGGCGTGAAGCCCGAGTGGAACCCCGTGCGCGGCGGGCCCTCGATCGGCAGCAGGTCCTTGTACCGCCACAGGCTCTTGGGGCCGCGCGCGATCGACTCGCGGGTGACCTTGCCCTTCATGGCGGCGTAGTCGTACTCGACCTCGTAGGGGCCGAAGCACTGCTCGCAGACGTGGACCGGCGACACCGGCACCCGGTGGCCGCACTCCTTACACTTCAGGCCGAGAACGTAGCTCATGTTCAATTCAGGGGTCAGGGGTCAGGCGTCAGGGATCAGCCTCCGCGGCTGCATCCTTCTGGCTCCCGACTCCCGACGCCTGACTCCTCAAATAAAAGAAGGCCCCTTCCCGTAAGAAGGGGCCTTCTGGCTTGAGGTCGTGCTGAAGGTCCTTCTTATCTCTCCCCGTTAGACGGCGGCCGGACGGGTCGTCCTGAGCGTGCGTCAACCGGGCGGGAATTAGCACCTACTCCCGTCCGCGTCGCCGTGTGTCGCGCGCGGGAAGGAGCGGTTGCTGTGGCGTCTTCGGGCCCAACCCTCAGCCACTCTGGATAAGAAACGGTATTCGGTTATAGGGACGGCCAATGGTACGGCCCGGCGGACGGTTGTCAATACAACACTCGCACCGCCGCCTCAACGTACCGGATGCCACGTGGTTATAAACGTCCGGGGGGATTCGCGCTTGGCGCGGCGCGCGGGCCGGGCGACAATCCGGCGGTAAACCGGACGCGACCAGTGAGATGTTTTCCATGCCGGCCGACCCCCCGCCACCCCGACTCCTCCTCGCCGACGATTCGCCCGTGGAACGCCTCGCGCTGGCCCACTTCCTCCGCAGCGCCGGCTACCTCGTCGACGAGGCCGCCGACGGCGACGCCGCCATCCTGCAGCTGAAGCACCGCACGGTCGACCTCCTGCTGCTCGACCTCCAGATGCCGGAGACGGACGGCTTCGCGGTCCTGAGCTACGTGCAGGAGCACCGCCGCTCGCTGCCCGTGATCCTGCTGTCGGGGATGCCGCCGCACAAGATCCAGCACAAGATGCACGTCCTGCGCGAGCCGGAACTGCCGCCGCTGCTCCTGAAGCCGATCGACCCGGAACAACTCCTGGGGGTTGTCGAATTCCAGCTCAGCGGGCAGTTCCCGCCCGCCCACTCCGACGACGCCGACTACGACACCGGCGTTGTCTGATTACGTGCTGGAGACGTTTGGGCTTCGCGCGTGGCGGAGAGCGCTCCGCCGGCGTCTTCGAATCGAAACGCGGCGGGGAGACGCCCTCGCCTAGCGCGGTTCTTCGACCCCTTAAACCGGCTGCGAGAAGCCGCCTCCGCGAAAATCGCGGCGCTTTTCCCGACGATCTCGCGTACCTCCAGTCGTTGTCGCACAAGGGCTTACACGCGTTTCTTAACAATTCCGAGGCCGCTAACGGGCCGTTAATGCGTCGTTAACAATCGAGTTCTACCGTTCGCCCCCAGACCGGTGTCGGTCTGGGTTCCAATCAGAAGGAGACGGCTCATGTTCACGTTCATTCGGCGTACCGCGGTGGCGGCGACGGTGTTGGGGTCCTGCGGTGTGGCGTCCGCGCAGACGCGCCTGCAGGGGGCCGGGGCGACGTTCCCCAACCCGATCTACCAGAAGTGGGTGTCGGAGTACGAGAAGGTGAACCCGGCCGTGCAGATCGACTACCAGTCGATCGGCTCGGGCGGCGGCATCAAGGGCATCACCGGCAAGACGGTCGACTTCGCCGGCTCCGACGCCCCGATGAGCAAGAAGGAAATCGCCGCCGCCAAGGAACCGGTCGTGCACATCCCCACCGTCGCGGGCTCGGTGGTGGCGGCGTACAACCTGCCGGGCTTCAGCGGCGAGTTGAAGCTGAGCGGCGAGGTGTTGGCCGAGATCTTCATGGGCAAGATCACCACTTGGAACGACCCGAAGATCGCCGCCCTCAACCAGGGCGTGCAACTCCCGGGCCTGGCGATCACGCCGGTGTGGCGCACGGACGGCAGCGGCACGACGTTCGTGTTCACCAACTACCTCGCCACCCAGAGCGACGAGTACAAGGAGAGCGTCGGCGCGGGCAAGTCGGTCGAGTGGCCGACCGGCCAGGGCGGCAAGGGCAACGAGGGCGTGACCGCCGGCGTGCAGACGACCGAGGGCGCGGCTCGGCTACGTCGAGCTGAACTACGCGATCCAGAACAAGCTGCCGTTCGCGCTGATGCAGAACAAGGCCGGCAAGTTCGTCAAGGCCTCGCCCGAGAGCGTCGCCGCCGCCGCGCGGGCGCGGTCGAGCAGATGAACGAGTCGCTCGCGGTCGACATCTGGAACCAGCCCGGCGATAACGCGCCTACCCGATTGCGGCGTTCACGTACATCATCGTGTACAAGGACCTGGCGAACGTGAAGAGCATGCAGAAGGCCCAGGCGGCTGGTCGGGTTCCTCCGCTGGGCGACCCACGACGGCCAGAGCATGGCCGGCGCGATGGACTACGCCCCGCTCGCCCCCGCCGTGCAGGCGAAGGTCGACCAGGCGGCTGAACGGCCTGACGTTCAACGGCCAGCCCGCCCGGTGAAGCAGGGGGCGCGCCGCGTCGGGCGCGGCAACACGGACGGCTGCCCGTCGTCGTCGTCCGTCGTCCGTCGAGAATCGGCGACGACCTGACAACGTGAGCGCGAACAGGAGCGGCGCGGTACCCCCGCCCGCTCCCTGTTCGCCGTTGGTCCCCAGCCCACGAAGCTCCCCCATGACCCAGATCCCCTCACCGGTCGACGCGATCGTCACGGCCTCGCCGATCGAGCCGACGCCGAACGACTTCGTCACCTCCGCCCGCGGCAGCGCGACGGCCGACCTCGCGCTGCGGCTCGTCACCGGCGGCAGCGCTGGTCATCATCCTGATGCTCGCGGCGCTGATCGCCGTCCTCACCCGCGCGCGCTGCCGAGCATCGAGCGGTACGGCTTCGGCTTCATCACCTCGACCACCTGGCGGCCCAACGAGATCGAGCGGCCGCTCCGCGACGCCGCCGGCAAGCTCCAGCTCGACGAGGACGGCGAGCGCGTCATGGAGACGGTGCCCCCGTCGTTCGGCGCGCTGCCGGTCATCTACGGCACCGCCGTCAGCTCGCTGATCGCGCTGGCGTTCGCGGTGCCGCTGAGCGTCGGGGCGGCGATCTTCCTCGTCCGCGTCGCGGCCCGACCTGCCGGCGGCTGGTCTCCTGGGTCGTCTACGCGGCTGTTCGGCGTGGGCATCTTCATGCTCGTCAGCTGGGTCGCCGGCGGCCGTGGGGCTACCTGATCGGCGGCGTCGCGGGCGTGGCGTCGGCGGCGGCGCTGATCCGGTTCGTGCCGAACCTGACGGCGTCGATCTCGTTCCTCGTCGAGTTCCTCGCCGCCATCCCGAGCATCGCCTACGGCATCTGGGGCCTGTTCGTGCTCGCGCCCCGTTCCTCCAGGGGAACGTCGCGGTGTGGGACTGGCTCGCCTGGACCGACCATGCCCCGGTCCTCACGTGGCTCGTCGAGGCCGTGCCCGACCACGCGACGCCCGACCCGACGGACACGCGCGTCGTCTTCCGCGGGCTCGAGCCGCTGATCAAGGCCGCGCTGGGCGGCGTGCCCGGCACCGGGTGGATGTTCACGCAGGAGAACGTCGTCGGCAAGACGACCGTCACCCGCGATCTCGCTGACCGGCAAGGACATGTTCGCCGGCGGCCTGATCCTGGGCATCATGATCGTGCCGATCATCACCGCGATCAGCCGCGACATCCTGCGCGTGCCCCGCGCGCAGGTCGAGGGCGCACGACCGCGGGGGGCGCGACGTGGTGGCAGAGCTCGAAGGAGATGCTGAAGTACAGCCGCAGCGGCCTGTTCGGCGATCATGCTCGGCCTCGCCCGCGCGCCGGCGAGACGATGGCCGTCACGATGGTGATCGGCAACAACAACCAGATCGAGCCCTCGCCGTTCGCGCCGGGCGCAGACGATGTCGTCGCTGCTGGCCAACGAGTTCGCCGAGGTCACCAGTGATCTGCACCGCGCGTCGCTCGTCGAGGTCGCGCTGATCCTGCTGGTGATGAGCCTCGCGTTCAACGTGATCGCCCGCTACCTCGTCGTCGGCGGGCAGTCCCGCACGTCGGCGGCGCATTGAGCCTGAAGACGTTTGAACCGCAGATTGCGTGCGGATGACGCAGACGAAGATCGTGTACGGAGGCAAACGCCTGCTCCTGTTTTCCTCTGATCTGCGACATCTGCGAAATCCGCGGTTCGTTCATCCGCTTTGCGACGTCGTCCGTTCCTTTCGAGTCTTGAGGCTTGAGCCATGGCCGATTCGATCTCGTTCCACAACACGCTGCACCGCTGGAACAGCCGGGTGATGTTCGCGGTGTGCATCGTCTTCACCGCCGCAATCCTCGCAGCCGCGCTGGTCATCGGCTACCTGATCTCGATCGCGCGAAGAACGTGAGCCTGGACTTCTTCACGAAGCTGCCGACCGGCGACGTGACCAACCCCGGCGGGATGAAGCACGCGATCATCGGCACGGTGATCCTGATCGGGCTGGCGAGCGTCGTCGGCATCCCGATCGGCATGCTGAGCGGCATCTACCTGTCCGAGTACGACACCGGCTCGTGGCTCGCCGCCCCGGTGCGCTTCATCGCCGACGTGCTGGCGGGCGTGCCGAGCATCGTGGTCGGCATCCTGGGGTACGAACTGCTCGTCGTGCCGATGGGCCACCACAACGGGTGGGCCGGCGCGCTGGCGCTGGCGTTCATCATGATCCCGATCGTCACCCGCACGACCGAGGAGATGCTCCGCCTCGTGCCCGGCAGCTACCGCGAGGCGTCGATCGCGCTGGGCGCGACGAAGGCGACGACGATCCTGCGGGTCGTGATCCCCTCGGCCACCGGCAGCATCGTGACCGGCGTGATGCTCGCGATCGCCCGCGTGGCCGGCGAGACCGCGCCGCTGCTGTTCACGGCCCTGGGCAGCCGCCTGCTGACGTTCGACCCGAACGAGCCGTTCCCGTCGCTCACCCGCGAGATCTACGAGTACGCCCGCAGCCCCTACCAAGGCCAGAAGGACATGGCGTGGGCCGGCATCCTCGTGCTGATCGGCCTGATCTTCGTCCTGAACCTCGCCATCCGGTTCACCACGCGCCAGCGACGCTGACGCGCCGACGCGCGCGCAGAATGTTTCGATCACTCGCGCTCGCCGCGTAGCGTCCTCGAACGCCGTGGGAGCGTGCTCCCGCGGATCCCGCCAACGAAGTCGCTACACGGCTTCCCGCACTGCTAAAGCGGGGGCGTGCCCGCTTCGGCAAGCGCGAACCTTACGCGGAGAAACGCGCGCATGAAAAATCCCGCGCTCGCCACGCGGGATCGGTTCCCCACCCAGTTCGGCTCGACCCGCCCCCGCTCATGGCAGGCTGTGCGACTTGCGGTACTCGGCGATCAGGCGGTTGCTCTCGGTGAAGCCGCTGTTCTCGAACGCGACGGTCTCGCCCTTGGGCCCGTAGTTCGGCATCTCCTTGAACGAGACCGAGCCGCCCTTGTTGAACGCCTGGAGCGACGCCTGGCTCGCCAGGACGTAGGTCTTGCCGCCCTTCTTGACCTCGAAGTAGTTCGGCGCGGTCGACGCGGCGGCGGGCTTCTTCTTGCCGAACGGGTTGTTCATCGGCGTGCCGGCGTCGTCGGCACACCCGGGCACGCACGCGGCCGCGACCGCGGCCAGCAGAACGAAACGCTTCATGTCAGCTCCTTCCAAGCTTCCCTCGATCCCTGCCGGCCCGCACTCGGACGGACCGACGCGGGGCGGAAGATAGGCAAGCGCGGTTCAACGCGTGTTAGCGCCCCGTGAGCAACACGTTAAGCGGCGGCGCGGCTAGAACACCGCGCAGGGTCTTCGAACGCCGTGGGAGCTTGCTCCCACGGTTCCGCCGAGCGGTCGCTACACGATTTCCCGCGATGCTGTACGGAGTCGGCCCCGCGCTCGCCGGAGGAGGGCGCGTCCCCGCCCATAGACCCCGCTGCCCTCGCCGTTAGAATGGCCGCTCGTGCCCGGCCGGCACTGAAGGGATTCGCGCATGGCCTCGGTGTGTTTCTACTTCCAGGTTCACCAGCCCTACCGCCTGAGGCGCTACAGCGTCTTCGACACCGACCGCCATTACTTCGATGACCTGAAGAACGCCGAGATCTGCCGCAAGGTCGCCGCCCGCTGTTACCTGCCGACCAACCGGATGATGCTCGACGCGATCCGCGTGCACGAGGGGCGGTTCCGCATCGCCTACTCGATCAGCGGGCTGGCGATCGAGCAGTTCCAGGCGTACGCGCCCGAGGTGCTCGACACGTTCCGCGCGCTGGCCGACACCGGGTGCGTCGAGTTCCTCGGCGAGACTTACCACCACTCGCTGGCGTTCCTGTACTCGCGCGAGGAGTTCCGCGCGCAGGTCGAGATGCACCGCGACGCGACGAAGCGCCTGTTCGGCCAGGAGCCGCGCGTCTTCCGCAACACGGAGCTGATCTACAACAACGATTTGTCGCACTTCGTCAGCCACATGGGCTACGACGCGATCCTCGGCGAGGGCGCCGACCACATCCTCGGCTACCGCAGCCCCAACGTCGTGTACCGCCCGCCGCACGCGCCGAACCTGAAGCTGCTGCTGAAGAACTACCGCCTCAGCGACGACATCGCGTTCCGCTTCAGCAACCGCAACTGGGAACAATGGCCGCTGACGGCCGAGAAGTTCGCGCAGTGGGTGACGCAGATCAACGGGCACGGGCAGGTGTGCAACCTGTTCATGGACTACGAGACGTTCGGCGAGCACCAGTGGGCCGAGACCGGCATCTTCGACTTCCTCCGCCACCTGCCCGGCGAGGTGATGCGCTCGTCGCGCGAGAACGACTTCCTCACCCCCAGCCAGGTGATCGACCGCTACGACGCCGCCGGCGAGGTCGACGTGCCGCACATGGTGAGCTGGGCCGACACCGAGCGCGACCTGTCGGCGTGGCTCGGCAACGCGATGCAGTCCAACGCGCTGCACGAGCTCTACAAGCTCGAGGGCGCCCTGAAGGAAAAAGCCGACCCCGTGCTGCTGGACGACTGGCGGCGGCTGACGACCAGCGACCACTTCTACTACATGTGTACGAAGTACTGGGCCGACGGCGACGTGCATAAGTACTTCAGCCCCTACGAGAGCCCCTACGATAGCTACATCAACTTCATGAACGTGCTCGACAACGTCCAGACCCGCCTGCGCCAGGAGTAGCCAGTGACTGGATCACACACATCACGTTCCGAC
>JAUJNJ010000105.1 GCA_030448225.1 Phycisphaerae bacterium
CGCCCGGCATCGACGGGCGGCGAATCGGCGGGCGACCGCGACGGCCGCGCGATGGCGGCCGGCCATTCGCTGACCGCCATATACGTGGTGGTGCCCGCCGGCCGGCCCGTGCCGGGGGCCGAGGTGTTCGCGCTGAAGTACCAGCGCCCCGCCGCCGCGGCGCTGGAGCCGACCGGCAGTGACGAGATGCTCACGCTCAAGCTTCACTACCGGACGCCGGACGGCGACAAATCGCGGCGACAGGAGTTCGCGGTGAAGGATCGTGGCACGGCGGCGGCCAAGGCGTCGGCCGACTTCAAGTTCGCGGCGAGCGTCGCGGAGATCGGCATGATCCTGCGCGGCTCGGACCACCGGCACACCGCCACGTTCGAGAGCGCGATCGAGTTGGCCGCCGAGGGGAAGGGGCGTGACCTGACGGGGCACCGGCAGGAGTTCATCGACCTGCTTCAGAAGGCGAAGGATCTGACTCGTGAGTGAGTAAGCCCGAGGAAGAGATCACGGAAGCCGACGTCCGTGCGGGCGGCGTTGACGCACGTTGAATCCGCTCCGTCCTGTGCACCACGCTCGACATTTTACAGCCCGCAGGCGGAAGGCAGCGCGCCGTTCCGTAGTGTCACCGCTTCTCCGGCTGTGGATCTTCCGATCAGGCCGCCACCGTCTCCCGCTCGATCCAGTGCTGGCGCCACAGGCGGGCGTAGCGGCGGATCCAGATCCGGGCCGTCCACTCCACGTCCCGCGCCCGGCCCAGGCGCACGAGGTGGCGGTGGTACCGCAGGATGTGCTGAAGTTGTTGGTCGTTTCCCATCGTCAACCTCCGGCCGATCGCCGGACGACACCAGTTATCTGCAATTCAAATGACGTACCGTCCAGTCGCGGACGGGTGGAAAAAACATTGGTTTTCTCCACTTAATTGTATCGCGGCAGATCGGGCGGGGAGCCTTCATGCCTGTTCGGGGCAGCCGGTCGACCTTGCGCGCGCGCGGGCGAAAAAACGGGGGCTGGGTGGGATCGATTAACGCACGACGCGACACGACGACCGAGCCGCGACTTTCGCCACCCGACGGCGGTCGAATCAGCAGCCGAACAAGCCGGCATACCCACGACAGCGGACGCGTTCGACCACGCGTTCGGTCTCGAGGCGCCACCCCCACGCCTCGCGAAGGACCGGACGCTTGTGCGGCGTGAGGATCAGTAGTCGCGGGGCGATCGTCGCCAGTTGCTGGCACACGGTCGGCAGCCTCGACGGCTCGCACAGGTGAAGCGCGAAGCTGCAGACGACAAGGTCGTACGCCCGCCCCGCCAGCGCGCCCGCCGCCACGTCTTGGAAGGTGAAACGCTCCGCCGGTTGACCGGTGCGGGCCGCGTAGGCGTCGGCGGTGTAGGGATCGACGCCGTCAACCTGACCGGCGCCGAGGTCCCGCAGCGCGAGCGTCGCCTCCCCACTGCCAGCGGCGAGGTCGAGCACCCGGCCGAGGCCCGGCCGCCACGTTCGCACCGTCGCCTCGAGGGCCGCGCGGATCGACCCCTCGTGCGGGTTGCGGTAGTCGGCGCCGAATTGACGGTAATACCCCTCGACGCCGTGCGCCTCGTACGCGCCGCGCACCGAGTCGGCCCCCGCCGCCTCGGGCGACTCGTCGTTCTCAGGAAGCTCGTCGTCCCGCGGTTGCGCCATCGCATCGCCTCAGTGCCGCCGCCCGCACTATAGCAGGCGCCGCGGACGGGATGGTGTCGCATGGCGTCGTCTCGGCCGGCGCTCCCGTGGCGCTCGCGTCCCAGTTCAATCGCATGGCCGCTGGCTCCTTTGGCGGGTCATGCGGGCGTCGGCGCGGGCGTGGACGGCGGCGGCGGCGTGGTGTTCGTCGTCGTCGTCGTGCGCCGGCCGCGGGCGAGCAGGCGCCAGCCGAGCCAGAGGAGCAGGACCCAGGGGAGGATCAGGCACAGGCCGATCACGATGAGTCGCACGCTCCAGAGCAGGCCCTGCACGCTCGTGCCGAGCCCGCCGCGGATCGTCGAGGCGAGCGTGCGGTCGTTGCCGACGATGAGGTCGGCGTTGGCGAGCGTCACGTCGAGCCGGGCGCGGGCGAGGCGGCCGTCGGGGACCTGCTCGCTCTTGGCGTCGCGGCGGATCTGCACGCGGCCGAGGTCGCGCGTCTTGGTGACCATCTCCATCGCCTTGGCCAGCGGCACGTCGACGACGACCTTCCCGATCACCCGCCCGTTCTTCTCCTTCGACAGCGTCGCGTCGACCGTCCGCCCGCCGTACGCGATCGCCGCGTCGCGCACGCTCGCCAGCGCCCGCTCGACGTCGTCGACCTCCATCCCCAGCGTCGTCGTCTCGCGCGGCGGGAGTTGGTCGGCGTCGGCGAGGCTGACGCTCATCCGCACCTTGTCGGCCATCGTGTTCTGCGTGTCGCTCGACCGCACGACCGTGCGCGTCACGGCGTCGCCCGCGTCCGCCAGCGCCTTGTCGACGCCCGCCCGCCCCGGCGTGCGCACGTCGCACGTCGAACGTGAGCGTGCCGGTCACGCGGTTGCCGTCGGCCGACTCCAGCCGCGAGTCGACGATCCGCGCGTCGGCCGCCCGCAGCCTCGAGCAGCGCGCCGTACTGCTGCGCGACGTTCGTCGTCGCGACGCGGAGCGTGACGGTCTCGCGGGCCGCGGCGCGCTCGTCGACGAACGCGACCTGCAGGCGGATCTTGCTGTCGACCGTGTTCTCCGTGTCGGCCGAGCGGCTCACCTGCCGCGACACGACCAGCCCCGCCTCGCGCCGCCGCGTCGACGGCCGGCCAGTCCTGCCGGCGGACCTCGAAGTCGAGCTGCGCGCTCACGTTGCTCGCGTCCTGCTCGCTGAGTTGCGTCGCCAGCACCCGGCCGCCCGCGGTGCGCGCGGCCTCGCGGAGCGCGTTGAACACTCGGGCACGGCGCGGGCCGCGATCTGCAGCGACGTCGTCTCGCGGGCCGCGACGCTGGCGAGCGAGAAGATCTGCACGGCGAAGCCGGCTTCGCGTCGGTCGTGTTTCGCGTGTCGGGGTTCTGCGTGACGTCGAGGCGCATTACCTCCCCCTCGCGCGCGCACCGCGCCCAGCAGCACGTCGGCCGCGCCCGTCGGCACCTCGAAGGTGACGGTGCCGGTCGTCTGGTCCGGCCGCGGGCGGTTGAGCTGACTCGTCACGACGCGCGCCCGCCGGCGGAGGTCACCTGGTCGACGATCGAGCGGAACGCCTTCTCGACGTCGTCCGTCGCGAGGTTGAGGCTCGAGCTGACGCGCGCGCGATGTTCGCCAGGTTGTAGAGCGACACGACCAGCCGCGTCTCCTTGCGGCTCGACCTTCGCGCCCGGGATCGGCGGCGCGCCCTCGGCCGTCGCCTGCTTGCGGCTGATCTCCAGCCGCCCGACGCGGCCGAGTTGCTTGAGGCGGTCGAGCAGCGGGCCCGACGCGTCCGGCGCCACCTCGGCCTCGATGTGGGCCATGAGTTGCCCGGCGTCGTGGCGCTCAGGTCGGACTGGATGATCCGCCCCTTCGCCGCGTCGATCGCCTTGATCGCCTCGGCCCGCGCCTTCTCCACGTCGTCCGTCTCCACGCCGAGGTCGATCGTCTCGGTCTCCGACAGCAGCGCCGCGGTGCGGATGTCGCGCTCCTGGAGCGTGACGCTCAGCGTCGAGGGACACGAGGTTGTTGTAGTAGCGGATCTCCCCCTCGAGCCGCTCGATCTTCTCCGCCACGCCGAGCTGCTTCTCGGCCTCGAGCAGGTCCTTGATCGCCCTTGCCAGTCTTGATGATCTCGAGCAGCCGCGCGTCTCCATCGCGCGGCCGGCGCGGAGCTGGCTCTCGATGTCGGTGTACTGCTTCGTGACGTCCTGCGCGGCGATGCGCGAGTTCTTCCAGGTCGCCCAGGCCGCGGAACTTCAGCACGAGCGTGTCGAGCCGCTCGGGCGGCACGCGGACGATGACCGTGCGCGCGCCTTGCCGTTGGGGAGCTTCTCCGAGTCGGTCGTGGAGACGAAACCCCCTCCTCCTGGGCGATCTTCGTGATCTGCATCAGCGCCTGTCGAAGCCGTCGACCTGGAAGCTAATCTCGCCGTTGCGGATGACCTTCCGCCCGTCGGCGGCGGGCGTCTGCTGCGCCCGGCTGCGGCCGCGGGTTGCGACGCGGGCGGCGCGGGGCGCGCGGGCGTGCCGTTCGTCGTGCCCGACGCGTCCTGCAACGCGACCTGTTCGCCCTCCGTCCGGACCGACCGACCCGCGATCGTCGGCCTGTTCCACTCGCGTTGCTCGACCAGCTTCTCCGCGTCCGCCGGCCCGTTCACCTGCTGCGATACCTCGTCCAGTCGCTTCTCGCCGGACGCGCGGTTCGACGCCGCGGCGTTCTTCTTCCCTTCGGCGAGCTGGACGTCGGCCATCTGTTTCAGGTCGGCGTCCTTGCCCTTGGCGGCGGCGTCGGCGCCCCTCGAGCGTGGTCGAGTACTTGCCCACGCCGGGTTCGAGTTTGAAGTATCGCCCCTCGGTCGCGGCCGTATTGACCTCGGTGCCGAGGAGGACCCGGCCGCGCCCGCCTCGATCCTCGTCGCTCCCGGCCGCCCCGGGCTTCGCGTGCGCGTCGAACCGGTCCGTGTCGACGTTCAACGTCACGTCTCCGGCGTCGAGCTTGATCGCCTTCCCAAGCCGAGCCCTTTTCCTGGGCGGGCGTAGACGGCGCGCGATGTTGTCGCGGTAGTTGAAGGCGATGGTCTCATTCGTGGGGGCCGGCTGCTGGCGGACGATCCCTCGCCCGCCTGCTGACGCAGCTTCGGCAGTGCCGTCGCGGCCCCCTTCTGCCACCCCGGATCCTGTTGGGACTGTTGCCCCTGCTGCACCGGTTGCTCTTTCGTCTTCGCGCCCGTCGCCGTCGAAGTCGTACACGAAGTCGTGCGACTTGGCCCGGGTTCCGGATTCCACGGCGAACGACCGCCCCAGGACGGTCGCCCCCGCCGACTCGTTGAAGTCGCGGGCCATCTCCTCCGGCGTCGCCGTCGCGACGGAACCCGACTCCCGGCGTCTGGGGGTCGGCCAACCCCGGCACCGGCTGCCGGAGCGGCACTGCCCGCAATGCCGTAGCTGAAGCGGTCGTTCCTGCTCATCGCCGTGGCGCCGGGTTCCTGGTACGCCCACTGACTCTGCGCGGCCGGGTCGGGCAGGCCGCCCTCGTCAATCGCGCGCTGGGCGACGTAGCCGAACCCGCCGAGCAGGATGGCGGCGGCGACGCCGACGGCGGCGCGGCGGACGAGCGGGTGGACCGTCGGCATCCGCAGCCGCGCGCGCCGCCGCCGGCCGCGGCGTGGCGCGGGCTGCTGACGAGTCGGTCCTCGAAGTCGGACGCGGGGCGGCGCTTGGCGAAGAGCGTGTTGAGTGCCATGTCGGATGCTCGTGCCTCGGCCAGGGCCGCGGCGCAGGTGGGACAGGAGCCGGCGTGGGCGTCGAACGCGGCGTTCGGATGCGTCCAGTCCGCCGGCGAGGTAGGCGTCGATCCGCTGGAGGAAGTCGAGATGGTCGAACGTGGAAGACGTCATGGCGGTTCTCGGTGCGGAACGGGCCGGGGTCAGGTCAGGGGTCAGGGGCCAGGAGTCAGGAGTCAGGAGCAGTAGGCAGTAGTCAGGAGGCAGCGGCGAACGGCTGAATGTGGCTGATGATCTTTGACTCCCGGCTCCGAGTTGAAATTACTGACTCCTGACTCCTGACTCCTGACTCCTGAATTCTCCCCCCGCCTACTCCCCTGCCTCCTCCTCCTTCATCATCTCCCTCAGTCGCGTCATGCCGCGGTTCAGCAGGCCGCGGAGCGAAGCCGTTGGTGAGGCCGAGTTGGCGGCCGATCGTGTCGTAGTCGGCGCCGGCGATGTAGCGGCCGCGTGAGCGGCAGGCCGTACTCCTCGAGGAGCGACCGCAGCATCGCGCGCGGACGCGGCGGCGGCCCTCCTCGCGCGCTCGGCCGCCTCGCGCGGGCCCGGGCCGGCGTCGGTCAGCGCGGCGGCGGCGGCGTCGGGCGTTTCGCGCCGGCGGCCCGCGCCGTTTCTTGCGGCCGTCGCGTCGGACCGCGTCGAGCGTGACCGTGCGGGCGATCGTCAACAGCCACGTGCGGAACCCGGCCGGCTCGGTCACCTGTCCGATGGACCGCCACGCTTGCAGGAACGTCTCCTGCACGGTCTTCGCGCGGTGCTTGTCGCCGGTGTCGAGGTAGACGCGCGCGAGAAGACCAGCCGCGCGTCCGCCGGACGAGCTGCTCGTAGGCCGCCCGCTCGCCGTTGCGGCTGCGGACGACCAGCACGGCCTCGTCCACGTCGTGGTCGTCGTCGGCTCTGCTCACCGCCACCGCGTCCTTCCCGTCATCTGTGAGAGGTAACGTTTTCGGACGGACGCGCGCGGAAGTTCCGGGCGGGCGAGCGGGAGGAGCGCGGGAGCGCGGGGAGGCGGGAGCGCGGGAGTTTCGGGCAATCGGCGCGTCGGGGATGGGGCTGTAGATGACGAAGCCGCTAGCGGGTTAGCGGCCGGGGAACGGGCCGCGCCGGCACGGGAAGATCAACTTGCCAAAGGAGTGATCGACATTTCCTAGGGCGCGAACCGGGAGAGGGAGGACGAGGCTCGGGCAATTCTTGCACGGACCGGTGGGGCGTCCGGTGTCGGTCGTGGTGATCCCGGAGCAATGGGGGCCTGCTGTCGTGGCCACCAGAGGTGGCCACGCCGCTGGACCCGAAGCTGATCGATGGGGTGCGCGACGGGCGCGCGCCGACGGCTAGGCCGAGGCCTTCGCCGCCCACTGCTTGCTCGCCAGCGTCGCCAGCGACACGAGCGCGGCGGCCTGGGCGGCGGCGGCGGCGGTGGGGATCGTCACGCGCAGGGCCTTGCGGTTCCAGCCGAGCATGTTCTTGAAATGATTCGGCGGCTCGGGCGTGTTCGCCGCGTCGAGCAGGTCGATCACGAGCGACTCGTTCTTCTTGCCGACGATCAGGTACTGCATCGGCCCGTCCTCGACCTCCGACGCCACCGGCTTGCCGAGCAGCTTGGCGCGCCCGTCCGGTCGGCGATGACGTCGGGGACGTAGACGAAGATCTGCCCGTCGTGCTGGTCCTCCAGGGCGAAGACCTGCATGCGGTACTTGCCGTCGGCGATGAAGTACTGCACGACGTGCTGGCCGATCGTCTGGGCGGCGTGCGGCGCGGCTTGCCGCGTCGTCAGCGCGATCTGCCGCCAGAGCTTGCCGTGCGTCGGCGAGGGCTCGGCGTCGATCGTCGCCAGGTGCCGCTCGACGTTGAGGCGGTCCTTAGCCGCCAGGGCGGAGAGGAACGTTTCCAACTCCTTCGCGTCCGACCTGCTCATACGATCCTCGCCTTCGCGTTACCCGAGGTGGACCCGCCACCCCACGTCGCCCGCTCGTTTCGTTGCCGCCGCCGTCGTCGCGACGCTTCGCACCTCGCTCGCACGCGGGTGCGTGCGACAGGTTCGCGGGCGGATAGACTCGTCGCACCGACTCGCGTTTTACTCTCGCCGGCCGCGTGGCGGGTTGACCGTCGCACGCGGCGGCGCCGGGACCTGATCAGGTCTATCCGCGATCAGGTCAGGCCTCCCGGCCGCTGCGGCCGTCGCGGTCTGCGGCAGCGCGTCGCGTTGACCTGAACCGCCTGTGGCTTCGCCGTCGTCGTCGTCGTCCGCCTGCTCGCCGTGCCGCGGTTCTCGCCGCTGCGGCGTCCACCGCGGTGACTCGTGGCGATCAACATTGACCGGACATCGCCGACGCCGCGCCACCGGTTCGCCGTCGCGCGCGGGCGGTTGCGACGGCGGTGCGTGAAACGCGGCTTCGGAAAAAGAGCAGGGGCCGCGGTGAGGCGGCCCTGCCCGTTGGCTCGTGCCGGTTAGTAGCGGTCGCGGCGGCCGCCGCCGCCGCCGCCGCCGGAGCCACCGCGGCCGCCCCCGCCGCCGCCGTAGCCGCCGCCCCCGCCGCTGCGGCCCCGCCGCCGCCGCCGTAGCCGCCGCCGCCCCGCTGCGGCCCCCGCCGCCGCCGCCGTACCCGCCGCCGCCGCCGCCGCGCGGGCGGTCTTCCAGGGCTTGGCCTCGTTGACGGTGAGGGTGCGGCCGTCGACCTCCTGGCCGTTCAGCGCGCGACGGCCGCCTGGGCCTCGTCGTCGGAGCCCATCTGGACGAACCCGAAGCCCTTGCTGCGACCGGAATCGCGATCGGCGATGACCTCGGCCGACTGGACGCTGCCGTGCTGGGAAAACAGTTGTTCGAGGTCCGAGCTGGTGGTGTTGTAGCTCAGGTTCCCGACGTAAAGCTTGCTGCCCATTTAGAATCTCCTGTCGCTGGGCTTGCGTGTCTGCCGTTTTTTACTTTCCGGCGACTCCGAAAGAGGCCGACGTTCCGGCCGGGAAGGTAGGAGGGCGACAGAGAGGGTCGGTGCAGACCCGCCGAACAGACGGTTACGGTCCCGGGACGATCTCCTTCGTCGAACTTACCGGCCGCATTTTAGGGGATTTGCGGCCGAACGTCCAGACGCGCGCGACGCCGATAATCGCGCCCCCGCCGCCGCCTCCGGCGTGTTTCACAGCCGGCGCGGACGCCGGCGCGGGCGCGGCCGGGCGGGTGCCTGGATCGGGACTTCCCGCGTGGGTCGCCCGGCGGGCCCGGGGGCTCCGCAACCCTCCGCACGCACGCGCGCGCGTCCACGCGTCCACGCGTCCGCGCGCGGGGCGAGACGTTTGTCGTATACAGCGGTGCGGCCGCCGTATAATGCTCCGGTCGACCCGGGGCGGCACGATCGCACGCCGCCCGCCTTTCCCGCTCTTCCCGCCCGTGAGCCGCGGGGTCGGCCCGCTTCGCCCGGCCGCCCTTGCGCGCCGGCGAGACGCCTCGGATCTTTCGACGACGACGACGAAGACGACGAAATACGACACACGTGCGGACGGCAACGGGCCGGCCCGCACCGCGGACGGTGATGACGCGCCCCGGCGGGTCGGGGGCGCGGACGATTGTTTACTTCGATTGGACTACATGGCCACCACGATGGCGACGACGGTGACGACCCTGACCCCGCGCTTCGAGCGACTTCACCGACCCCGGCACGTCCGCCGGGGCGCCGCGGGCGTACGACGCGTTCCTGTCGCGGCTCGGCGGCAAGGACCGCCAGGCGGCCGAGCGGCACGTCGCGCTGTGCGACGCGGAGTCGACGCCGGAGCACGCGCGGCTGTGGAAGCGGCTGGCGGCGGCGGCTGGCGAACCTGTCGCCGGCCGCGGTTCAGCTGACCGGCCAGCGCGCCGGTCCGCTTCTTCACGGCCGACGGCAAGTACCGCCGGCAGCTGTTCGCGCTCGAGGACGCGCGACGGCACGCTGTCGGTCTACGTCGGCGACACGCTGGACGACGCCGTCCCGCGGCGCGCTGCACGGCCCGGTCAGCGTCGACGGCGACACGATGCTCTACGGCGTGCCGGAGGAGCCGGGCCTGTCGCTCCGCGTCGAGGTGCTGACGGCGGCCAAGACGACGTCGGCGGAGTACTACAAGCACCTGCTCGGGTGGAACCGCAGCGCGCTGAAGGTCACGCTCCCGATCCCCGCGTCGGCCGCGCGCGCGGTCGGGGTGCTGTGCCGCGCCTGGCCTCGCGGGCGCGGTAGTCGGTCACGCGGCTGCCCGTCGTCGGCGGCCGGCGCGCCAATCGCGTCATCCCGACGGGAGCGGTAGCGACCGGAGGGATCTCGAGCATGTAAACTATCGACGGCCGCCGTCATCGAGATCCTCGTCGCTGTCGATCCTCGGGATGACGCGGGTCTTTAGTCGCCCCGCTACAACCGGCTAGGACGTACGCGAGGTTCTCTTCGACAACGCCAACGCCCCCGGCGCTCTGAGGCGCCGGGGGCGTTGCTGTTGACACACACAGTCCTACGGAAGGGCCGTCGGGAGTTAGGCGGCGCGGGCGGGCGTCTGGATCGTGCCCGTCTTGCCGTTCTTCTCTAGGCCGAGCTCCTCGCGGACGTCGTCGAGCGACTTGAGGCTCTTGCCGCCCCAGCGGTACAGGGTGTCGCCGCTGTCGTTGTCGAACGTGTTGCGGTCGAAGGTCAGCTTCAGCTTCACGCGAGCTGCTGGTGAACTTCACGCCGGCCGGCGAGGTATCGATGAAGCCATTCTTGATGGCGTTATCGATGATGTGCACGTCCTCGAGCTTCCAGTCGCCGTCGTCGCGGAGCAGGTTGCGCGCTCGATGATGTCGTTGATCAAGGTGTTGTTCTTGACCACCATGTCCTCGGTCTCGCAGATCTGGATGCCCGCGCCGTCGTTGTCGTAGGTGAGGTTGTTCTCGAACCGCACCGGGCCTTGGTTGATCTCGGTCATGAACCCGGGGCCCTGCCAGTCCCGGCCCGCGTCGCGGCTCACGTTGTGGTGCGCGACCGAGTTCGTGATCACGAAGTTCGTGTTGTTGATGTCGAACCAGATGCCGGGCCCGATGTTCTCGCTGGTCTCCAGACCGGTGATGAACACGTTGTTCGTGCGGGCCCACTTGCCGCCGCCGCCCTCGCTGGCGGGGTTGTGCTTGTTGACGTTGTTGTGCCGGCTGACGCAGTCGACCATCAGCACCTCGTCGCCGCCGGGCGAGCTGATGCCGTTCTGGCCGTTGTCCTTGGCCGTGCAGCGGATCAGCGTGACGTACTCGCCCTTGACGCCGATGCCGGTCATCTTGACCTTCTCGACGACCACGTCCTCCATCGTCCAGTAGTCGCCGGTGCGGACGGCGGCGTTCTGGCCCTGCTTCTCGTTCTCGCACCCGCGGACGTTCAGGCCCTTGACGACGATGTGCTTGCCGCCCTCGGCCACGAACGCCACGCTCTCCCGCGAGGCGTCGATGACCGCCCCGTCCTCGAACACGAACGTGATCGGCGCGGCCTCGGTGCCGCTCTTGGTCACCTCCACCTTCTGCTTGTAGGTGCCGGCCGTGACGAACACGGTGTCCCCGGGCTTGGCCCGGTCGGCCGCGTCTGGATGCTCTGGCCCGGCGTGACGGTGATCGTCTGCCCGCCCTTGTTCTCCACGATGTTGAACGTGACGGCCTTGCTGACCTTGTACCCGCCCTTGTCGTCGATCGCCTTGGCGGTCACCTGGTAGCTGCCCTTGGGCACGTTCGACCAGCCGATCATGTACGGCTTGGCGTCGGCCGCGCCCGATCAGCTCGCCGTTGGCGTAGAACTCGACGCGCTTGATGTTCGCGCCGCTGGCGTTGACCTTCAGCGGGAAGTGGCCCGCGTCCTCGGCCCGCGTGACGGTGCCGCTGAAGTTCTCCATGCTGACGTCGATCGCGTCGTTCACGCCGTTCGTGTCCGCCGGCGTCTGGCCGACCGGGGGCAGCGGGCGCGGCGTGGAGCCGCCGCCGTTGCCCTTGCCGCCGTTGTCGCCCTTGCCGCCGTTGTCATTGTCCGGCTTCGTCGGCGTCGGCTTGGGCGTTTCGTTGTCCGGCGGGGTCACCGGCGCGGACGGGGGCGGGGCCACCGGGTCCGGGGTGTTGGTGACCGGGGGCGGGGTCTGCGTGTCGCCGCCGCCGCCGTTGTTGTCGTCCGGGCCCTCGACCGGGGTCGGGTTGCTCTGGAAGCCCTTGCTGTTGACGACCTTGAAGTTCACCGTCACGGCCTGGCCGTCCTCGCCGCGGCCGCCGTTCTTGGCGTGCGGGGTGACGACGAGCGTGTGGTCGCCGAGGCGGGCGCGCCAGCCGCGGTAGTTGCGGCCCTCGCCGCCGCGGAGGGCGAAGTTGCCCTTGCTGTCGGTCTTGATCTTATTGCCGTCGAGCTCGAACGTCACGCTCTCGGTGTCGGTGCCGGCGTCGGCGCGGACGCTGAGGTACTTCGTGCCGACCTTGGCCAGGTCGACGACCTGCCCGTCGCTCAGGGCGACGACGTCCTTCTCGGTGCGGGCGTTGACGAGCGTCAGGCCGGTGACCGTGGTCCCCTCGACCGTCGGCTTGGGGGCCCGGGGCGCCTTCGCCGGGCCGCCCTTGTCGGCGCGCTCGGCCTTCTTCTCCTGGCGGGCCTCGGCGCGCTCCTCCTTCATCGCCTTGCGCTCGGCGCGCTTCTCGGCGCGGGCCTCCTGCTTGTCGGACTTGCCGCCCTTGTCGTCGGCGTCGTCGGCATCGTCCTTCTTATCGTTCTTCGCCGCGAGCTTCTCCGCCTTGGCCTCGAGCTGCTCGGCCTTGGCCTCGAGCCGGTCGGCCTTGGCCTGGAGCCGCTCGGCGACGTTCGAGGCGCCGGCGACGGCGTAGTCGAACTGCACGTCGAGCGTCTCGGCGGGCATCACCCGCGGGCTCGAGCCGGCGTCGGCGGTGACGACGGCCGCGTCGGCCAGCGGCGTGGCGGACATCAGGCTGCGGCCCTCGAGCGTCTCGAGGCCCTGCCCGAACGTGCCGCTGACGGCCTGCTCGAGCTGCGCCCGGCGGCGGGCGTTGTTGATCAGGTTCCCCGCGAATTCACCACGCTGCTCGTTGGCAACGCGACGGTACGATCGCTGGTTCGTATTCTTCATGGCTCTTCCCTCCGTCTGGTCTGTGCGCGGCCGCCGTCTGGCGAGGGCGACGCGCGCCGAGGACTGTGTGTCCGTCCGGGACCCCACACGATCTCGTCGGGCGGCGGGAAGCGATCCGTGGGAGCGCCCTGAGGCGCCGCTCACACACCGCGGTCGAACCGCCCGACGGGCCGGCGTACACAACACGCCGATGCCTCCGGACGGACATGGAATCGTCGGGATCGATTTGACTCTGAGGGAATCGATTGGATTCGGCGGGCGCCACGTCCCATAGAAACCGCCGCGACGCGCGTGACGTGGAAGCTGTTCCGGCTGCGCCGGCTGGGCAAGCGCCGCCAGCGTAAGCGGGGGGAATTTTATCGGCGGGTGCGGCGCGGCCCGGGCGCGACAGCCCGGCGACGCACTTTGTTATCGGAACGGAGCGACCGCAGGGGCGATAACCCGCGGGCGACCCGCGCCGGTCGCGGGAGCGCGGGCGCGGAAGCGCCGCCGTCGCGGACCGAGGCACGAATGGGTGCGCGAGAGGTGCGAACTCCCGCGTCGGAGTTCGCGATCCGGCGCAGGAGCGCTCCCTGCTTCTGCTGCTCGGGATGGACTCGCGTGGCCACCGGAGGTGGCCACGCCGCTGTCTAACGGGGGTGGGTTGTAAATAAGAACGGGGCCCGCGACTGGGTGCTGCGGGCCCGTGGGTTGTGGGTCTGACGTCAGATCAGGACGGGCGGGCGTCGTCGCCCGACGACTAGATGACCCGGCCTTCGCTCTCGAAGCCGAGTGCGCGGACCTCCGCGATCGTCTTGAGGTTGCGACCCGACCAGCGGAACAGCTGCAGGCCGCCGTCGTTGTCGTAGTCGTTGCTGTTGATGTTGAGACGCCACTCGGCCGGCGCGGTCGTTGTTCCACCGCAGGCCGGCCTGCGAGGTGTCGACGTAGCCGTTCTTGAACAGGTTGCCGACGACGTTGAGGTCCTCGAGCTTCCAGTCGCCGTCGTCGCGGAGCAGGTTCCGCATCTCGATCGTGTCGTTGACGATCACGTTGCCGATGACCGTCAGGTCCTCGGTCTCGCAGATCTGCACGCCCGCGCCGGCGTTGTCGTAGGTGAGGCTGTACTCGACCTTGCCGGGGCCCTGGTTGATCTCGGTCATGAAGCCGGGGCCCTCCCACAGGTACCGCAGGCCGCGGTTGTTGTGGGCGACGGACTGGCTGATCACGAAGTTCGTGTTGTTGATGTCGAACCAGATGCCCGGCCCGATGTTCGCGGCTGGTGTCGAGGCCGGTGATGTAGACCGTGTCGGTGCGGGCCCACTTGCCGCCGCCGCCGCCCTCGCTGGCGGGGTTGTGCTCGTCGAGGTTGTTGTTGCGGATGACCGAGTCCTTCATCAGGACGAAGTCGCCGCCGGGCGAGCTGATGCCGTTCTGGCCGTTGTCCTCGGCGACCGCGCGGAGCAGCGTGACGCCGAAGCCCTTGACGCCGATGCCGGTGTTCAGGACGTTGCGGACCGCCACGTCCTCGAGGCGCCAGTGGTCGCCGGTGATGACGGCGGCGTTCTGGCCCTGCTTGAGGTTGTCGGCCGTCGACGGTCAGGCCCTTGACGATGACCCACCGCTGCCGTTGGCGACGAACGCCGACGTGCGGCCGCTGGCGTCGAGCACCGAGCCGGGCTCGAAGTGGAACGTGATCGGGCGGTCGCTCGTGCCGTCATTGGAGACCTGGACCGACTCGTAGTAGGTGCCGGGGCGGACGACGACGGTGTCGCCGGGCTGCGCGCGGTTCGCGGCGGCCTGGATGCTCTCGCCGGGGTTGACGACGATCGCGTTGCCCTGGGCCGCGCCCCGACGACGTTGATCGTGACCGGCGTCGAGGTGGCGACCCCGCCGCGGGTGTCGTAGGCCTTGGCCTGCACCTGGTAGCTGCCGGCGGGCACGTCGGACCAGGCGAACATAAAGGGCGTCGGTCGTGCCGTCGATCACCTGGCCGTTGACGAGGAGTTCGACCGCGCGGATCCCGCTGTCGACGTCGGCGGCGTTGGCGCGGAACACGAAGTAGCCGGGGCCGGCGACCGTGCCCTCGGCGGCTGGCGAGCAGGCCGACGCTCGGCGGCGTTGCCGGGCGAGTTGGTCGGCTCGGCCAGCGGCACCCAGACGGGCTTGGGGTCGGGCTTCTACACCCTCGGGATCGTCGGGCGCGGGATCGGGCGGGGCGCCGACGCCGGGGAACATGGGGCGGCGCGCTGCCGTCGTAGTTGCTGTCGACGAGCGTGAAGCCGATCTTCTCCGGCGCGACCGCGGCCGCCGGCGAGGAACGGGGTGGCGATGATCTCGTGGCTGCCCAGGCCCGGGATGTAGGCGTTGGGGCGGTAGCCGGCGCCGGGGTTGTCGCCGCCGAGCGAGAAGTTGTGGGCCCGCTCGAGGCGGAAGTTGGCGATGCCGTCGAGGCCGAACTGGATGGCGTCGACGCTCGAGCCGGCCTCGACGATGATCGCGACGCGCGGCGGGTGGGGAGTTCGGCGAGGTCGAGGACCATGCCGTCCCACATCTCGACGATCGTCGCGTCGGTGTCGATGTCGACGATGAGGAATCGGAGGTCGATCGCGTCCGCCGAGTCGCCGGGGCGGGCCGTGCCGCCGCCGCCGCCGATCGGGTCGGCCTGGCCGCCGGGCCGGCCGTGCGTGGGGCTCGGCGTGGGGGCCGCCGTGCCGCCGCCGCCGCCGCCCTTGCCGCCGGTCGGGGTGCCGCCCTTGTCGGGAGTCGGGGTGGTCGGGGTGCCACCCTTGTCGGTGGTGGGGGGCGTGGTCGGCGCGGCGCCCTTGTCGATGATCGTCGTCGGCGGCGCGACCGGGGGGGCTTGGACCGGGGCGGCCGGCGGCACGACGTCGAGGTCGCCGCCGAAGCGGTCGAAGATGCTCGACGTGGCGGACATCAGGCGCCGGCCCTCGAGCGGCTCGAGCGCGAACTGGAGCCGGCGGACCGCGCCGGCCAGGGGGTTAAGCGTGCCACCGCGGGGGACGGATCGTGCCTTGGACGAACGGGCCGGTTGGCCGTTCACGTGCCGGGAGTCCTTGAACCGCTTGGACATTCCGTCCTCCGTAGGTCGCGAGCCCGGGCGCCGCCGAGCGGGGCGGGGCCGGGTCGTCAGACCGGGTGCCTAAATCTAAGGTGTGTGGAAGAACGCCTACCCGCATGCCCGCGTGTGCGTCGACGCCGCCTTGCGTCACCCGCCACCGCGCCGCCCGACACCCGCCTCGTGTCGGCCGCAATCGTTTGTTTCGTCGATAACCGCTACGCCCGCGCCGCGTTCCAGTTCAACGCATTGTCGTACTCGCCCGGAACCGCCGCATTTGCCGTCGGCTGCCCGGTGATGGGGCGGAGCCGTCGAAGCCGCGCCGTCGCACTTACACTGTCGGTAACCTTGGAGCGAAAACTCCGGCCGCCCCCACTCGCCGTGAACGCCGAGGAACCCCGCTGACGTACCCGAGGCTCGCGCCCGCGTATCGCCTCGGAGAAAGTCCGGAGGTCCGCAGAAAACTGGGTGCGAACCGCACCGCTGTGGCTATGCCCCGAACGTCGGGGCAATCTACCGACGCGTCCGATAACGTGTCAAACAAATTGTGGGAATTTGGGGAAGACGCGCCGGGCGATGCCGCGACAGAAAGACCGGCGTCTGCCGCAGGTTCTGCGCGTCAGGGAGCGTCGCGGACCTGCCGCAGAAAAGCGCGATCGCGCGATCGCGGTCGCTGCGTTGCGTTTAGGAGGCGTGCGTGCCGGCGGCCGGGGCCGCGGGCGGGTGGGCGGCGGGCGTGGGGACGCCGTTGGCGTCGATCACGCGCTGGTAGATGTCGAGCAGTTGGCGCACGTTCTGCCGGGCGGTGTACTTCGCCTCGAACTCGCGGCGAACCTCGGCGCGCATCGCCGCCAGTCGCGCGGGGTCGGCGAGCAGTTGTCGCACCTTCATCGCGAGGTCGAGCGGGTCGCCGGGCTTGAACAGCAGGCCGGTGCGGCCGTCGTCGATGAGCTCGGGCATCGCGCCGAGGTCGCAGGCGATCACCGGCGTGCCCTTGGCGAACGCCTCGACCGCGACGCGGCCGACCGGCTCGTACCACTCCGAGGGGAGCAGCAGCACCGACGCCCGGCCGACGATCTCGTACGCCTCGCGCGGGGGCCGGCGGCCGACGTACTCGATGCCCGCCGTCCGCCCCGCCGCCGCCTCCACCTCGTGCGCGACCGGGCCGCTGCCGATCACCTTCAGGCCGATCTCGCCCGCGAGGCCGAACTCCTCCCACGCGCGGATCATCGTGCCCACGCCCTTCTCGGGCGACAGCCGGCCGAGGAACACCGCGAACCGCTCGCCGCCCGGCGCGGGGCCGGGACCGGGGCCGGGGTCGGGGGTGACGAAGTTCGGCTTGACGACGATCTTCTCCGCCGCGAACCCGCCCTGGATGTACTTCTGGCGCGCGAACTCGGTGAGCGACACGTACAGGTCGACCATCCGGTCGTACGTCCCCCGCGCGCGATGAAACGCGAGCATCGCCGCCACGGTGGCGGTGGCCGCGGGGCTGCCGCGGTAGCACCCCTTGGCGATGCAGCCGACCGGGACCGTCTTGTTGAGGCATTCCTCGCAGATCTTGCCGTCGCGGAACAGCACCGCGCCGGGGCAGATCAGGCGGTAGTTCCGCAGGTGCTGCACGACCGGCACGCCCTCGGCCTTGGCGGCGTAATAGGCGGCGGGCGAGATGAGCGGGAACGTGTTCTGGAAGTGCGCGACGTCCGGCCGCACCCGGCGGATGATGTCGCCGATCTCGCGGTAGCTGTCGCGGTTCCACACCGTCTTGCGGGCGACGGTGAGCTTGCTCATGGAGTTGATCGCGTCGTTGTGGACCGCGTGGGTCGTGACGTCCACCCCCGCCTCGCGCAGGGCCGCGACCTCGGCGGCAAAGCTCTCGTCCTCGCCGCCGGGCTGCTGGTAATGGTTGTGGGCGACGAGGATCTTCACGGTGCTTGGGTCCTGCTGAACGGTTGGGGGCGCGGGGGAAGTTGATCACGTCGCGCCCGACGCGCGGCTCCGCACGCTCTCAACCTATCGGCATAGCGGACGGCGGGCCCTTCGGGCCTGCGGCTAAAAGGGGGACGAGCCGGAGCACTGCGATGCCGACACGGGTCCCGCCCTCGCCCTCGCCTCGGGCTATCGCCGCGGCGCGGGCGCCGGCGCGGGCGCGGGCAGGGCGCGGTTCTGCTGCCAGTTGTACGCCGCCATCTGGCGGTACCAGGCGGAGCGCGACGCCGGGCGCTGCTGGTCGCGCTCGTGGCGGTCCCAGTCGGGGTCTTGGTACATCACCTGCGGGTAGCGCGTGTGGATCCGGAGCGCGGCCAGGCCGATGCCGAACACGCTCCAGAACCAGATGCCGCCCATCGGGCCCTCGAGGTCGACGTCGAACGAGGAGTTGACCATCGTGCCGACCCAGTAGGTGAACAGCACGAGGAACAGGCCCGCCCAGCGCACGTCGCCGTGCCGCTGGCAGCGCAGGTATCGCCGGAACACGGGCAGGGCCCAGCCGAGCTGCAGCGCGACCCACAGGACCGCGCCGGGCACGCCCATGCGGGCGAGCATGTTGAAGTGGATGCTGTGCGGGCTGCGCAGCTCGCTCTCCTCCTCGACCTGGTAGCCGTCGTCGTCGGCGAGGTTCACGCCGAACCCCTTGCCGCCCCAGAAGTGCGACCCGTGGACGGTGTAGTTGACGATGTCGCCCCACCAGTTGAGGCGCCAGTCGGCGCTGTTGGTGTAGCGCGTGTTGTTCGACATGCCGACGATGCCGAGCATCTTGTCGGTCAGTTGTTCCAGCCCGATCGACTGGTTGCGGCCGGGCAGGGTCGCGTTCACGCCGACCACGCCGGTGATGATGATGATCACCACGATGCTGCCCCAGAGGTTGACCGACTTCTTGTTGATGCGCGTCAGGACCGTGGCCATGCCGACGGCGGCGCAGAACGAGAGGATGCCGGCGCGGTTCGAGGCGAACAGCGTCATGAACGGGATGCTGATCACCGCGACCGCCAGCGTGCGGCGGTGGGCGAAGCCGGCGATGACCAGCGCGCAGACGGCGGCCATGTGGACCATCGTGTTGCCGCGGCGCGGCGCGAAGATGCTGACGGTCGTGCCCGGGACGTCCGGCAGCGCGCCGCGGAAGATCCCCTTGACGAGGATCAGCACCGGGACCGCCACGAGGAAGATCAGCGCGAAGTTGCGGTAGTGCCACATCAGCCGCGGCAGGCGGTGCGGCTCGGCCAGCAGCAGTCCGGCGACGACGATCGCGAACATCGCGTAGCCCCAGGTGACGGCGTCGCGGAGCGAGAACAGGCCGTACTCGGGGATGAACGGGACCGTGCGGCACAGGCCCCAGAGCATCAGCAGGATCAGCAGCGGGAACTGCTTCAGGCCGAAGACCTGCGTCGAGCCGCGGGTGATCGAGAACACGAACACGCCGAGCATCAGCGTCGCCTCGCCGATGAACAGCGGCGACTTGCCGAGGTAGGCGAACCCGCGGCCCATGATCGCGTAGCCGGCCAGGACGAACCCGAGGAACGCCAGCCACCGCGCGACGTGCGTCGTGCGCGGCTCGGCCAGCGGCAGCGGGTCGAGCGAGACCGTCTGCTCCGGCAGGCGCGTGCCGGAGGCGGGCGGGTAGTAGGGGATCGCTTGCGGCATGAGGTCAACCGCCTTCGGCTGCGCGGACGGCACGATCGGCGCCCGGTTTGACGACGACGCGCTCGCCGCCGCCGCCGGCCTCGGCCCCGCGTGGGCCGCCGACACCGTCGCCGGCGACGAGGGCTTGAACCGCTGCTTCGAACCGCTCGGCGAAACGTTCATGGCTGTAATCCCGCACGAGCTTCGCCCGCCCCGCCGCCCCCAGGCCAGGCGTGCTCCGAGCAGCACGAAAACGCCCCCGGTGAGTCGCTCGAGCCATGCCTTCACGGAAGGTCGCGAGAGCGCGCCGCGCACCCGGTGCACGAACCGCGCGTACAGGGATAGCCATGCAACCCCCAACAGGATGTGGACCGCCGCAAGCAGGAGGGACGCACGCAGCACCGGTGCGTCCTCCGGGATGAACTGCGGCAGGAGCGTCAGGTAGAACAGTGCAACCTTGGGGTTGAGCACGTTGGTGAGGAAGCCCTGCATCCAGGCGGTGATGTGCACCTCGCGCGACGTTCCCGCAGGCGTTCCGTGCGGCGTGCTGGAGCGGGCCAGGGGCTCGGCGCGCGCGGAGGCGCGAATCGACTGCACGCCAATCCAGACCAGGTAGGCTCCGCCCGCAAGCTTCACCGCGTCGTACGCCTCTGCCGAGGTGGCGAGGAGCGCGGACAAGCCGAGTGCCGAGGCGACTGCGTGAACCAGGCAGCCGCTCGAGATGCCGGCAATCGTCCAGCGGGCGCCGGACTGTCCACTCGCGAGCGCGTTCCGGGTCACGAGCGCCGTATCG
>JAUJNJ010000106.1 GCA_030448225.1 Phycisphaerae bacterium
TTGTCTTGTTTTTTCGCTTTCTTTTATTGTGAGTGTTTTTCAGAGGTTTTCTAGTCCTATCTCGAGCAGCACGCCGGCTAGCAGGGGGGAGACTTTTCGGGGCGACTCAACCGTCACCGCCTCAACCTACCGCGCCGCGGGTATTTGCCCAAATGCCGGGGCCATGGGGCAGCCTTTTAGCGCTTCTAAAAGTACTGGTTCGCGGGAGCGTGTCATCCTGAGCGCAGCGAAGGATCTCTCGCGGTCTTCGCGAGAACCGCGGGAGATCCTTCGCTGCGCTCAGGATGACATTTCTCGCAGACCGGTACTTGTAGAAGCTGTTAATCGGGTATGCGCCTGGTGGGACTCGAACCCACAACCAGCCCCTTATCCGGGGCGTGCCTCGCGGCGACGGGATATAAATCCGCTGCTCTGCCAGTTGAGCTACAGGCGCGTGAAGGCCAAAGCTCACCAGCATATGAGGATGGGTCGCACGGCAGGATTGTCCGAGGAGTACCTCCGTACCGCAAGCGTAGAACTGAACTAATGATCACGGTCGGTGGAAGTCGCTCCGACGGCTCGCCCGTAGTGGCGACGCCTGCGTCGCGGTTGTGGCGCAGCCACAAGTCTGTTCTGCGAAAAGACTCGACGCTGCGCGTCGGGCGCGACGCAGGCATCGCCACTACGCTGCGGACGAAGCGTCATCGGCCGCCGGGTGAACGACGGTGCGCTGATCACGCCCGGGAGACTGATCCCTTCACTGATCGTGCCCGTGGGCCTTGTCGCCGGTGTGTTGATCGTAGTGGGCCTTGAGCGGGTCGACGCCGAAGTCGCGGCCGGACAGGTCGCGCCAGACGGTGTGGACGTGGTTGGCGTTGTCCTGCGTGTTGTCGTACTCGACGAGGAACGTCGGGCCGTGGATGCGGTAGTAGTGGCCCTGGCCCGGGTCGGTCGAGCCCATCCACGCGAACCGCAGCTTGTCGAGGCCGGCGGCCTTGATCGCGTCGAGGTCGTGGGCGGCCATCTCCTCGCGCAGGCGGCCGGCGTAGTGGCCGATCATGGCGAGCAGTGCCTGCTGCTGTTCCGACTTGAGGTCGCCGTACGCGATGCCCTTCGCCTCGCCGATGTCGGCCTTGCGGCTGTTGCCGGTCAGGACTTCCTTCGGCGCGGGGCCCGGCAGGATCGCCGTCTTCTTCTGTTCGTCCGACAGCGACATCACGAACTCCCGGCCGCGGTCTTCCTCGTCGGCGAGCACGCGGGTGCCCTTGCGGTCGCCCTGGCGCACCTGGCCGGGATTGCTGCCGAGGAACGCGGGGCTGCCGCTGATCGCCTGGCCGTTGACGAGCGTGAAGTTGAGCGACAGGTGGTGCCCCTCGAACCGCCAGCCCCAGGTGCCGCTCGCCTCGGGCTTGCCGAAGACGGCGACGAAGTACCGCTCGGGGTCGCGGCGGCGCGGGTTCTTCTCGATGTCGGCCAGGATCGTCTCGAGGCTCATGATTGAGGTCGCCGACACGAACCCCTTGGTGCTGAGGCCCGACTTCAGCAGCGCGTGCGCCAGGTCGCGCTGCTGCGGCGTCATTGCCTTGAGCGGCAGGCCCTTGCGGTCCATCGGCACGAAGTTCCAGCTCTGCCGCTCGTCGTCGCTCAGTTCGAACGCCGCCTGCCCGCGCTGGTCGGGCTGGAGCGACGCGAGGAACGCCTCGGCCGCCCCCGCCATTTCCGCCGCCGCCTTGGCCAAACCCGCCGCCTGCGCCTCGCGCTGGAGGTAGACGACGCGCCCGTCGGCGCCGTGGACGTGGGCGTGCGCGCCGCCCTCGACGTCGTGCCGGTGGCCGTCGTGGTCGTGGTCGTGGTCGTGATCCTGCTTCCCCTTCGCGCAGCCCGTCACCGCGATTGCGGCGGCGATGGCCCAGGGCAGGATGAGCGCTGCACGACGGTGGCGAATGGCGACGATCGGCATAGAAGGGTTCCCTCGACTGGATGGATCGGACCGAGTCGACCGGCCAACCTCGGGCGAGAGTGACCCCCACCGACTCCGCAGCACTTACCGCTGCCGGAGCAGCGCGTTGTGCCCGCGCCCGTGAAACGTCCGCGACGTCGCCTCATAGCGCGGGGCGGAAGCCCCGCGGTCCCTCGAAAATCCCACCGTTTCGATCCGACGCACTCAAACTTCGGACGACCACTCTGATTGCGACGCGCAAATGATCTCAACGGATCGACGAACGGCACACGGACCGCCTACTCCGTCGCCTCACATCTGCGTCATCTGCGGAATCCGCGGTTCACCCGTTTCCGCGGCGGAGCCGACGGCCCTCACGACCCGAAGCCCGGCGGCAGCATCCCGGGCGGGAGGCCCATCTCGTTCATCGCCTTCTCCATCTCGGCCTTCATCATGACGGCCGCCTTCGCCTGGGCGGCGTTTACCGACGCGACGATCACGTCCTCGAGCATGTCGGTGTCGGCCGGGTCGATCCTCGACTTGTCGATGCGGATCTTCAGCAGTTCCAGCCGGCCGTTGACCGTCGCCTCGACCATGCCCGCGCCGGCGTCGGCCGAGACCTGCTTCTTGGCGAGTTCCTCCTGGACGGTCTTCATTTTCGTGCCCATCTCTTTGGCCTTCGCCATCAGGCCGCCGAGGTTGCCGAGGTTCTTCATCGCGTCGAACATGGTGCTCCGTTGGGTAAGGGGCCGCGCAGCATCGGCGATCGGTCGGGCGGACGCAACCCGGGCGACGCGACCCGCACGGCGCGGGCCGCCCGCCGCGCCCGTCCGGCGGCCGCGGGGCCCGGCCCGGCGGGAAATCCGCGGAGAACCGCCGTCCCCGCCGCCGCCGCCCGTCAGTACCGTGCGTACCATTGTGCCGCGCGGGACGTCGGGGGATCAGGCGTCCCGCCTTTTCATAGGAAGGAAGCACGACCATGTTCAAGTCTCAGATGCTTTGCTCGCTCGCCCTCGGCGGCGCGTTGCTGACCGGTTGCACGGAGGAGACGACGACCCCGATGGCCCCGCCGCCGCCGGCCGCCCCGTCGACCCCCGCGCCGTCCATGACCCAGCCGTCGCCACAGGCCGCCGGTGACGACGCGTCCTATGCCGCCACCGCCGCGCGCAAGCGCCGGGCAGTCGGCCGACCAGGCCGGCGACGCCGCCGCGGAGCTGCCGCCGGTGACGCGGCCGGGAGCCGCCGAGCGGATGACCGCCAAGACCGGCGACGCCGCCCGATCCGCCGCCGACGACGCCGCCGCCACCGCCGCCGCCACCGCCGACGACGCGGCCGCCAGCGGTGCCGCGGCCACCGGCGCGCCGCCGACGCGACGACGAAGGAGTGCAGACGCCCTCGACCGGGCCAAGACCTACATCCAGGAGAGGAAGTTCACCGACGCCGAGGCGCGCTGGCGAAGCTCGAGGGGATGAAGGACAAGCTGCCCGCGAGCATCTCCGGGCAGATCGGAACCCTGCGCTCCTCGCTCAACGCCGCCAAGTCGCTCGGCGGGCGGCGGCGCGCCGGCGGCGAGGCCTCGAAGCTCCCGGGCCTCGGCCAGTAACGGCCGCCCCTTGCCTCGGGAACCGTGACGTCAAGACGCCCGTCGCGCGCGACCCCGCGGCGGGCGTCGTCGCGCTGACAGGTCGGGGCGTGCGTGAGAAGTCGACGGACCTGGGTGCCGCGGGCGTCCCCGCCCGCGTTCCTGTTCGAGCGCGGGCGGGACGCCCGCGCCACGCTCGGTCCGTCGACTTCTCGAACGCCTTCTACGGGCCGCTGCACCCGACGCCGTCCCGGCCGCGGCGCGCGATCGCACCGGCACGCCCGCCGCGTGCGACGGTGCGGGTCACCGGATGCCGGGGGTTCGCGGCTCGACCTCCCGAACGTGCAATGATCGTCGCGATCCGTCGCCGCGTCCCGCGCGACGACTGGCCCGATTCACTCCCTCAACTTCCCCGTTTGGTTCGCGCATCCGCGGTAGCCGGAACGGCGGACACCTGCGAACATCGCCGACGATGGGCGCCGGCCGGCCGCCGCGTCGCCATCGGCGGCGGCACCCAACGGACGACCGCCGCCGCCGCAGCACTCCTGGGAGGGACCGATGTCGCAGCCGACGCCTCTGAGGTTGATCGCGTGGTGGGTCGTGGCGCTCGTCGCCGCCGCCGCCGCCGCGGGCGGATGCGCGACCGGTCCGGCGAACCCGTCGTTCGCCGTCGAGCCGGACGACGCCCGCCGCGCGCTGCGCCGCATGGCCGACGCGCGACGGCCGCTTCGCCGGCCGGTCGTGATCCTCGGCGGGTTCGCCGACCCCGGGATCGGGCCGCACTTCGTCGAGCGGACGCTCGGCCCGCTCGTGCACGACGCGGACGACCGCGTGCTCGTCGTCTCGTTCCCGCTCTGCACGTCGTTCGACGCCTGCCGCCGGCGGGTGATCGACGCGGTCGACCGGGCGTTCCCCTGCGACGAGCCGGGCGTGACGGCCGAGGTCGACGTGATCGGCCTGTCGATGGGCGGCGTCGTCGCGCGCTACGCGTCGGCACCGCGGCCCGCCGACGGCGGCGGGGCCGGCGGACGGCGGCTGCGCATCGCGCGGCTGTTCACGGTCAGCTCGCCCCACCGCGGCGCGACGCTCGCGGCCCTCCCCGCGCTCACGCCGCTGCACGCCGACATGCGCCGGGGCTCGGCGTTCCTCCGCGCGCTCGACGACGCGCTGCCGGCGGGCGGGTACGCGCTCTACCCGTACGTGCGCCTCGGCGACGCGATCGTCGGCGAGCGCAACGCCGCGCCGGCCGGGCGTTCGCCCTACTGGGTGCCGAACCTGCCGCTGGAGGCGTCGCACCTGCAGGCGTCGCGCGACCCGCGCATCCTCGCCGACATCGCCCGCCGGCTGCGCGGCGAGGCGCCGCTGGCGTCGGACCCGCCCGCGCCGCTGCCGGGGGTCGACGCGGAGCCCCGGGCGGCGCATCATTCGTCGTGATGTCGCCCCTCGCCGCCAACCTCCTGATGTTGCTCGGCGCGGCCGCCGTCGGCGTGATCCTCGTCGTCGCGCTCCGCGCCCGCCGCCGCTCGCACGTCGATCACCTCTACGCCGCGTCGGAGGCCGAGGTGTGCGAGCACCTGCGCCCCGCGTATGAGTTGCTGCTGTCGCGCGGGCACCGGCCGGTCAACATCGGCCAGCGGCACCCGGACCTGCCGCTGGAGATCCACGTCCAGCCCCGGTTCGACCCGCGGGCCGTGTACGACGAATTGAAGCTGGCCGAGCCGGTGTTCGTATCGGACCGGAACGTCCTCTACTGCAAGGAGGACTGGTGCGAGATTCACCCGAAGTGACGCCGCGGGACGCGGAACGTACCGAGACCCCGCCGGCTCGCGAGCCGGTTCCCGCGGCGCCCCCGTCGCCCCCGCCCGAACCGGCCGTGCCCTACCCGCCGCGGTTCCGCTGGCTCCGGCGGATGACGTTCCTCGCGCTCGCGCTGGCGGCCCTGCTGGTGGGGGCGAGGGCGTGGTGGGCGCACGAGGTCGACCGCCGGCTCCGCGCCGACATGGCCGCCGCGCGGGCCCGCGGCGAGCCGACGCTGCCGGAGGATTTCGATCCCGCCCCGATCCCCGACGCCGAGAACGCCGCCCCGCTTTATCTGCGGGCAATGGACGCGATGAAGCTCACGGAGGCGGAACTCTTCTTCATGCGCGACTTGCGGTACGGCGACCCCCCGAAGCCCGGCGACGCGGCGAGGGCTGACCAGATCCTCGTCAAGGCGGCGGACGGGCTTCGCCTGGCCCGCCTGGCGGGCGAGCGGCCGCGGGCGAGTTGGCAGAACATGGTGTTCCGCTCGCCCGTCTTTCGGAACGCGCCGTCGATGGACGACTACTGGCTCGGGCTGCTGTTGCGGCTCGCGGGCGAACGGGCGATCGCGCGCGGCGACCACGCTTTGGCCGCGGCGGTGTGGCGGGACACGGCGCGCTTCGCCGCCCGGTTGCTGACGGCCAACGCCGTATCGAAGTCGGACGAGGAGGCGACCCGCGTGCAGTGGTGGGCGTGCGAGATGATCGAACGCCACGCCCATGGCTTGCGGATCGGGGCGGCGGGCGAGCGGGCGTCCGCGCCGGGCGCCGGCAGTTCGGCCGCCGAGGCGGACGTGCGCGAGGTGATCCGGCTCCTGCTGGAGGACGCGGAATGGCGACGGGCGGAGGCGCGGGTCTGGTCGGCGTTCCGCATGGCGATGTGGGATTCCGCGCGGCGCGAGGGGACGGCGACGACCGGCCCGCGCGCGTGGCGGCTTTACGAGGCGGCGGTCCGGCCGCTCGATCGGATGGAGAAGCTGCGGAGCGCCCGCCTCAAGGGGATCGCCGCGGAGGTGGTCGCGGCGGCGGATGACGTTCCGGCCCTGCGGTCGCGGCACGCCCAACGGCCGCCGCCGCGCCTGCGGACCGGGGCGAACGCGATGACGATGGGTCGCTCGCGGCTCGACCGGCTCGCGCACCCCGACAGCGACGACGACTCCTACGGCAGCGCGGACTACGTCGCCACGACGTACTTCAGAGACGTCGGCGAGCGTCACATGGCCGCGGTCGCCCTGGCGGTACGGCTGTACCGGAACGACCGCGGTGGCGCGTGGCCGGCGACGGTGGAATCGCTCGTCCCCGCGTACCTCCCGCACGCGCCTGCCGACCCGTTCGCCGCCGACGGCCGGCCGCTAAAGCTCGCGGTCATCGACGGCCGTGCCGCGGTCTACAGCGTCGGTCGCAACGGCGTGGACGACGGCGGGTCGGCGGGCGGCTTCTCCTACCCGAAGGGCCCGCCGCGGGGCGAGGCACGATGGGCCCCGGGCGCGGCGAGCGCCGCCCGCGCGCCGCCCCCCCCCCCCCCCGCCCGGCCCCCACCACCGCCGGCGACCGCCGCACCCGTCACGGGCCCAGGCTTCGAGGGCGACGAGGCCGAGGTAGGCGACGGCCGCCGGCAGCGCGATCGCGGTGAGGGCGAACAGCAGCGCCCAGCACGGCGGCAGCACGAGCATCGCGGTCAGCCGCCGCGGCGCCGCAGCCGGTCGCCGGCCGAGCAGCCGCAGCGTGTTGACGAAGAACAGCAGCGCGACGAGCACCGGCAGGCCGTGGGCGGCGATCGAAAGCCACTGCACCGCCGCCCGCGCGCCGGCGGGCCACGGCGGGCGCGCGACCGGCCGGGCGGTCGTCGCCCATTCCGAGCCGAGGAGCAACAGGGCCGCGGGGGAGCAGCGCGGAGCGCGCGCACGCGAAGTGGCTGACCGCCACCGCGGTTCTGCCGCACGACGTCGAGGCGGCGCGGGTGGAAGAAGTAGCTCGCCACGCCGGTCGCCGCCAGGAGGAAGAGCCACAGCCCGGCCAGCGCGGCGGCGACGGTCGCGAACTCGGCCACCCACCTGTGCGCGGGGCGATCGTCCGAGCGGCGTCGGCATCGACCCGCAGGGCCAGGTCGAGCAGCACGTACGTGCTCGTCCCGCTCGGCGACGGCGTCGTCACGAGAATTCGTTCGCCGTCGAACGAGGCGACGTAGGAGCGGAGCAGCACCGCCGCCGCCGCGACCCACGCGAGGGCGACGGTGGCGCTGGAGCCGCTTGGCTTCGTCGAACGGAATCGGCGACGCGACCTGCCGGCCCAGGCGTTTGGGGTGAGCCGTGGCGAGCCACGCGGTGCGCCAGTAGGCGCGGAACCAGCCGATCCGCCGCCGGTGGAGCCAGGGGATGGCCGCCGCCGGGGCGGACGGGTCGATCGCGGAGCCGCACTCGGGGCAGCGGTCGCTGGAGAGCCGCGCAGGCTATAGTCACAGGCGACGCAACGCGGGTCGGCGGCTACGCCCGGGAGCGAGTCGGCTTGATCGACGGCGGTCGAGGACGACACCGGCCCACCTCATTCCCGCGGAAGTCGCCGGCCGCTTCCGGGGTGGGGCAGCCGCAGCGAACCCGGCCACGAGCAGTGCGGTTCCTGCCCCGCACGCGAGGAGACGCGTCGCATTCTCCGGGCGGCAAGGGCCGAGGCGTACCACGTCCGACCGGTGCCACTTCTTGAGAGATCAGCGCACGACTCTCCCCCGGAACACGGCAGCAACCGCGAATCACGGTCGCGCGCCCGCCACCCGATGACGGAGCGGGTCGAAGTGGCTTACTTCAGCAGGTCCTCGAGCAGCCGATCCACGGCCGCGTCGAGCTTGGCGTCGTCCTCGTAGCTGCCGGACTCGATGGCGGACTTGATCTCGGCGACCTTGTCGACGCGGACGTCGCCGTTCTGCTTGAGCGTCTTGAGCAGGTGGCTGGCGCCGGACAGTTCGAGCCGGTCGGCGGCCGACGATTGGGTCGGCGTGGCGTCGGTGCCGAGCTGCTTCTGGATCGGGTTGTTGATGATTCGCTGAACCGGGCCCGTATTGCCGATATTATTGATCGAGGACATCACTGCTCCAGGAAAGGCCGGGCGGCCGAGTCACGTTCGAACGCCCGACGCCTTGAACAACAGCCGGCGACTCCATCGCCATGGCTACCGACCGCGCATCGACCGGTACTTCACCTATCGACTCCGTCATGAGCAGAACTTGACGGCCGCCCCACGCCTCTTCATTCTCCGCAACGTGCGATGCCAACGGCGTTTATAGAAGACTTGCGGGACGACGCGCAGAAAACTCCGAAATTTACCGGACCTTTCTGCTGCCCGGTCGCTTCTCTAATCTTCCCATATTATCTAGATTGACGTCGATTGAGCAGAATCGCCTTTGTGCCCGGTTTCTATCAGCCCTTCGCGTTACCTGACGACACTTTTGCCGAGCAGGATCGACTCGGTCAGTCGGGTTGTCATAACCTGATTGCGATACACGAGCGGCAGGAGGAAGCGCAGATTCTGCTGCGGGCCGCGCAGGTAGTCGCCGAGCGTCGCGCCACTTCAGGCGATACGGGTTGAGCGCGTCCTGGAGGTGCGGCTCTTCAGCCTTTTTTCACCGCGTCGGCGGCGTGGACGGCGGACCAGCAGTTGGGGTAGATGTCCTCGGTGCAGGCCGAGTAGAACCCGCCGGCCGGGCCGACCAGGAGCGTGCGGTTGGCCACCCCTCGTGGGCGAGCCGCCCCGGCGAGCGGCAGGTCGATCGACTCGGCCGCGTCGAGCGAGAGGTCCCCCTTGCCCGGGCAGCACGCCGTTCTTCCGCAGCACGTCGGCCCAGTACGCCAGCAGTTCCCGCGGCCGAACCCGCCCGGTCGTCGCCAGCGGCTGCTCGACCGCGAGTTGGACCGACTTCGGCCCCGGCATCATCCAGCCCCAGCAGAACAGTTCTTTCAGGTTGAGCGACATCGGCATCGTCGGCCCGGCCGCCGAGGTCGGGGCACTTGCTCGGCGGAGCTTCAGGAACGTGTAGCGGTGGACGACGTCGTCCTCCCACGCGTCGGGCACGCCGAGCACCTTCTGCTGGTCGATCGGCAGCGAGCCGCCGAGCACGAGCACCGTCGGGCGGACCGCGCCCTTGCCGAGCGTCACCTCCAGGCCGCGCGCTCGTCGAGGCGGTGGATCTGGAGGTGTTTGGGCGTGACGAGCTCGACCTCCGCCGCCGCCACCTGCGCGCGACGGCCTGGCGGACGGCCTTGTTCGACGCGACGTACCCGAGCGACGACTTGCTGCGGTACTCGCTCTGGGTCGCGGGGTCGTCGGAGAGGCGCGCAGCCCGTAGATCGCGTTGAGCTCGAGCTTTCGCTTCAGCGGCTCCAGAGCAGGGTTCAGCGCGAAGAACGCTGGGTTGATCACCACGAGGCGTTCGGCCTCGCACTGGCCGGGGATGGTGGCATGAATGACGCGGAGCTTGCTCTTTTGCCGCAGCAGCTGCCGCCGTCAGGTAGGCCGCCGGGTGGTCGCCGAGGACGAGCACGTCGAGTTGGGTCGCGTCGGTCTTGGCCATACGTCGGTTCCCCGGCGATGATAGCGGAACGCCCGCGCCCGTGGGAAGAGTCGCGTCGGCCGGCGTCGGCGCGGCTCGTCGTCCGGGCGCGTCCGGCGGGCGGTGGCGCCGGGCGCACGGTGAAGGCAGTCTAAGGGTGTCGCACAGCGGACCCGTCGGCACAAGGGTTGCATACTGTGTCGCTTACCACAAATGCCCGCTGGGCAAGGAGAACTCGCATGGCTCGCTTTCTGATGGTCTTCACGGTCGTGTAGCGCTGTTCGGCGCCGGGTTGGTCGGCTGCCGCGCCGAGGTCGACACCGACTCCGCCTCAATGTGACGGCCGCGGTAACCGGCGTTCTGCAACACGGTACAACAACAATCGGTACGATCCCGCGTTCGCGCCCGTCATGAGGCGGGCGGCACGCCGAAGGAGGTCGCAATGACCAAGATGCTGCTCACCCTCGTCGTGCTCGTGATGGCCGTCGGCACCCTGACCGGCTGCCGCGCTCGGGGCGAGGTCGGCGACGTGCAGACCGGCGTCGGCGTCGCCCGCTGAACCGTGGCGGACGTCGCGCGTTTGGAATCGTCGGGCCCGTCCGGCCGCCGCGAATCGGCGGCCGGACGCCGGCCCCCGGGAGGAGCGGATATGAAGCTGCCTGTCGACCGTGTTCGTCGTCGTACTCGCCGCCTTCGCCTCGCTCGCCCTGACCGGGTGCCGGGCCGAGGGCGAGGTGGACACCGACGGCCGCGTCTCGTCCGCCATCCCCGCCGCGCGGTAGGCGTCGCCGCCGCCGCGTCAGATCTGTCACAGCCCCGGCGTCGCCCCGCGTGTGGCGCGCGGGCGCGTCCCGTGGAGTTTCTTACCGAGAGGATTGATCATGGCCCGCATCTTCGTGACCCTCGTCGCCCTGACCTTCGCCGTCTGCACGATCACCGGCTGCCGCGCCGAGGTCGACGCCGACACTGCCTCGTCGATCCCGGCCGCCCGCTAAGGGCCGCCTGCCGATCGTCGACACGTGAAGCCGCGGGCCCGGGATCAACGCCGGGCCCGGCGCTTCTTCGTTTTCGCGGTCCGCCGACGGGCGGAGTGGGATTGTCGTGTGGTCGTGCGTGTCGCCGGTCGTCGACACTGGGCGACACGATGGGTTCTATTGTTTCTTCCTGCCCGCTGAAGCGGCCACGCCGCGCGGGCGCGGGTTGTTCTAGACGTGACCGGACCGGCGCCGGCCCCACTTGAGGGCGGGGCCGCCGGTCGATAGCCTTCTGGCCCATATGTCTCAGTGGCCGCGCGCGGTGATCTTCGACTTCGACGGCGTCATCGTGAACAGCGAGCCGCTGCACTTCCACGCCTTCCAGGAAACCCTCGCGGTCGAGCGGATCGAGCGCGCGAGGACGAGTACTACCGCGAGTTGATCGGCTTCGACGACCGCGGGGCGATCCGCAAGGTGTACGAGCGGCGGAACCTCCCGCTGGAGCCGAAGACCGTCCTGTCGATCATGGCCCGCAAGAGCCGGATCATGATGGACCTCATCCACCGCCGGCAGTTCCAGCGCTGCCGGGCGTCGAGGAGTTCGTCCGCGCTCTGGCGGCACGTGCCGCTCGGCATCTGCTCCGGCGGCCTGCGGGAGGAGATCGAGACGATGCTCGAGGGCGTCAGCCTGCGCGACTGCTTCCCGGTGATCGTCGCCGCCGAGGACGTGACGATCGGCAAGCCCGACCCGATGGGCTACCTGCTGACCGCCACCCTCCTGGCCGAGAAGACGAAGAAGCCGCTGAACCCGGCCGACTGCCTCGTGGTCGAGGACGCGCGACGGTGATCCCGCCGTGAAGAACGTCGGCTTCCCGCGCTCGGCGTCGCCACGAGCTACCCGCTGATGAAACTGGCCGACGCCGACTACCAGGTGAAGACGCTCCGCCCCGACGAGGTGCTCGAACAGGTCCCGGCCCTTCGGTGGGCGTTCGAGGGCGTGATCTGAGGCTCGCCGTTACGACGGCGGGCGTCGGCGAACCGACGACGTCCGGCACGTTCGCGCCCCGGCGACAACGGTGCGCCCAATCGCGTCGTTCGCTTCGAAGTAAACGGGCGAGTGCATGTCGAGATGGTTCCGGGGCCATGGGCGGACGTCAGGCGTCTCCCGCCCGGCTTGGGCGGGAAGCCGCACGCCTCCGGTGCGCCTCCGCTGTAGGTAACGGTTGATGATCAACATGAGAGTTCGAATGGGCGAGATTTCTGACGCTTCTCGTCGCGTGGATCGCCGGGGCCGGGCGCAACGCCGAGCGTCGTCGCACAGGTCGCGCCGGGGCGCGTCGGTCGCCGGCGAGAACGCGGCCTTGCTCGACGGCGCGGGCGTGCCCCCACCCCGTTCCCCGCCGCCCGACCGCCGGTGGCCGGGCGTGGTGTTGATCATCGTCCTGGGCCTGTTCCTGGCCGCAGCCGTGATCGGGCCAATCGTGCGTTCGGAACTGCCCGAAGAGTTGCCGCAGACGCACACGCACGACGAACCGCCGGGCGCGTCCCGCCGCCACGGCCGCAGCGGGACGCTTCACGAGGAGTGACGAGCGACACACTTCCCGCTCGCACACGCGGCGAAACCGCAAGCGCCCGCCGCGCCTTTCCCGCAGGGCAGTGACATCACATCCGCATTGGCTTTCCGCGCACGGGCGCACGTCCCGCGGTCGGGCGTGCTGTGTAATACTCCGTCGCACGGGGCGCGAGGCGGCGCAGGCGGCCCGGCATCCGGATGATGATAGCAAGAAACGACAAGGCCGGCAGCTCCAGTTCGGGGCTGCCGGCCTGAGGACGTTTGCGGGGGGCGGCCTCCGCCGCGTCGCGGACCCGCTGGGAATTCTCGCGTCCCGCCGTTGCGTTGATTACCTCGAACGCGTCGAGGACGCTGTACTGACTCATGGGATGTGCCGCGCTCCGTGGCACGCCACGCAGGAAAGCGGCCACCGTTACCGGCACCTGCCGGTCGGTCGGTATCCTTTCCGACCTCGGCCCTTCGGGCCGGACGCTAAACGGGGGCGGGTCGACCGGTGCGACCCGGGGCATCCGGATCTAGAACGGGATGTCGGCTTCGGCGAACTGCTGCTCGGCGCCGAACGGCTTCTCCGCCGGGGCGCGCGTGCCGCGCTTCTCACGGGCCTCGCCGGCGCGGCCGCGCCAGGTCTTGCCTTGGTTGCCCTCGCCGCTGCCGCGGAACATCTCCGACTGTTGCGCGGCCGGTTCCGCCGCCGCCGTCTCCGCTCGGCGCGTCGGGAACGGGGAGTCGTTGACGGCCCCGTCGCGCGGGCTCGGCAGGAACTGGAAGTTCTCGACGACGACGGTCAGCTTGCTGCGCTTGCCGCTGCCCCCCTTGTCGTCCCAGGCGTCGAACTTCAGCCGGCCCTCCACGAAGATCGGCTTGCCCTTCGTGCAGTACTGGCTGATCGTCTCGGCCTGGCGGCCGAACGCCGAGCAGTCGACGAACGCGACCTCCTCGCGGTCCTCCCCCCCGGCCGTCTTGAACCGGCGGCTGACGGCGAGGCCGAACTCGACGACGGTCGTGTTGCTCGGCAACTGCTTCACCTGCGGGTCACGCGTGAGGTTCCCCATCAGCATGACCTTGTTTAAACTCGCGGACATGGATCACTCTCGCTTCGGGCCGCACTTGGGGCGGCCCCTCCAGTCAGGAGACATAAAAACTTACGAGCCGCCCGCCCTGCTCCTGACACAGGGCGGGCAGCCCAAACGCGTTGTTCACGAACCCGGGCGTTGGGTTCGTTTTGCAGAAGGGGTTGCGTTGCAGCTTGGTGCTTCCACCACACCGAAGCGATTGGATGCAGACGCAACTCTCCTTCTCTCCACCACTTTCGATTCACTCGCGCGAAACGATGTCCCTCGTCTCTTGCGGGCGGTCCCACGGAACAAGTTCCGTGGGCGTTCGCGGAGACACCACCGATTATGCAAAGCTCGGTAACCGCTCCGCGCTACCGAGTCGCTCCGCATCTTCTCCAACCGCCGTTGGGTTCGTTTTGCACTTTGGCGTAACGAACTCAATCACGCGGCCGCGAAGCTCGCCGGGAGGCGGCTCTTCACGTAGTCGATGCACTTGGCGACGCTCTCGGCGGGCATGTCTTCCCACAGGTCGACGCCGGCCTTGGCGAACCACTTCTCGACCGTGCCGTCGGGCAGGCGGACGAGGCTCAGCAGTTCCTTGATCTCGCGCACCTGCTCCGGCGCCGCCAGCTTCACGGCCGTGGCTTCCTTCTCGAGCATCGTGATGTCGTAGCGGCGCTTGACGGTGTCGTAGCTCCACTCGAACACGTCCTCGTCGGGGAAGCTCTCGACGCGGGTCTTGGTGACCTTCGCGAAGCGCTTCTTCCCCTTCTTGCCGAGCTCGACGACGAGGTCGAACCAGTAGTCGAGCTGCCGCCAGCCGTCGAACGTGTAGCCGAGCTTTGCGAGGTTCTGGCCGTACTCGGTCTTGGCGTGGGCGGTCACGACGACGTTCATGTCCAGCGCCATGATGAGGTTGGCCAGGCGCTTCATCGTCTTGTTGGCCTCGCCGTAGTGGCGGCCGAAGTCGGTGCCGACCTTGTGCTCGCACTTCTCGAGCAGGTCGTTGTAGATCGTCGTGATCGGGTCGATCACGAGCGTGCGGTAGTCGTGCTGCTCGGTGAGCAGCGACTTCACCTCCGCGATCACCTCGTGGATGTCGACGGTCGAGAAGACCGCCGAGCCCGACTCGGTGATGAGCTTGTCGTAGTTCTCGGTGCCCCGCTCGCAGTCGATGATGTACGACTTGGGGAACTGGATGGCCGCGGTCGTCTTCCCCACGCCCGCCGGTCCGAACATGAACAGCTTGAGCCGCTTGGTGACAGCCTCCGGCTTCTTGGCTCGCAGTGCCATGGTACGTCTCCAAAAGGGAGGCCTCGATGCCTCCGCCACACGGTTGCCGGTGGTTGAATTTTGACTGGCGACGCGACCCACCGACACAAGACGCGATCGCCGCTATGGTTCTACTTCTGTTAGGGTTGATTTATATCGCCTAAACAGCCGCCTGTCACCTAAAATCACCGAATTTGACGGCGAAATTTTCCGCCGGCATATTCGCCTGCTTCTTGTTGTCCGACAGGGCCTTAACGATACGTTTTGGGGACCCGCAGGATCGGTTTCCCCGGCAGAAAAATGTGAAGACCGAGACGCGTCGGCGGCGTGGCGGCTGTTAGGGCGTGAACCCCAACAACCGGGATGAAGAGCGGACCTGCTAAGGGTGTTTCCGGCGTGGTAGGCGGGTGCTCAGAAACGTGGCTGAAGGGGCTCAAATAACCCCCGCATCGGAAGATGCGGGGGTCGAGAAAAGAGACGCGGCAATTTCCGGAACAGCGCCCCCGCTCCCTCTGGATTACACGTTCTTCGAAGGTGTCTGCTTTGGCTCCGCGCCGTGTGTCATTGTCGCCGACGCCCGTGCCCGGCCACCGGCAGCGGCGGCGGAGGCGAGGCGTCCTGCCGCGGGACGCGCGGGCCGGCCGCCGCGCCGTCGTCGTCGTCGCCGGCGCCGGTCGCTGCACGCGGCCGATCTCGTAGAACGAGACCGAGCCGCCGTTCTGCATCGCGAGGTAGGTCGCGACGTCGATCTTCGGGAACCACTCGCGGAACAGGCTCGGCCGTCGCGATGTCGCGGAACTGCTCCGGCAGGCACTCGCGCGGGCTCTTCTTGCCGCCCGCTGGGCGCGTAGAAGCCGCAGGCCCAGTGGGCGATGAGGATCACCCGGCCGAGGTCGTGGGCGGTCACGAGGTATCGCATCTGCTCCTCGCCGCCCGCCAGCAGGTCGGGGCGGTCGATGCCGTGGGCGAGCCACGCGGCCCGCCGGGCACGGCGAAGCGGTCGAGCGCGGCACGTCGAGCCGGCGGTGGCAGAACTCGTCGAACGCGTCGCCGTGCTGCCCGTCGCTGCAGTAGACCGCCAGCGCCCCCACCCGCCGGCTGTTGAACGATTCCGTGCTCGTGAACACCGGCATCGGCAAGTCGGGCGGCAACTCGATCGAAGACCACGCCGGCTGTGCGCGCCGGTTCCGCGGGAATCGCCTTGGCATCCATATCAGCACCTGAAGTGAGTCGAACGATCCGTAACGGCGAGGTAACGAGCGGCGGGTGATCCGCGACGTAATCGTGCGCGCGCCCCTCGATGCGACTCCTCGCCAATGGCTTTACAGCACGCGACGTTCCCGATAGTTGCTGTTGGTGCGCGCGTGCCGACCGCGTGTTGACCGCATCACGAGAGGAGCCCTTTAGCCGCTGCCCGAAGGGCTGCGTTCTCTTCGCGTTTCCGACGACCTCAAGAAGCCGCAGCCCTTCGGGCAGCGGCTAAAAGGGGGTGTCCTGCATCAACGAGGGTTCGTCTTCGTCGGACGACCGCAGACGGAGTGACGACGATGACCGCGATGAATACCGATTCGAACACTCCCGACCCGCTCCTGCTGTTCAGCGCACGTGACCCGCGGCGACGCCGCCGGGCTGCGGACGCTCCTCGACACCTACCCGGCCCTGCGATCCCGGCTGAACGACAACCTCTTCGACTTCGACGCGCCCGCCCTCCTGGTCGTGCCGCCGGCCGCAACGACCGCGCGACGCTCGACGTGCTGCTCGACGCCGCTGCCGACCCCGACGCCAGGAGCGGCTGGTGGCCGGCGGGTTCGGGCGCAAGCTCCACGTCGCCGGCGGCGAGACGGCCGAGCACCTCATCGCCCGCGGCGCGCGCCGACGCCCACGCGGCGGAAGCGCATCTCGGGAAAGTCGCGGAGCTGAAACGACTCGTCGACGCGACGCCCACGCTCGTCCACGCGCGCGGCGGCGACGGGCAGACGCCGCTCCACTTCTCGCGCGCACGCCGGAGGTCGCGGCGTACCTGCTCGACCGCGCGCGGAGATCGACGCCCGCGACCTCGACCACCACGGCACGCCCGCCCAGTGGGCCGTGAAGGACCGCCACGATGTGGTCCGGGCTTCCTGATGTCGCGCGCCGCGACGCCCGACGAGTTCATGGCGGCCGCGATCGGCGACATGGATTACCTCCGCAACGCGCTGCTCGCCGACCCGTCCCTGTTGCGGGGCGCGAAGCGACGCCAGCCGCTTTCCTGGCCCTAAACCGCCGGGGCGGCTCACATTTACGCCTACGTCATCGACGCCGACACCACGCTCCTGCACGCCGCCAGCCGGTACGACCAGACGGCGGTGATCGACCTGCTCGTCGCGGTCGGACTCGACGTCAACGTCCGCGGCGGCAACGACGCCGGCACTCCTCCACACCGCCGCCTGGCACAACCGCACGGCGGCGGCCGCGGCCCTGCTCGACCGGGGGCGGGGACGGAACTCGAATCGGGACCGATCCACCGAACACGCCGCTGGGGTGGGCGATCGTGGCCGGATCGGTGGAGGTGACGCGCCTGCTGCTGGATCGCGGGGCGGGGATGGCGGCTACTACCTCGACAATGCCCGCCGAGCCGCGCGGCGACTTCGCCTCCTACGCCTGGCACGTGCCGGCGCACTACGCGGCGATCATCGAGATGCTAAAGCGCGCGCAGGCCGCCTGGACACGTCGCGTCCCCCGGCCGGGTATGATCGCCCCGCGACGCGCCGACGCTGCGCGCGGCCTCCCGGCTTCAGCGGGGAGGATCACGATCGACATAGATGCTAGATTCAGTGCGGCCCGCGAGGTCGGAGCGTTCCCCGCCCGGCGCCTCGCTGAACGACCGGCGAACGCGGGACGTACGACTGTCGGCCCGCGGGCGCTTCGACGGCACCATGATTCTCGCCGAGATTCCAACCGATCAAATCGTCAAGCTCTCCCTGGCCCTGCTCGGGCTGATCGTCGTCGGCTTCATCGTCGTCGCGCAGGTCCGCCGGCGGTTGCAGGACAACGATGCCGCGGGCGGCGGCGGCGGCGGGTCGATCGGGTTTACGCTGTCGGACCTCCGCCAGATGCACAAGAGCGGGCAGATGTCCGATCGCGAGTTCGAGCTCGCCAAGGCGAAGATCATCGACGCCGCCAAGCGGACCGCGGGCGCGCGAGGAGCGCGGAAGCAGGCGGGGTCGACGCCCTCGGCCGCCCCCGCCAGCGCAAATGCCGCTGGAGACGAAACCTCCCGTGCGGGAGGACGGGGCCGAGGGGTGAGACGCGCCGCCCGGTCGCCTTCGGCCGGGCTGGCCATGAGCCGCGATCGGGGCGATAACACTCGGCTCGGCGGCTCATCCGGGCGGCCGACGCGGGCTCGGCGAAGCTGACGAGCCGAGCGACGCCTCCCCCACCGGCGGCCGGTGCGCGGGTCGAATCGGGCGAGGTTCAGGTCCCGAATCGAGCGGTTTCGCCGCGGGCGCGAACGCGGCTAAGATGTTTGGCGTAGGCCCGGTTAACGCATCAAGTGGATACCCGTTGCCGTTCGATAAGGGTGACAGGTGACCCTGCCGGTTTCCCTTAGGGAGGCCGGTGCGTCGTGGCCGGGGCGACGGGATCGGGCCGAGGGCCTGGTCGCACGTCGTTCCTTTTTTTGTCGAGTCGGAAACCGCCGACGCAGCATGCGGGCCCCCCATCGGGGAGGGCGTGCGCGCCGGCGGCTCAATCGGGAGGCGGGCGGCGTGTGCGCGCGGACGTTTCCGCGGCGCGACAACCCGCAAGCTAGAAGGCGAGGCCGATGGCCAATCGTAATCGTCCGGGCAATGGTGGCGGCGGCGGCGGGCAACGGCGGCGGCGGCAACGGCGGGAACCCGCCGGGCGCCGGCGGCGGCAACGGCGGCGGCGCGGCGGGTTCCGCGGCCGGCGGGTCACCACCTGCAGCTTCTGCGGCAAGAGCAGCCGCGACGTCGGCCCGATGGTCGAGGGGCCCAGCGACGTCTACATCTGCGCGAACTGCGTCGACCCGGGCGCACAACATCATCCGCCAGGAGAAGCCGCAAGCTCACCAGCGCCGCCCCGCTGTTCAACAGCATCCCCTCGCCCCGCCAGATCAAGGAGTACCTCGACCAGTACGTCGTCGGCCAGGGGTACGCCAAGAAGCGCGCTGGCCGTCGCCGTCCACAACCACTACAGCCGCCTCAGCTCGATCGAGAAGGACACCGCCGCCGAGGGCGCGCCCTGGTCCCGCCCGGCGAGCCGCAACGAGGTCGAGATCGACAAGAGCAACGTCCTGCTCGTCGGCCCGACCGGCAGCGGCAAGACGCTGCTCGCCCGCACGCTGGCCAAGATCCTCAACGTCCCGTTCGCGATCGGCGACGCCACCACGCTCACCGAGGCCGGCTACGTCGGCGAGGACGTGGAGAACATCCTGCTGAAGCTGTTGCAGAACGCCGACTACGACCTGGAAGCCGCCCAGCCGCGGGATCATCTACATCGACGAGATCGACAAGATCGGCAAGACCAAGCCGCCAACGTCAGCATCACCCGCGACGTGTCGGGCGAGGGCGTGCAGCAGCGCTGCTGAAGATGCTCGAGGGCACCGTGGCCAACATCCCCCGCAGGGCGGCCGCAAGCACCCCGAGCAGCAGTACATCCAGATGGACACGACGCACATCCTGTTCATCTGCGGCGGGACGTTCGTCGGGCTCGAGGACATCATTCGCAAGCGTCTCGGCAAGCGGATGATCGGCTTCGGCTCCGAGACCGAGATCGTCGAGACCGCGGGCGAGCGGTCGCACGTGCTGGCCCAGGTGCAGCCGGAGGACCTCGTCGAGTTCGGGATGATCCCCGAGTTCGTCGGCCGCCTGCCGCTGCACGCGACGCTCGAGCCGCTGGACATCAAGACGCTGATCTCGATCCTGACCGAGCCGAAGAACGCGATCGTGAAGCAGTACAAGAAGATCTTCCAGCTCGAGAACAGCGAGGTCGAGTTCACGCCCGGCGCGCTCGAGCTGATCGCCGAGCGGGCCCTGAAGCGCGAGACCGGCGCCCGCGCCCTGCGTGCGGTGTGCGAGGAGATCATGCTCGACCTGATGTACAAGCTGCCGGACCAGCAGAGCCCGGGCAAGTACGTCATCACCGAGGAGGTCGTCGAGGGCCGCCAGAAGCTGTTCGAGCTCAAGCCCGAGCGGCGCAAGGAATCTGCGTAGGCCGGGACGATTCCAGACAAGTTAAGTATAAAACGAGGGCGGCCCCGATCGGGCCGCCCTCGTTCGTTTCACGTCTTCGTTCGTGCGACGGGACCGGTCGTTCCGCTGCCGGCGGAAGAACTGCACGCGGCGGCGTCCCCGCCTGCAACAGAATGGAATTGACTTTCCTCGCGGTGCCCGTTGCAATCGCCGTGTCCGACCAACTTCTTTCCCGGGGGGAGCAGTATGTTCAGTAGGCGGTGGCTCGCACTCGTCGTGCTCTGCTTCGCATCGCCCGTGTGGTCGGCGACGATGACCTTTCAAGAAGAAGTGTCGCCCTACCCCATGTACGACGTCGAGGCGACGACGGTGAACAGTTACTAGGGGAACGGCAACGACAGCCAGTACCTCATGGTTGGCAGGGGTGCTTCCGGCACGCGGTATAGAAGCCTGTTCAGCTTCGACATGTCGCCCCTCCCCAACAACGCGAGGATCAGCCGTGCGGACTTCTCGCTCTTCATCGCCGGCGGCGACCCGCCGAGCGGAACCTACCCTGGTAGCGTCGACGAGACGGTGAGCCTGGAGATTCGAAACCTCACGGAGTCCATCAACGAGTCGACGACCATGGGCTTCGACAGCACGTACTCCCGCGGCTCGTTCTATGCTGTCGCCAGCGGCAACCCGCGGTCGTCGGACGCGGGCGACCGGTACGAGTTCAACGAGGCCATGCAGTTTCTCGCGGAAGTTCAGGGCGCGGCTGACGCCAACGGCACGGCAGACTTCATGCTTAAGCTGCCCGACTACCTGGAAAGCCAGGCGCAGACACGGCTCTTCTACTTTCGGAGTGACGAGAGCACGAACTACGCGCAGCGCCCGATGCTCACCGTCGAATACACCATCATCCCCGAGCCGGCGTCGGCGGGCCTTGCTCTCGGCGCGGCCGCTACTTGCCTGGTCCGACGGCCGCGCCGGCGGCTAGGTGAACGTCCGCGTCCGGCTTGAGCGCGCCGCGCTTATTCCGTCTTGGCCGGCAGTTCCTTGATGTAGATGTTCTTGAACCAGAGCGTGTTGCCGTGGTTCTGCAGCTCGATCTGGCCCGTCGCCGGCAGCGGCAGGTCGCCGCGCTTCAGCACGCGCGACCAGTAGTTCTCCAGCGGCACGTTGTCGAGGACGAGTTGGCCGTTGAGCTTCACCGAGACCTTGTCGCCGACCATCTTGATCCAGAACGTGTTCCACTCGCCGATCGGCCGGTCGGCGCGCGCGGTGGGGTTGTTGCCGCCGTTCTTGTTGTTGTAGAGCCCCCCGGAGCCGACGCCGGCGGCGGGCTTGCTGCTCGGGTCCCAGATCTGCACCTGCGGCGTGCCGCGGAGGTAGATGCCGCTGTCGCCGTTGGCCAGGATCTTCCAGTCGACGTACATCTCGTAGTCGCCGTAGTCGTTGGCGGCCACGAGGCTGCGCCCCTTGCCGTCGAACACGAGCGCGCCGTCCTCGACCTTCCAGTGCGCCCGCATGTCCTCGTCCGCCTCGGCCTGGGCGGCCT
>JAUJNJ010000107.1 GCA_030448225.1 Phycisphaerae bacterium
GACGAGGATGGAGGATGGATGTAGCGACAATCGCCCGAGCCTTCATTCTCCCTCCGCCTTCGCCTCCGCCTTCCCTCCGTGTCTCCGTGACTCCGTGGTCCAACTTCACTCGAATCGACCGGCGTCCCAACATCCTCCTCCGACCTCCGCGTCTCCGCGTCTCCGCGGTTGCCTTCGCCCTCGCACGGCGACGTACGCCCCCGGCGCAATTGGCGCGGCGGCGCCCCGCCGGTAGGTTCGGCGGGCATGGAATCGTTCGACGCCGACCGCGCGGCGGCCAAGATGTTCTGCGTCGGGTTCGACGGCACGACCGTGCCGCCGGCCGCGCGCGAGCTCATCGCGCGGGGCGTGAGCGGGGCCGTGCTGTTCGGGCGGAACGTCGCGTCGGCCGCGCAGGTGGCCGACCTGTGCGCCGAGCTGAAGTCGCTCGCCGGCGACCGGCCACTGCTCGTGTGCGTCGACCAGGAGGGCGGCCGGGTCATGCGGCTGCGCGACGAGTTCACGCCGGTGCCGTCGATGTGGGGCGTTCGGCGACCTACTGGCGACGCAAGCGCTGGCGGCGGCGGTCGGGCGGTGCTGAAGCGCGAGTGCGCGGTAAACATCGACATGGACCCAGCGCCGGTGCTCGACGTCGACACGAACCCGGCCAACCCCGTGATCGCCGACCGCTCGCCGGCGCGACGCCCGACGTCGTCGCCCGCCTCAGCCTGCTCATCGCGGCCATGCAGGCCGAGGGCGTCGCCGCGTGCGGGAAGCACTTCCCGGCCACGGCGACACGTCGCAGGACAGCCACCTGCACCTGCCCCGGCTCTCGCACGCGATCGACCGCCTGCGCGCCATCGAGCCCTGCCGTTCGAGGCGGCGGTGCGGGCGGGCGTGGCGGCGATCATGACCCGCACGTCGTGTTCGAGCCGCTCGACGCGACCTACCCCGCCACGAGCGAGCCGCCGGTCCTCGACGGGCTTCGCGTGGAACAAATGGATTTGATGGCGTCGTGTCCGACGCGATGGAGATGAAGGCGATCGCCAGCCACTTCCCGGTCGACGTCGTGACGCGGGCGCCAACGCCGGGGTCGACCTGTTCGCCGCGTGCGAGGAGCTCGACCCTGCACCGCGCGATCGACGCGCTCGCCGCCGCCGCCTGGAAGGGCGACGTCCCCCGCCCGGCTGGCCGAGGCCGGCCGCCGGATCGACGCGTTCGCCGCCCGTTACGTCCGCCCCGCCACCGGGGACGACTCCCGCGCGCGGTCATCGGCTCTGCTGAGCACGCGCGGTCGTCGACCGCATCCTCGCCCACGGCCGCGACGCGCGGCGGCGGGCAAGCACGACCCGACGGGCGCACCGGTTGGTGAGCGCTTCGCCGCGCCGGTCGCGTCCTGCGAAATCCGGGCACCGCGCGGGGACGCAGGGGCACAGATCGTGGAGCTTCGCGTCCTGGGCTTGGCTGCGAATGGTTCGCAAGCGGCGACCGTGCGACCTTCGAACGCCGGGCAGGTCGAGGCGCGCCGCGGGGAACCCTTCGGCCGAGAACTACGACAGATGACCGACGCACCCCGCCACGTCCGCCGCCACGCCCGCCATCAGTGGCCGGTTGTTGTCGCTCGACGTCTTCCGCGGCATCGCGATCGCCGGGATGGTGCTGGTGAACAACCCCGGCACGTGGTCGGCGATCTACGCGCCGCTGAAGCACGCCGCGTGGCACGGGTGGACGCCGACCGATTTCGTCTTCCCGTTCTTCCTGGTCATCGTCGGCGTGTCGATCGTTCCTCTCGCTCGCGAGCGGCGGGCGGCAAGGCGGGAACCGGGCGTCGCTCGTCCTCGGCATCCTCCGGCGGGCGGTGATCATCTTCCTGCTGGGGATGCTGCTCAACGGCTTCCCTACTTCGACCTCTCCACGATCCGCATCCCTGGCGTCCTCCAACGCATCGCGGTGTGCTACGCCGTCGCCGCCATCCTCTTCCTCACCACGTCGCGCGCACGCAGGTGGTCGTCGCGGCGGTGATACTCGTCGGCTATTGGCTGCTGATGACGCTCGTGCCGGTCCCGGGATACGGCCGGGGCGACCGCGGCTGCGAGGCGAACCTCGCCGCCCACGTCGACCGCATGCTCCTGGCCCGTCACATCTACAAGCCGACGTACGACCCCGGAAGGGCTGCTCAGCACCCTGCCGGCGGTCGGTGACCGTGCTCGCCGGGATCTTTACCGGCCACTACTGCGGCGGGCGGGGCCCGGTCGAAAAATGCGCGGGGCTCTTCGTCGCCGGGGCGGCGTGCGTGATGGCGGGTGGGTTTGGGGCCTGGGCTTTCTGATCAACAAGCCGCTCTGGACGAGTCTTTACGTCCTGTTCACCGCCGGCATGTATGCCGCAACTGCTCGGGCTGTGCTTACTGGCTGATCGAGGCGGGGTCCGGCGGTGGTCGAAGCCGTTCGAGATCTACGGGACCAACGCGATCGCCGTCTTCGTGCTGTCCGGGCTCGTCGGCCGGACGCTCACGCTCATCAAGTTTCATCGGCCCGACGGCACCTCCACGACGCTGCGGCAGTTTCTTTACGAGGTGATGTTCGCGCGTGGGCGAGCGAGAAGAACGCGTCAGCGATGTACGCGGTCTGCTACGTCCTGGTATGGCTCGGCCTGATGACGCTCCTCTACCGGCGCGCGCATCTTCATCAGGGTGTGACGGCAGAGGGCGTGGTCAAGGCTCGCCCAACCACGCAAACGCCGGGATCGACGCCGCTGAAAGGAACGCCGTCTGGCGACGTCTCTGGGCGCACGCACTTCAGGCATTGGGAACGACGAGACGTAATCAAGCGCGTGCGTGCAGGATTTTGCCGGGGGTGGCATGGAGCGCCTTTCCGGATAACCCGGTATTCCACGTTTCGCCGCAGGCCCGAAGGGACCGCCGCGGGTTATTCGATAGCGCGCGAAGCCGCGAGCGGCCTGCGATGGATCAGGTCGAGTTATGGGCCCTGGTGATTCGCCACGTGTCGGCCGAGGTTCGCCGGGTCAGAAGTCGCCGCCGCTGCTGTCGCCGGCGAAGTCGCCGCCGCCGAAGTCGCCGCCGCCACCCTCGACGCCGCCGTAGCTGTCGGCGTCGAAGTCGCCGCCGGTGCTGGCGTCGCCGACGCCGCCCGCGCCCGCGCGTGCCGCCGGCGGCCGCGTTGGGGTCGGCGTTGAGGGTCGTTGGCCTGGGCGGCGTTGTCGGCGCCGAAGATCTTGCTGCCGATGTAGTCCCGCCGAGCAGGCCGCCGAGCAGGCCCCGCCCACGCCGCGCCTGGAACCCGCCGCCGCCGCCGAACCCGCCGCCGAAGCCGCCCTGCTGCGGATAGCCACCCTGCTGCGGGTAGCCGCCCTGCTGCGGGTTGCCGCCCGGATAGTTGCCGCCGGGCATCTGCGGCGGGTAGCCGGGGCCGCCCGGCCGTAGCTGCCCTGGCCGTAGCCGCCGCCGCCCTGCTGGGTGCGTCGTGCGAAGATGCCGCGGACGAGGGTGAAGATCGCGAACATCGCGATGCCGACGCAGAGGAGGCTTCCTGATGCCGCCGGTGCCGCACCCCATCCCGCCGGGCACGCCCAGTACGCGCGCCGCCGCGCGGGCCGCTGCCCCCGCCGCCGACCCGCTGTCCGGATGGCTGCTGCTGCCCCTGCACCGCCCGCGGCCGCCGCCCTCGCGGCCGCCTTGGCCGGCGGGTCTGCCAGCCGGCGGTCGACCTCTTCCACGGCCTTGAGGATGCCGTCGTCGAACTCGCCCGCCTTGAACCACGGCTGCATGACCTGGGCGACCGCCCGGTGGTCGGCCTCGGCGAACGCGTCGCCTCCAGCGCATCGGGATGCTCGACCCGACCTCGTAGTGGCCCGGGTCGCGCGCGTGATCAGGATCATCACCGACGCGTGTTGCGGCTCCTTGCCGAGTGCGGATCCACTCGCCGAAGAACTGGTCGGCCGTCGCCTTCGTGTACTGCGAGCGGAGCGACGACGGGATCGACGGGTACGTCGATCGCCAGCGTCTTGCCGTGCGTCTGCTTGATCCGCCGGATCGCGTCGTTCAGCCGGCCCTCGGTGTTACTCGTGAAGAAGTCGCCCTTGTCGCTCACCCGCCGACGCGACGGCGCGCCGACGGCCAACATCAGCGCCACCATCGCGATTGCCGCGTAACCGTATTGTTTGTCATCGACCGCATCAAGAACCTCCCGCCGTCGTGGCCCCCGCGTCAGTCGACGCGCCGCGGCCGCCGGCCGTGCAAACCGTGAGTCTGACCACGAAGGCCCTGAATGTGAACCCGGAAAACGTTACGTGGACGCCGCTGACCGCGTCGGGCATGCCCGACGAGCCTGCCGATCTACCGGCCGAGATGACGACGCGCTGGCGGTCGCCGCCGAGGTGATCGATCGTCACATCGATGCGGCCCGGCGGCAGGAGCGATCCACCCGCGCCGCTCCACTCGACGACCACGCCCCCTGCTCGAGCAGTTCGGCGCCGATCGCGTCGAAGTCGTCGGCCTGCTCACGCGGTAGGCGTCGAGGTGGTAGACGGCGAGCCGCCCGCCTTCGTAGACGTTGAGCAGGACGTACGTCGGGCTGCTGACCGACCGCTCGCTGCCGCCGAGCCCGCGGACGAGGCCGCGGACGAACCGCGTCTTGCCCGCCCCGAGGTCCCCGTGCGTGCCGTGACGCACTCGCCGCCGCGCAGCGTGGCGGCGAGGTCGGCGGTAATCGACTCGGTCTGCTCCGGGCCGTCGGATTCGTGCACCACGCCGCCCCTTTAGTTACCACCATCAACCCGCACAAGGTACAGTCGCGGCCGTCCGAGCGGCTCCACGCGGGGCCGCACGCGCGCACCGACCACGCACCTTCGCGAAAGGCACGCCATGCCGACCCGCCCTTCCTGGCCGCTTCGCTGTTGCTCGCCTGCCTCGCGACCACGGTCCACGCGGAACCCGACCGCGCGCGCCGCCGACCGCCGCCGCGGACGCGGGGGAACTCGTTAAACTCGAGAAGGTGATCCCGGAGCAGCCCTTCGACCCCGCGGCACTCGGAGAAGCGATCGACCGATTCCGCCCTGCCACCCGCGCTCACGCCTTCGTCAACTGGCGAGCCCTGGAGGCGGCGGGAATCGATCGGACCGCGCCGGTCACGGTGCGCGTACGTAACGTCAAGGCTTCGAAAGCCCTGACCGCCCTCCTTGACGCGATTGTTCACGGGCGCGACGCGCTGAGTTTCTCGGTCGACGACGGCGCGATCCTGGTGACGACGAAGGCCGACCTCGCCGACAACCTGGTGACGAAGGTCTACGACGTGCGCGAGCTGATCCTCGGCCGTAAAGCCAAGACGAGCGACGTGCCGCCGGCGGACCGCGAACGGCTGGCGAACGACATCGTCACGCTGATCGTCGAGAGCGTCGGGGCGAAAAGCTGGCGCGAGCCCGGCGGCCTCGGGTCGGCCCGGCACCTGAGCGGGCAGGTCATCGTGACGCAAACGCCGGACAACCATCGCACGATCGACCAAGCCCTGACAAAGCTACGCCAGCACCGCGAATAGCGGCCGCGACCTATCGCCGTCCCGCGAGCCCGCGGTGGATTGATCGAACGGAGTTGCTGCGCTCGAGCCCGGCGGAAATAACCCCCTCTCAGAACGCTGGCGAGAACCACGGCTGCTCACACCCCGTGCTCCCACCCCTTCGGCTCGAGTGGCTCGCGGCCCTTGTCGGTCTGCAGCCACACGCCAGGCTCGCTCGTGATCGTGCCGATGCGGGTGACGACCAGGCGTTCGCCGCGGGGGGCGGTGAAGAGCAGTTCGTAGTCCTCGCCGTCGTTGAGGGCGTGGTCGAGCGGCGCGCGGCCGTCGCGTTGCATGAGCAGGATCGCGTCGTCGTGGATCGGGATGGCGGCGGCGTCGATCACGGCGCCCACGCCGCTTTCGCGGCAGAGGTGGCCGAGGTCGCGAGAGAGGCCGTCGCTGAGGTCGATCATCGACGTGATGCCGAGGTCCGGCGCCAGCCGGCGGCCGAGCGCGACGCGGGGCTCGAACGTCAGGTGCCGCCCGAGGATGCTGCCGCCCAGCGGCCCGCTGACGTACACCGCGTCGCCCGGCTTGGCGCCGGCGCGGGTGACAGGCTTCAGGCCCGCGCTGCGGCCCATGATCGTGACGGTCACGACGAGCGGCCCCGGCCACGACGCGGTGTCGCCGCCGACGATCGGGCAGCCGAACGGGTCGGCCGCGTCGCGCAGGCCGAGGTAGAGTTCCTTCGCGTAGTCGGCGCCGACGCCGCGCGGCAGCGCCACGGTCACGACGGCGGCGGCGGGCAAGCACGCCATCGCGGCGCAGTCGGAGAGGTTGCGGTTCATCACCTTGCGGCCGACCTGCCGGGGCGTGTGGCGGGCGGCGTCGAAGTGGACGCCGTCGAGCACCTGGTCGCACCCGACGACGAGCAGGTCGTCGGCCGGCCACTTCAGGACCGCCAGGTCGTCGCCCGGCGGCACGACGACGACCGCGCCCCCGCCGACGGCGGGCGCCGGTTGCTGGCCGCGCACCCAGTTGATGAGGTCGAACTCGCCCGACATGGCCGCGGATTCTACCGGTGGGGACGGCGCCGCTGATACGGCGGAATCGAGAAGCGCGCGCGATCACACCATCACCCGAACGGGTCCGATCTCATCTCGACGCGAGATCCGGGTGAGCGTTCCGGCGACGCGCACCGTCGTTTAGAGCCTATCGGACAACCCGCGGCGGGCCCTTCGGGCCTGCGGCGAAACGTGGGGAGCCGGGTTAATCGGATAGGCGCTTAGCCGCCGCTGGGAGAGCGGCGCTCACCACCGCGGGACCGAGCGAAGCCACACGCGGATACCGCAGGTTCTCGCCATGTCCGTCGTCACCCGTGCCCGCGTCTGCGGATCGTGATGTGCCGCCCGCGACGACGCGATCGTCGGGCGGGTATAAACGCGCCCGCGCCCGCCCGCGCGGTAAACCGCCCGGCCGGCCGTGCCGATGATGGGGAGACGCCTCGATGCACGAACAGCGACTGACGACGGTCGTGCGACGCCTGCTGCTGTGGACGCTCGTCTGCTGCGTGAGCGCCGCGCCGAGCTTCGCGTGGGCCTATCAGGCGTACGACCGGGCCGCGATGGCGCTCGGCGTCGCGCTCTTCGCCGGCGTCTACACCGCGCTGACCAGCACCGAGGCGTTCGACCGCTTCCACCGCCGGCCGTTCGTCCGGCGGACGCTCTACATCGGCTACGGCACGCGGATCGGCCTGTCGCTGGCGTTCCCGGTCGGCCTCGGCCTCGACATGATGCCCGGGATGCTGAGCCTCCGCTTCGTCGAGGCCGTGCTGAGGCTCGACCCGCACTCGTTCGCCGGCACGTTCGCCACCACGCTCGTGCAGGGCGCGATCCTCAACGCGATCGTGCTGTTCTTCATGTGGGTCGTGTACGGCATCCAGCGCGCGACGATGAAGCCGCCGGAACCGCCGGAGGACCGACGGCGCGGCTTCGAGGTGCTGGCGGCGCCGCAGGCACCGCGGGCGTGAACCGATCCACATGATCGGCAGCGAGCCCTTCGGGCATACGGCTAAAAGGGGCGGGCGCTTTCCGAAGTGGCTCGTCGTAGGACGTCGGGCGCTCGACCGTTTCCGACCTGTTTCCCACCCGCGCCGAATCGGGAAGAGCGATCATGATCCTCCACGCCGACCAACTCCACGAGATCCTCGTCGCGCTCGGCGCGCGGCGGGACGCGGCGGGGCCGTCGGAGCGGCGGTCGTTCTTCCGCGTCGGCGCGCGCTACAAGGTCAGGCTTCGCACGGCGGCCGCCCCGGGCGGGGTCGACGCGTGGCTGCGCGACGTGTCGGCAGGCGGCCTGGGCATCTCGTCGCCGGCCGCGGTCGCCATCGGCGACTCGGTGACGCTCGAACTGCCGCGCCGCGACGGCTCTCGCGCCGAACTGTCGTGCCTCGTGCGCAACTGCCGGCGGACGAGCGCCGACACGTATCAGCTCGGCGTGACCCACCTCTTCTCGATTGACGCCTTGAAGCCCCTGCCCCGCCAAGTGCCCGCGCACTCGCCCTGAGCGCCGATGCTGCCATTTAGCCGGCGGGCTTGCCCGCCGTGTAAGTGTCGCCCGGAACTGTTTCGGACCCGACGCCCCCCTCAGTGCTTGAAGTGCCGCTGGCCCGTCAGGATCATCGCGGCACCGGCAGCGTTCACGACCTCGAGCGTCTCCTTGTCGCGTACCGAGCCGCCCGGGTGAACGATCGCCGTCACGCCGGCTTCGAGCAGGAGCTTGGGGCCGTCGGGGAACGGGAAGAACGCGTCGGACGCGGCGACCGAACCGGTCGCCCGGTCGGCGGCCTTCGCGACGGCGATGCGGGCGGCGTTCACGCGGTCGACCTGCCCGCCGCCGATGCCCACCACCGAGTTCCCCTTTGCCAGCGTGATCGCGTTGCTCTTCACGTGCTTGCAGCAGAGCCACGCGACGCGCAGGTCGGCCATCTCGGCGTCGGTGGGCTTGCGGTCGGAGACGACCTGCGCCTTCGACGGGTCGAACCCCTCCAGGTCGCGCTGCTGCACGAGGTAGCCGCCGACGATCTTGTGCATGTGGAACTCGTTCGGCTCGACGCGCCCGGCGACGTCGCCGACCTCGAGGATCCGCACGTTCTTCCACCGCTCGCGGAGCAGCTTCAGCGCGTCCTCGTCGTACGACGCGGCGACGATCACCTCCAGCAGCTTGTCGATCGACGTGATCGCCGTCGCCGTTTCGAGCGTCACGTTCCCGTTCAGCGCCACGATGCCCCCGAACGCGGCGAGCGGGTCGCCGGCGTAGGCGAGCGCGAACGCGTCGGAGAGGTTGGCCGCGGTGGCGTAGCCGCAGGGGGTGGCGTGCTTCACGATGCAGGCGGCCGGTTCGGCGAGCTCCTTCACGGCGGCGAGGGCCGCGTCGGCGTCGAGCAGGTTGATGTACGACAGCTCCTTGCCGTGCAGCTGCTTCGCGAACGCGACCGACGCCTCGGCCGGCTTTGTGCTGCCGACAAGCAGCGTCGCCCGCTGGTGCGGGTTCTCGCCGTAGCGCAGGTCGAGCGCCTTGTGGAGGTTCAGCACCATGGCGGCGCTGTCGATCCGCGCCGCCGTCGCGAGGTAGTTGGCGATGACCGAGTCGTACTCGGCGGTGTGGGCGAACGCGCGCTGCGCCTGCTTCAGGCGGTGCGTGCCGCACGAGCTGCCCTTGTGCTGCTTCAGGTCGCCCAGCACGTGCTCGTAACGGTCGGGCGAGGTGACGACCAGCACGTAGCGGTGGTTCTTGGCCGCCGAACGGATCATGCTCGGCCCGCCGATGTCGATGTTCTCGATCGCCTCGTCGAACGTCGCGCCGGGCTTCGCGACGGTCTTCTCGAACGGGTAGAGGTTGATGCAGACGAGGTCGATCGCCTCGATCCCGTGCTCCTTCATGGCGGCCGCGTGCCCGGGGTCGTCCGCAGCGCGAGCAGCGCCGTGGACCTTGGGGTGCAGCGTCTTGACGCGGCCGTCCATCATCTCGGGAAGCCGGTGAGCTCCGAGACGTCGGTCACCGGGAGCTTGGCGTCGCGGAGGAACTGCGCGGTGCCGCCGGTGCTGACGAGCTGCACGCCGTACCGCCTCGACGAGCTCGGCGGCGAACTCGCGCAGGCCGGTCTTGTCGGACACGCTGATCAGGGCACGCTTGACGGTACGAGGTCGGACATAAGCGTCCGAGGGTAAGGGCCGGGGCGGGAAAAATGTAGGGGCAGTGCGGTCCGTCTAAACGCGCGCCGCAGACCGGTTGCAACAACTTCGCTGGCCGGCATGGCCACCTCCGGTGGCCATGTTCGGCATATTTCTTCTACTTCCGCTTTTGCGCGAAGAGCCACTCGGGCAGGTCCTGCTCGCCCCACGCGTTGACCCAACTGTTGTGGCCGACCGCGGCGTACTCCGTGTACTTCGGCTCCGCGCCGGCCTTCTTCATCGCCTTGATCATCTCCCGCGAACTGCCCGGCGGCACCACGGTGTCGGCGTCGCCGTGGAACGCCCAGACTTTCGCCCTGATTCCGCCGGCCTTGGACGGGTCCCCGCCGCCGCAGATCGGCACGGCGGCGGCGAAGAGGTCCGGGCGGCGGACGATCGCGTCCCACGCGCGGTAGCCGCCCATCGACAGGCCCATCACGTAGACGCGGTCCGGGTCGACCGCGTCGCCGAACTCCTTCGTCACGCCCCGCACGATCTCGACGGCCATCCGCAGTTCGTTCGAGATCTTCACCGCGTCGCTCGAGTACGAGCCGTTCTCCCACGGCGTGTCGACCCACCGCCGCTCCGGCGGGCACTGCGCGCGACGACGAAGCACGGCTGCCGCCTGGAAACGCGTTCGAGCACGCGCCCGCCCCACTTGAGCTGGGCGGCGTTGTCGGCCCGCGCTCGCCGGGCGGCCGTGCAGGAACAGGACGAGCGGCAGGCGTCGCCCGCCTTGCGGTTGGGCGGCACGAGCAGGCGGTACGGCAACGCTCCGCCGCCGCGGTCGGATTTGTGTACGCGTGCTTCGAAGAGTTCGGTGGTTTCCACGTCGTTGCCCGGGTCGGAGGCCAAGCGCCATCGGGATAGCGAGGAGCACGGCCAGCACGGTGAGAAGGATCGCGCGGTTCATCACCGGCGATAATAGCGGACGATTGCCGGCGATGCAGGTCAGGCGGGGTCCCAGGACGCTACCGGCAGCCCTCGGCGCCCGTTGAGGGGAACGCGGACTTGAAGTGTGGGTTTTTCCGTCATGCGTACGTTGATGCGGCTCGGAAGTGAGCCGCGTCAACTGCGGGTGTAATGTGTCCTGTGGTGGTGCGGCAGCGGCCCGAGGGATGTCGGGCCAGCGCATCGTTTCACCCCGAGATCCTCCTCGCTGTCGCTCTCCGGGATGTCGGACGTCACCCTTCCGACGCAACACCTGGCATTGACGTGTACCGGGGGACGCTGCTCGCGGCGATCTTCACCGCAGCATCTGGGCGCGTCTGGGGCGAGACCTTCAGGCGGAACGCCTTGGGGCTGGTCGATTGGCCGTCGGCGTCGACGACGGGGCGGACGAGGGTGAGCTTCTGGCCCTTGTACTCCGCGACGTAGATCCTGCCGGTGGCCGGGTCCTGCGTGAGGTCGAGCGGGTCCTGGAACTGCCGCAGGCCCTCGATGCCGACGATCACCTCGTTGATCGAGCCGTCCGGCGCGAGCGAGAGCGCCACGACGTCGTCGCCGCCGCTGTAGCGGGTGACGAGGATCTTGCTCTTCAGCGTGCGCCGCCGAAGACGGCGCGCGGTACTCGACCATCCCGTTCGGCGAGACGTTCTTCCCGAGGTTCAGGGCCGGCAGCGCCAGTTGCGGTCGGGTTGCGTGCCGACGGGGTACTCCGGCACCTCGGAGTGGTCGACGCCGGCCGTGGGGTTGCCCTCGAGCACGAACTCGCCGCGGCGGACGTTGGGGTGGCCGAAGTAGCGCCCTTCTCGACGAGGTAGACGAAGTCGGGGCGGGCGGCGAGGTCCTTCACCGCGGGCACGGCCGGCGCGCCGGTACGGGCCGCGGGCGGCGAGGTCGCTGCGGTACTTCGTGCCGGCGTCGTCCTCGCCGGGCCTGTACGGCGGCGCGCTGCCGCCGGCGGCCGACCCGTTGACGGCCGTGTACAGGTGGCCGCCGCTGTGCCAGAGCGTGTCGTAGCCGAGGCGGATGCCGGTCGCGTAGACCGTGACGGGCACGCCCGGCTCGAACGGCTTGTAGTACGCCCAGGTGCCTTCCTTCTCGCCCTCGGTCTGCACGTTGAGCGGCGGGTTGGTGATCGCCTTGACGTCCACCCGCAGCATCGCCGCCGTCAGCAGGCGTTCGTAGCGGCCGCCCCACTTCTTGTCCGGCGCGCCGGTGCTGGTGTTCGACCCTGCACGAAGTACGCGCACTGTCGGGGCCGAAATCGAGCTGGTTCGACAGGTGGTCGCGGTACGCCCAGGGCAGGCCGACGACGTAGTCCTGGTACTGCTCGAGGTTCGGGCCGCGAGCCGCGACAGCTTGCTGGTGAAGTCCGGCATCCTCCATGCCGAGCACGCCATGCGTGATCCAGAGCCGCGAGGTTATCCGCGGTGGCCCGCGGGTCGAACCGCAGGCCGATCACGAGCGCGGGCCCTTGTTGGCCGCCTGCACGGTCCCGATCGTCTGCGCGTCGCCGAGCGTGCCGTCGTCGCGCACGGCCCAGCGGATGATGCGCCCGTCGAACGTCGACGCGTAGAGCGGGCGGTCGGCCCTGCGCCGCGCCGGTGTACATCGCCTCGTCGTGCTCGAGTTCGACCTTCTCGAACGCGGCGGGGTAGCCGTCGCTGGCGGCGATCGTGGAGGTGGTGAACGAGTGCTTGTGCAGCGTGAAGCGGGTGCCCTTGGTGTCGCGGACGCCGGGCGTGACCTCGAACGTGTAGGTCGTGCTCGGCTCGAGCATCTCGATCGGCTGCAGGACGATCGCGTCGCCCGCGCCCGACGTGTTGACGTTGGCCGGACCCGGCTTGCCGTCGCCCGTGCGGTAGAGCTTCACCGTCTCGGCGCTGAGGCTCTCGGGGTCGATGCCGTGGCCGAAGTGCGGGAGGTGGACGTCGGCGGCGACGAACTCGTTGACGAGCACGCCGACCTCGCCGTCGTACGGGCGGGTGCGGAACACGTCGGCCGGCCCGGGGAAGAGCGTCTCGACGAGCCGGGTCTTCCACCCCCGCCCCTTGGCGAACGCGAGGAATCCGCCGGCGACCGCGATCAGCACGAGCGCCACGGCGGCCCGTCGAAGCAGGGGATGTCGCTTTCGCGTCGCCGGAGACTCCACGACCACACCCTCTTTCGCGGAAACGGCCGACACGTCCATAGTACGTCTATCGGGCCGCATCAGCCGCGAGTTTATGCCCCCCCGCCGTGGGAACCAACCCGCGCAGAGCGCCAAAGTTCGGCGGGGTAGGGGCCGTTCCTACGCCGGCGATTGGCGAGCCGCCAGGGGCCCGGCAACCACGTCCCGCCGCGTGGCGCCGTCGCACGCCGTGGACATCGCTCCGGCGATCCGCCCGGCTTCGTTGTCGCTCCGCGAGCTGCCGTGCGGGCGCGAGGAAGCCATTCGGCGGGACGCATCGCGGGGCGGGAAGCGCGGCGGTCGATGCGCGCGCCCGCTGAGACGAGCGGGTCCGGATCGACCTCGGGAACTGCACGTGCTCGGCGTTCCACGACGTCCGTCCGGATTTTGTCAAAGATTCCGGCCGTGCGACGGTGCTACGATGCGATGTAACTCACGCACGGAGGCGGTTGAGCTTCGAACTCTGGTACATCCTCGTCGGCGTCCTGCTGGTCTGCGTCGCCCTCGCCGGCACGCTGCTCAAGCGCCTGCCGCTGACCACTGCCCTGCTCTACCTCCTGATCGGGCTAATCCTCGGCCCCGCCGCCGGCATTATCCGCCTCGACCCGATTCATCACGCCAAGTGGCTCGAGCGCCTCTCTGAGGTCGGCGTCATCCTCTCGCTGTTCACCGCCGGCCTCAAGCTGCGCACGCCGCTGACCGAGCGGCGGTGGTGGTTGCCGGTGCGGCTGGCGTCGGTGTCGATGACGGTGACCGTCGCGCTGATCGCCGCGGTGGGCGTGTTCCTGCTCGACATGCCGCTCGGCGTGGCGATCCTGCTGGGCGCGATCCTGGCGCCGACCGACCCGGTGCTCGCGTCCGACGTGCAGGTCGAGCACGCCGGCGACCGCGACAAGCTCCGCTTCAGCCTCACCGGCGAGGCCGGACTCAACGACGGCACCGCGTTCCCGTTCGTGATGCTCGGCCTCGGCCTGCTCCACCTCCACGAGCTCGGCAGCGGCGGGTGGCGGTGGTGGACGGTCGACGTCGCCTGGTCGATCGTCGGCGGCCTGGGGATCGGCGCGATCGCGGGGACGCTCGTCGGCCGGCTCGTCGTGCACCTGCGCCGCACGCACCGCGAGGCGGTCGGGCTGGACGAGTTCCTCTCGCTCGGCCTGCTCGCCCTCAGCTACGGCGTCGCGCTCTGGCTCCACTCCTACGGCTTCCTCGCCGCGTTCGCCGCGGGCGTGGCGCTGCGGCGGGTCGAGGCGTCGCACACCGGCGGCGACGCCCCGCCGGCCGACGTCGGCGCGGCCGCGACCGCCGGGGCGGCCGAGGCCGAGAAGATCGCGACGCACCCGGAGAAGGCGCCGGCCTACATGGCGCAGGCGGTCCTCGGCTTCAACGAGCAGATCGAACGCCTCTGCGAGGTCGGCCTCGTGCTGCTCGTCGGGTCGATGCTGACGATGACCTACCTGCCGTGGCAGGCCCTGTGGTTCGTCCCGCTCCTGCTGCTGGTCATCCGCCCGGCGGCGGTGACGGTCGGGCTGGCGGGCACGCGGCTGACCGACGTGCAGCACCGCCTCGTGTCGTGGTTCGGCATCCGCGGGATCGGCTCGATCTACTACCTCACCTACGCGATCACCCACGGCGTGGGCGGCGCCGACGCCACGCTCCTCAGCGGCCTGACGCTCACCACGATCGCCGTCTCGATCGCCGTGCACGGCATCTCCGTCACGCCGCTGATGAACCTCTACGGCCGCCTCACCCGCGCGCGCGACGACGCCGCCGCCGCCGCCGGGGCGACGCCCGCCGCCGCGGGCGCCCGACCCGCGATCGCGCATACGGCCGGCGCCGACGACGAAGAGGAACTCGACACGCACCTCGCCTGAGTCGTCGCCGCCCACCCACCGCCCACGTCATCCGTAACGCCGGAGCCGCCCCGCAGTACAGTCATCGGGTAGCGGCGTGTCGTCCGGACGATCCTCTACGATCGTTCGCCGAGCGGGCGCGCGTGTGCGTCGGTGTCATTTCACGGAGATGGTTCAGATGAAGTCTTGGCCCCTGTCGTTCCTCGCCGTCCTGTTCGCCCTGCCGCTGTCGATCGCCACGGCGAAGGAGCACCCGGACTTCCCGCTCGGTCCGGACTCCAAGCGACAGGAAGGCGTGCCGAAGGGGAAAATCGAGAAGCACACGTGGCGGAGCAAGATCTTCGACGGCACGATCCGCGAGTACTACGTCTACGTCCCCGCCCAGTACGACGGCTCGACCCCCGCGTGCGTGATGGTCTTCCAGGACGGCGCCGCCTACGTGAAGGAGGACGGCGAGCACCGAACGCCGATCGTGTTCGACAACCTGATCCACAAGAAGGAGATGCCCGTGACGATCGGCATCTTCGTCAACCCCGGGCACAAGGGCGACGAGTTGCCGAAGCAGAATTGGAAAGCCGACAATCGCAGCTTCGAGTACGACACGCTCAGCGACCAGTACGCCCGCTTCCTGCTCGAGGAGATCCTTCCGGAGGTGGGCAAGCGGTACAAGCTGAGCGACGACCCGACCCGCCGCGCGATCGGCGGCATCTCGTCCGGCGGCATCTGCGCGTGGACGGTGGCGTGGGAGCGGCCCGACGCGTTCCGCAAGGTGTTGAGCCACGTCGGCAGCTTCACGAACATCCGCGGCGGGCACGTCTACCCGTTCCTCATCCGCAAGACCGACCCCAAGCCGATCCGCGCGTTCCTGCAGGACGGCGACAAGGACCTCGACAACCGCCACGGCAACTGGTGGCTCTCGAACCTCCAGATGGAGGCCGCGCTGAAGTTCGCCAAGTACGACCACAAGTTCGTCGGCGGCCACGGCGGCCACAACGGCGCCCACGGCGGGCAGATCCTGCCGGAGTCGCTGAGGTGGCTGTGGCGCGACGTGCGGTGAGGCGGGAAGAGATGGGGGGACGGTGGAGAGAGGAGCGCTGTGGATTCAGTAGAACGTGAGAGAGAGGCTCGTCTGCGGACCTCGGCGCG
>JAUJNJ010000108.1 GCA_030448225.1 Phycisphaerae bacterium
GTGTTCTCCGGCGGCGACACGCTGATGGCCATCGCGGTCGACAACGAGGGCGGCGGCACGTGGCACGTCGTGCAGCACGAGGGGTTCCACCAGTTCGCCCACGCCGTCATCGGCGGCGACCGCCCGACCTGGGTCGACGAGGGCCTGGCCGAGTACTTCGGCGAGAGCATCTGGACCGGCGACGGGTTCGTCACCGGCGTCATCCCGCCCGGCCGCCTGAAGCGCATCCAGGACGGCATCAAGGCGAGCCGCTTCCGCCCGGTCCCCGAGATGATGAAGATGACGCTGGCGACCTGGAACTCGGGCCTCTCGATCAACAACTACGACCAGGCCTGGTCGATGACCCACTTCCTCGCCCAGGGCGAGGACGGCCGCTACCAGAAGGCGTTCGGCAAGTTCATGGTCGCCCTCGGCCGCGGCACGCCCCCGGCCAAGGCGTGGAACGAGAGCTCCCTCGGCGACCCCGCCGGCTTCCAGACGCGCTGGGAGAAGTGGTGGACCGCGCTGCCCGAGCACCCCACGCAGGACCTCTACACGCAGGCCTCGCTCGCCACGCTCACCAGCTACCTCGCCCGCGCGACCGCCCAGAAGCAGACGTTCGACTCGCTCGAGGAGTTCATGACCAAGGCCAAGGCCGGCGAGTTGAAGATCGGCCGCGACGACTGGCTCCCGCCCACGCTGCTGAAGCGGGCCTTGGAGACGAGGATCACCGCCAAGACGTTCGAGCTCGACCGCACCGGCAAGACGCCGCGGCTCGTCATCACGTTCGAGGACGGCCGGCGCCTCGTCGGCAACTACACGCTCAAGGGCGCGAAAATGTCCAAGGTCTCCGTCGAGGTCGACGACTCGGCCAAGACGCTGGCCGCCGCGCGGAAACTGATCGAGTCGGGCAAGAAGGACGACGCCCGGTCGATGCTCCAGGCCGCGCTCCGCAAGAGCCCCAAGGGCCCGCTCGCCGAGGACATGCGCAAGCTCGTCGTCGAGACCAAGCCGTAGCCGACGCGAGTATCGGCCGTGTCCGTTAGCGGGCGCGGCCGAGCGACGTCGTGCGAATAGTTTGTCTGACGCGTCAACGCGGACGCCCCGGGACGCTTATGAAGTAGGGCACGCAAGGCAGGAGCGAACGAATGACGCGACGCGTTCACCAATCCGCAGTTACGCGATTACCCCGACGTCTCCCGTTTCGCCGCAGGCCCGAAGGGCCCGCTTCGGGTTACTTGGAGAGGCATTTAGCGACACTGGCAATCGTGGTCGCCTCCCTCCTGATGCCGTCGGCAAACCAGGCGGGGGCGGCCGGCCCCAGCGCCGACCTCGTCCGCGCCAGCCTTGTCGCCGACGCCCAATCCGTGGCGCCCGGCGGCACGTTCACGCTCGGCGTGCGGCTGGTGATGAAACCGCACTGGCATACCTACTGGGTGAACCCCGGCGAGGCGGGGGACGCGACGAAGGTGAAGCTTGCCGGCCCCGCCGGCTTCGAGTTCGGCGCGATCCAGTGGCCGCTGCCGACGAAGATCGACGCGCCCGGCGGCGTCACCTACGGGTACGAGGACGAGGTGCTCCTGCTGATCCCCGTCACCGTGCCGCGCGGCGTGTCCGTCGGCGCCGACGCCGCCATCACCGCAGACGTGAAGTGGCTCGTCTGCAAGGAGGCGTGCATCAAGGGCGGGGCAAAGCTGTCGATCACGCTGCCGGTCGCCGCGACGCCCGCGCCCGCGAACCACGAACTCTTCGAGACGTGGCGGCAGCGCCTGCCCGCGGCGGCCGATTCGCCCGCGGCGTCGCAAGCGCTGGAGGCGGTGGAGCAGCCCGCCGGCCCGGGCGGCGGGTCGCCGGCGCCCGCGCTGGCCGTGCGGTGGAAGCAGGCCCCGCGGAAGGTCGAGTGGTTCCCGATCTCGACCCGCGCGGTGGCGATCGACGACGTCGTCGTGCGGCACGAGGCGCGGGCGACGCGGATCGAGTTCAAGCCTACCGTCTACCAGCCCGACGCCGTGCCGAACGGCCGCGTCGAGGGCGTGCTTGTCTTCGAGGACGCCGACGGCCGGCGGCAGGGCGTCTCGGCGCCGGTGACGGTGCCCGTGCCGACGTCGCCGCCGAAGTGACGATTCCGCCGGATTGGTCGGCCGGCACGCGGGGCGGCCTGGTTGCCCGGCAAGATGACGTGATCCCGAGCCCACGGACCGGGCGGCGTGCCGCCCGGGGTCGCGGGCTCGTCCCGAAACGGTTGGAGTGTTCTCCATGAATCGATCATTCTTCCTGCTCGCGCTATCGCGACGGCCGGGTTCGTGATGGCGGCCGAGGTCAAGTCCGGCCTCGAGGCGGAAAGCAGCCCGGGCGGCGTTCAACGTGAAGGACATCACTGGCCCCGCTGCCGGCAAGGTATCCTGCTACCGCTGCCAGTACGCGCCAAGCCGGTCGCGGCGGTCTTCACGCGCGAGATCACCTTCGAGGTCGCCAACCTCGTGCAGGAGATCGACACCGCTGTCGGGCGCGAATAAGGACCAGAACATGTGCGCGTTCGTCGTCCTGCTCACCGACGACGCCGACGCCGGCGCCAAGGAACTGACGAAGCTGGCGGCGGACAAGAAGATCGCCAACGTGCCGCTCACCGTCTTCGACGGCACCGCCGGCCCCGAGGAGTACAACATCTCGAAGGACGCCGCCGTCACCGTGATGCTGTGGACCAAGCAGCGCGTGCAGGCGAGCCACGCGTTCGCCACGCCGAAGCTCACGAGCGACGACGTGCAGAAGGTCGCCACCGCCGCGGCCAACATGGTTAAGTAACGCCGCCTCGCCGCGCGCGGCGCATCAGTGCGCCGACGCGGCCGACGCAGACGACAGGGCCCGCTCCCGGACACGGGGGCGGGCCTTTTTCGGGGAACGTCCCATGCCCGACCCGGCCCGCCCCTCGAGCTTCCGATTTTCCCGCCGGCTCGCGGCCGCCGCCGTCGGGCTCGTGACGTGGGTGGCGACGGCGTCCGGCGCCCTCGCCGGGCACGTCCAGCCTGGATGGACATCAAGCTGCCGACGGCGCGCTGCTCGCCTGCTCGAACCGCGACAGCGGTACGGTCATGCTTTCGTCGACCTGAAGACGAACACGTAGCTCCGCGAGGTGAAGGTCAGCGGCCGGAGGGCGCCCGGCCCTGGCGCCACGCACGTGCTGGCGGTGGCGGTTCACCGCGACGACCGGGTCGTGTTCGTCGACGGCGACAGCGCGGCGACGCTCGGGCAGGTCGAGGTGTTCGACGAGCCCCTCTACGGCGTCGTCAGCAACGCGGCCGGCGACCGCGTTCACGCCGCCCAGGCCACCGGCCAGGTCGTGGAGATCGACGCCGCCTCGGCGCTCGATCCGCCGCACGATCGCCGCCGGCCCGTTCGCCCGCGGTCTGGCGATCGCGCCCGACGCGCCCGCCTCTTCGTCACCGAGACGCTACACGGCCAACGTGCTGGCGATCGACCTGCAGAGCGGGCGGATCGCCGACCGCTGGAACGGCATCGCCAGCGACAACCTCGCCCGGCAGGTCGCGCTGCACCCGACGCGCGCCAAGGCGTACCTGCTGCACATCCGCTCGGCCGTCGAGCAGATGCACGGCGAGGGGTCAATCTTCCCGTACGTCGGCATCGTCGACACGGGCGCGACGCTGGCGTCGGGCGGCCCACTACGCACGCGCATCCTGATGGACAGCCTGTCCGCACGCACGTCACCGCCAAACCGTGGGAAATCGTCGTCTCCCCTGACGGCCGGCGGCCGTTCTCGGTGTTCAGCGGCACGAACGACCTATATTACGTGCGAGGTCGTCGACGACGACTACCGCGAGATCCGCTACCGCGACACGGTGCGGCTTGGCAACAACCTCGCGGTGCGCGTGTCGCCGGACGGCGCAAGTTTCACGTCTACAACGCCGACTTCCAGGTCGTCGCGTGCACGACGCGGACTCGCCTGCTGGGGCCGCGCCACGATCGACGTGACCGACAGCCCGCTGTCGGCCGAGGGCGCTGGAGGGCAAGCGGCTGTTTTATTCCGCGCTGGAGCCGATGGTGGGCAAGGCGGGATCTCCTGCTCGAGCTGTCACGTCGACGGCGAGCGACGGCCGCACCTGGCAGAACGCCGAGGGCCTGCAAGGACACGCCGTCGCTGGCGGCGGCGGCGTGGACGCACCCGCCGTACTGGTCGGCCGACCGATGAGGTGCAGGACTTCGAGCACACGATCCGGCGGGCAACTCATGCAGGGCCGGGGGCTGATCCGCGACCGCGACGTCCACCCGGACTCGGCCCGCCGAAGGGTCGCCGCGCGCGCCCGACGCGCTGGCGCGCCTACAGCAACATCCACGACGAGGTCGTGCCCAGCCCGCACGCCAAGGCCGGCCCGGCTGCCGCTGCCCGCCGCGGCCGCGACCTGTTCTTCTCCGGCGGCACGTCCTGCTCGACCCGCCACAGCGGCCCGTTCTTCACCGATCGCAAACCCGCCGCCACGATCACGCGCCACGACGTCGGCACCGGCGGCGACGACCTGTCGGAAAAGATGTGGCCCTGCCTACGACACGCCCACGCTCCTGGGCGTCTACAAGACCGCGCCCTACCTCCACCACGGCAGGCGGCCACGCTCGCCGACGTGCTGACGACGCAGAACCGCGGCGACAAACACGGTGCAAGACGAGCTACTCCCCGCAGGAGCGAGGTCGGCGACCTCGTCGAGTTCCTCCGCAAGCTGCTGTACGAAGACGGCCGCCTTCTACGTGCGGGAACTGAAGATGACAAAGGTCGAACGATAGGGCGGCCGCGACCGATCGGTCCCGCACCGCCTGTGACGCCCGTGCCTTCTAATCGCAAGGAGACGAAGGGGCGATCCACATCAACGCGCGACGCGACGCCCCCAGTGGCAGGGCTGCTCCGCAGTTCGCGCCGGCCGGCTACCCGGCGAAACCGGCGACCACCACGCCGCCCGCCGCGGGTCGTGCAGACCAAGGCGTGTCCCTGCAACCTCGGCGACGCCTGCGTCGCCAGCGCAGCCACGTCTTCGTGAGGGTCGCCGCGGCGCGCGTCGACCGCGACGCAGGCGTCGCCACTACGGGGGACGGGTTGTGAGACAGGCCCGGCCTCGGCGCGCGTCCGCGTCAGCTTCACTTAGGTCGAGCAACCTCGAACAGGTCGGCCTCCGCGTAGTCGCCGCGGTAGCCGCACCGGGCGATCGTGCCGGCGGCGGTCATGTCGAAGAGACCGTCGGCGAGGAACGCGCGGTCGACGTGGACGCCGACGACCTGCCCGAGGATCAGCGTGTTGGGCGTGGGGCGGCCGTCGAGGTCCTTCAGGGGGAGCGTCAGCAGGAGCCTGCACTCCAGCGCGGCCGGCGCGTCGGCCACGCGCGGCGGGCGCACGAGGCGGGAGGGGGCGGGCGCCAGGCCGGCGAGCGCCATCTCGTCGACGCCGGGGGCGGCCGGTAGCGACGTGACGTTCATCGCCTCCGCGTGCCGACGGGTGGCGAGGTTGGCGACGAACTCGCCCGTCGCCTCGACGTTCCGCTGGCTGTCCTTGCGGCCGCTGCTGGAGAAGCCGACGATCGGCGGCGCGTCGCAGAACGCGTTGAAGAAGCTGTAGGGTGCGAGGTTCACTCGGCCGTCGGCGTCCACGGTGGAGATCCAGCCGATCGGCCGCGGCGCGACGATCGCCTTGAACGGGTCGTGCGCCAGCCCGTGCCCCAGCCGCGGCTCGTAGAAGTGGAAGTCGCTCATGTTGGTTTGCTCACGGCACGCGAGCCCGCACGCGGGTGCCGGTGACGGTTGATCGGGGGACGTGCCCGCTGAAGCGGGTAGGCCACGCCCGCGCGCCTGCGGTTGAGCGACGTCGAACGTTCGCCGTTCCCGGGCGCGCTTACACGTCCACACGCTGAGGCGCCCGCACGCCCGCGTAGTCGTCGCTCAATCGAGCGCGATGAACAGCGACCGTCGCTCGCGCGGCTCGAGGTGACGCGAGCGGTGGCCCTTGCCCGTCGTGTCCTCCAACAGCAGCACCTCGCCGAGGCCGAACGTGCGGCGGTCGCCGTCGGAGGTTTCGATCTCGATCGGGCTGCCGTCGAGCAGCACGACGTACTGCCGCCGCGGGGCGACGTGCCAGTCGTAGTCGTAGCCGGCGTCGTTGTGGCGGAAGATGACGGCGGTGGCCGCGATCGCATCCGACAGGTGGCCGATCGGGCCGGCGTCGCGCAACTCGACGTCCCGTTCGCCGAAATGACTGTCGCCGCGCTCGTCGGCGTAGACGCGCGTGATCCTCATCGCGCGACTCCCGGCGACGACGTCGGCGTGACCATCGCCCGCAGCAGCGCGCGGCACGCCTGGATCTGGTCCTCGTTGATCGTGTGCGGCATCCCCGGGTACCGGCGGAGTTCGACCGTCGCGGCCAGGCCAGCCAGCACGGCCTCGGTCTCGCGGACGCGGGCGAACGGCACGTGCGGGTCCGGATCGCTCGAGCCGAGGAAGACTGGCGTGCCCGCGAGCGAGCCGTCGTAGTCGCGCGGCGTGCCGGGTGGGCCGATCAGGCCGCCGGTAAGGCCCATCACCGCGCCGTAGCGGCGCGGGTGGCGGGCGACGAACTCGGTGGCCAGGCACGCGCCCTGCGAGAAGCCGAGGATCGCGATGCGCTCGCTCGGCACGCCGCGCGCGATCAGGTCGCCGACGAGCGATCCCACGCGGCGCAGCGCCGAGTCGAGGTGCGGCTGGTTCGCCTCGATCGGCGCGAGGAACGACTGCGGGTACCACGTGTGGCCCGCGGCCTGCGGGGCGACGGCGGCGAGGCCGTCGATCGCCAGCGCGCGGTGCAGCGTCAGGATGCTCTCGGCCGTCGCGCCGCGGCCGTGCAACAGCACGAGCGCGGCGGCGGCCGCCTCGGGCGCGGGGCCGGAGGTCAGGATCGGCTGGTCCGCGTGCGGGTCGCTCCGGCCGGCGGTGGACGATGCGTGTCGCGGGTTCATGGGTTACTCCTCCAAGGGCGGCAGCGCCGCCTCGATTTCGGTCCTGCGCGGCTCGAACTGCGGCGGCAGCTTCAGCGCCGTGCCGAGCGACGCCTCGTCCTCGTCGGCGAGGAAGCCGGGCACATCGGTCGCGACCTCGAAGATCACGCCGCCCGGCTCGCGGAAGTAGATCGAGCGGAAGTACGACCGGTCGCGCGTCGGCGTGAGGCCGACGACCTTGCCCTCGACCAGCGCCCGCACGCGGTCGCGCGCCGCGTCGTCCGCCACGCGCCACGCGACGTGGTGCTCCGAGCCGCTCCCGAGCGTCGGCCGCGGCGCCGCCCGGTCTTCCAGCTCCTCCAGCGACGGCCCCGCTCCCGCAGTGGCGCCGGCGGGCTGGAACCACGCGCGGTTGTCGGCCCGGCCGACGAGCCGGAAGCCGAGCGTTTCGGTGAGGAACGCCGCCGTGGGGTCGAGGCGGTTGACGACCGTGGTCACCGACGCGACGCCCACGATCGCCCGCCCGGGCGGCACGTCGCCGTGCGTGGGAGGCTGGGCGTCGGAACGGTCGGTCTCCGTGAGCGTGAGCCGCATGCCGTCCGGGTCGCGGAAGCGGAGGCGTTCCTGGCCCGCCGCCCCTTGTCGCGCCGCGTCGATGCCGGCGTCCTTGAAACGGTCGGACCAGTAGCCGAGCGAGCCCGGGCCGGCGGCGAGGTGCGTGATCGCCACCTCGCCCGCGCCGGCCGTGCCGGGGCGGGAGCCCGGGTGCGGGAAGAACGTGACGAGCGACCCGGGCCGGCCGGTGCGGTCGCCGTAGTAGAAGTGGTAGGAGTGCGGGTCGTCGAAGTTCACGGTCTTCTTCACGAGCCGCAGGCCGAGAACCTTCGTGTAGAACCGAAGGTTCCCGGCGGCCGGCCCGCAGAGCGCCGTCACGTGGTGAATGCCGGTGATGTCGCTGGGCATGACTTTGGACTCCGTCGCGATGGTAAGACGCTCGACGCGGGCAATGGACGCGCGCGTCGCGTCGCGAGTAGTTCACCGGCCGGGAACGCGCCGGGCAAGCCCGGCGGCTAAACAGGCACGGGTCACGTCGCGATCCTGTTTCTCGTACTCGACGAGATGAACTGCGCGTGCCTCTCGTTTAGCGGACGCGTCCGACGCGTCGGCGCATCGATCGTGAGACGTTCGTCCTTCCACGTCGCGGCTCAGATCGGCTTCAGCCCCGCCTCGATCTGCTTGCGCTGGGGCTCGAGGAACGGCGGCAGCGCGAGGCTCTGGCCGAGCGTTTCCATCGGCTCGTCGGCGTCGAAGCCGGGGCCGTCGGTCGCAGTTCGAACAGGATGCCGCTGGGCGCGCGGAAGTAGAGGCTGCGGAAGTAGAAGCGGTCGACCGGCCCGCTCGACGCAACGCGCAGCTCGCGGCAGGCGGGCGTCCCACGCATCGTACTCCTCGAACGTCGGCACGCGGAACGCCACGTGGTGCACGCCGCCCGCGCCGGGCTGGGCCGTGCGCTTCCAGCCCGACGGCCACGTGCAGTTCGGCGGCCGGGCCGCCCTGGCCCATCTCGAACACGTGTACCGTCAACGCGCGCCGCCGCTGCCGTCGCTGGCGGTCGCGGCATATTCCCGGGTGGCGCATCCCCATGACCCGCGTCAGGACCGCCTCGGTCGGCTTCAGGTCCGGCACGCTGATCGTGATCGGGCCGAGGCCGCGGATTTGGTGCTCTGCGGGCACCGGGCTCGAGTCCCACGGGTTGGGCGCGATGCGGCCGTCGTCGGCGACGAGCGCGAACCGCTGCCCCTCGCCGTCCTCGAAGTGGAGCGTCGGACGCCCGTCGCGGTCGAGCGCCTCGCCGTGGACGACGCCGAGTTCCTGGAACCGCTGGCCCCAGTACCGCAGGCTGTCGGCGCCGGCGACGCGCAGGCCGGTGCGGACGATGCTCCGCATGCCGCGGCGCTCGCGCGGGCTGGGCCAGTCGAAGAACGTCAGGTCCGTGCCCGGCGTGGCGCGGCCGTCGGCGTAGAACAGGTGGTAGGCGGAGACGTCGTCCTGGTTCACGGTCTTCTTCACGAGCCGCATCCCCAGCGTCCGCGTGTAAAACGCGTGGTTCGCGCGGGCGTCGGCCGTGACGGCGGTCAGGTGGTGGATACCGGTGAGTTGCATGGTCGTCTCAACTTTCTGATCTGGAAGAAACTGGCATGGCGACGACTGTCGAACTACAGGGATGAACGCAGTCATGCAGATCGAACGGGCGGAAGTCGTGTCGCGATTTCGTTCGCCTGATCCTCATCCGTGAAGTCCGCCGTTCATCTCTGGTTCATCCTTCCCTCCGTGCGGTCCGTGGTTCAACTTTGTCTCGCTTCGCGTGCCGCGCGGGCGGCAGGTTATTCCGTGTAGCTGGCGTACGGGTCGCCCTCGGCGGCGGCCTTGGCCTCGAGTGCGATCGGCGCGGCGACGGCGCCGACGGCGATCGCCACGGCGGCGACGGCCGCGGCGCCGCGGATCACGTTGCGCTCGCCGGGCAACGCGGCGGCGGCGGCGAGCAGCAGCGGGGCGGTGAGCAGCAGGGCGATGGGCGTCCACCCGACGCCGGGGTCCGGGTAGTAGTGTCCGCCCACAAGCAACCCCGCCAGCAGCGAGACCGCGACGACCGCGACGCCGCCCGCGGCCGATGTCCCGCGCACCGCAAGGACCGCCACCGGCCCCAGCGCGGCGGCTGCGGCGATGCCGTAGACGCCGCCGATCCGCAGGTTCGACGACAGCACGACGACGGCGGCCGCGCCCGTCACGGCGCACAGCGACCCGATCACCGCCCACGCCCCGACCCGCCGGTCCGCCGACCGCGCGACGTAGCATAGCGCGGCGCCGGCGGCGGCCAGCGCGGCGGCGGTCGTCCAGAGCGCCGTCGTCGACACCGCGCCCGGCACGAGCGGCCGCGCCACGAGCAACGCCACTCCGCCCGCCGCCGCGCCGAAGATCCAGCCCCACCGGCTGCGGGTGGCGGCGTCGAGCGCGCCGAGCAGCGTCACGGGGACGGCGGCCCAGAAGAGCCAATCGATCCCGTCGCGCGGCGGCAGTCGCGGCACGCCGGTCAGCAGCACGTACGCGGTCATGAACCCCGCGCCGACCGCGACCGGCATCGCCCACGCCCAACCCCGCCACATGCCGAGGCCGGCGATGGCCGCGGAAACCAACACGGGGACGAGAATCGCGTAGATCAATTCTTGTCCGGTGAGCATGGTGGTGCCTCGGGATGTGCGGGACCGAAATGCCGGTTCCGCTCCGGTCCGTGTCGAACCCGCGCCCGGGCGGTGTATCGCCCGGCGAAGAGCGGGCACGCCCGCTTGCTAAACGTTGTTGGCGCCGCGTCGCGCGCCGGTGCCTTCGTTACTGCTTCACGCCTTCCAGGGCGGCGATGATTTTGATCTCGTCGCCGATCGCGCCCGGGACGCCCTTGATCTCGAAGTCGCTCATCTTGATGACGAACGTGGCCTCGATGCCCGCCCGCTGCGTGCCCTTGGGGAACTCGCCCTTGCCGGTGAGCTCGATCGGCACGACGACCGACTTCGTCACGCCGTGGAGCGTGAGGTCGCCGGTGACCTGGAGCACGTTCCCCTCGCCCTTGGCGACCGACGTGCTCTTAAATGTGATCGTCGGGTACTGCTTGGCGTTGAAGAAGTCGGGGCTCTTGAGGTGCCCGTCGCGCTTGTCATTGTGCGTGTCGACGTTCGCGACCTGGATCTCGCCGCTGAAGCTGCTGCGCGTGGGGTCCGACTCGTCGAGCACGAACGAGCCGGCCGGGTCGTTGAACCGCCCCCAGAAGTAGGCCGCGCCGGCGTGGTGGGCGCGGAAGACGGTGGTCGAGTGAACCGGGTCGACCATGTACGTGTCGGCCGCGCGGGACGTGGCGGTCAGGCCGAGCGAGGCGAAGAGGACGGCGACGAGGGTGATGTGTTTCATGACTGTGGCTCCGTGAATGACAGGGTGAATCCCATTAACGCGATGAATTGGAATAACGATCTGTAGCGGACCAACTGTCCGCGACAATCGTCTCCCATTTAGCCGGCGGGCTTGCCCGCCGCGTCGGCGCGACTCGCGCCGGATGCTTCAAGACCTCACTTCGCCGCCGCCAGCTTCGCGGCGATCTGCGTGACGTGGCGGCCCTGGAAGCGGGCGATCGCCAGCTCGTTCTCGCTCGGCATGCGCTCGCCCTTGGGGCCGGTGATCGTCGACGCGCCGTACGGCGAGCCGCCGCTCATCTCCGCCATCGTCAGCAGTTCCTGCGCGGCGTATGGGACGCCGCTGACGACCATCCCCTGGTGGTAGAAGAACGTGTGCAGGCTGACGAGGGTCGTCTCCTGCCCGCCGTGCTGGCTGGCGGTGCTCGTGAAGGCGCTGCCGACCTTGCCGATCAGCGCGCCGGTGCTCCAGAGCGAGCTGGTGGCGTCGAGGAACGCCTGCATCTGGGCGGTGGCGCTGCCGTAGCGGGTGCCGGTGCCGAGGATGATCGCGTCGGCCTCGGCCAGCCGTTTCGGGTCGGCGATCGGCACGTGCGCGAGCGCCTGCTTCGCCCCGGTCGCGCCCATTTTCTCCACCACGTCCGGCGGAAGCGTCTCGGCCACCTGCAGCACCTCCACCTCGGCCCCCGGCACCTGCCCGGCCCCCTCGGCCACCGCCTGCGCCAACCGGTAGACGTGGCCGTAGAGGCTGTAGAACACGATTTGAACCTTCGCCGACATCGCGATCTCCTTCCGAATCGAATGCCCAAAATGGGGCGGATTGGTTTAGATCTAAACTATTTGCCGAAATATGCTACTGCGTCTCGTCGTCGGTCCGATCGAGCGTCTCGACCACCCGCCGCAGCGCCATCACGTCGGCGTGGGACAGGTCGCGCATCGCGTGCAGGAGCCGGCCGTCGTGCTCGGGCAGCAGCGCGTCGACCTTCCGCCGGCCGGCGGCGGTGAGGAACAGCCGGTTGGCGCGCCCGTCCTTCGGGTCGGGACGGCGCTGCACCCACTCTAGGCGTTCGAGGCGGTCAAGCAGCCCGCACACGTTCCCCTTCGTGACGAGCAGCCGCTCGGCGAGCTCCTGCTGCGTCACGCCCTCGCCGAACTTGAGCGTCGCCAGCACGTCGAACTGCGGCAGCGTCACGTCGTGCTTCGCCAGCACCGACACCAGGCCGCGCTGCATCCGGAAGAACGTGCGGACGAGCTGCACCCACGTCCGCAACTTCGCCTCGTCCGGGCTCTCGTAGATCGGCAGGCGGGCGGAGATGGAAACGTTCCGGTCGCTCAAGATAGTTCAAGTATAAACCAGTTGCGGGCGGGAGTCAACGGCACGGGTGAAAAATACGTCACGAGCCGCCTAACCGCTTTCTGACGCGGCGGCCATGAGGGCGGCGGACGGGCGTGGGCAACCGTTTCACCTCAGCGCGAAATCGCCACCTTCGTCTCGCCACAGCGACCGAGTGGGAAGGCGCAACTCATCGGTTCGGGCGTGGTGGTGGAACCGCAGTGACGCAGTCCAGCGCGCTGCGAAAGGGCGAGGTTCGGTCGAGGGGCGGCGCGACGTTTGGCGATCGCTCTGCTTGGCTGGCGTGACGGTTCGTGATCGCTCTGCTTGGCTGGCGTGACGCCGGCCGATTCGGCGCGCATCGTGGGCGTCTGCGGTTAGGATGGGCGGCGGCCCCCACAGGAGGAGTTCCCGCCCATGTCGCAAGCCCTGCCGCTCAACGCGCCGCTCGAGTCACGCCTCGCCCCGTCCGGGCTGCTCGCCCGGCTGTCGTTCATGATGTTCCTGCAGTTCGCCATCCAGGGCGCCTGGCTGCCGCTGCTGTTCCAGTACTTCAACGAGTACCGGCAGTTCGGCGCGTCGTCGGTCGGGTGGCTGCTGGCGTGGGGCGCGATCGGCGCGGTCGTGTCGCCGTTCATCGCGGGGCAGATCGCCGACCGCTACATGAACGCCGAGCGGTTCATGTGCGTCGCCCACGTCATCGGGGCCGTCGTCGTGTGGGTCTTCGCGGAGGCGAAGAACTTCAACGTGCTCGTCGGGCTGTCGTTCTTCTACGGCGTGCTCTACACGCCGACGCTGGCGACGGCCAACGCGATCTGCTTCGCCCACCTGCCCGACCGCGACCGCGACTTCGGCAAGGTGCGCCTCTGGGGCACGGTCGGCTGGATCACGGTCGGCATCGGCATCGGCCAGTGGCTGCTCTACAAGGCCGGCAACGACCAGGGGGCGCAGGTCGCGGCGATGCGCGACGCGTTCCGCCTCAGCGCGGTCCTCGGCGTCGTCCAGGGCAT
>JAUJNJ010000109.1 GCA_030448225.1 Phycisphaerae bacterium
CAAGCCCTGCGTCCGCCGGCAACTGCCGATCCGCATGTTCGACAAGGCCGACCAGAAGTACGACGCGGTCGTCGACCGCGTGGCCGAGGTCCACGCGACCGGCGCGCCGGTGCTCGTCGGCACGCGCAGCGTGCTGGCGTCGGACGAGGTGAGCAAGCGCCTCGCCGCCCGCGGGCTGATGCACCGCGTGCTAAACGCGGCGCAGAACGCCCAGGAGGCGCAGATCGTCGCCGAGGCCGGCGGCCGGGGGAAGATCACCGTCGCGACGAACATGGCCGGCCGCGGCACCGACATCAAGCTGTCGCGCGGCGTGGCCGAACTCGGCGGGCTGCACGTGATCAGCACCGAGCCCCACGGCTCGGGCCGCGTCGACCGCCAGCACGCCGGCCGCGCCGCCCGCCAGGGCGACCCCGGCTGCGCCCAGATGTTCTGCAGCGCCGAGGACGACCTGTTCGTCCGCCACGCCAACGTCCTGCGCCGCAGCTGGCGCGCGACGGGCCCGAAGCGGCTGATCAAGATCGCCCAGGACCGCGCCGAACGCCTCAGCCGCTTCAACCGCAAACAGGTCCTCAAGAGCGACGACTGGATGGACCAGAGCCTGCCGTTCTAGCGGCGGCTTTCACCTGCGGTTCAGGAGTGCTGTGTCTCCTCGGTACCGCGGGGGCGGGCGGGGAGAGACGCACGCACTGCCGGCGCGCATGCGCGAAGAGGCAAGTTTCGGCCGATCCTCGGAGGAAGTGCGATGGAGAAGCCCACCGAAAAGCCTTCCAACCCTCCGGTCAAGAAGAAGACGGTGCCGCCCCCGGGGCGGAAGCTGTCTCCGCGCGAGGCCCGTGAACTCGTCAACAAGCAATTCGCCGAGGCTTTAGCGCGCCTCGCGAAGTGAAGACGGCGATCGGCGAATTCGGGACTGCGTATCGCCACCCATCCCGCCCGCCTCTCTGAGCGCCAGTCCTTTTCGAGGAAGCGCCCCGACCCACTTCACAATACTGCGTCCGCGCGCCGTGCCGGTAGAATGGCGGCATGCCTACCAAGAACATCGTGATCCTCCTCGCGTTTCTCCTAGTCGTTCCGTGCCTCCTTGTCGGGCCCGTCGCGGCGCAAGAGACGGCGAAACCGGCGGATGCCTCGCCCGCGCCGATCCCGCTGTGGCCCGGCGTCGCGCCGGGGGACAAGGGCGACATTGGCCCGGAGCGGGACACGACCGAGCCGGACCCGAAGGTGCCGCCGGAGAAGTACGTGACGCGGCTCGGCGACGTTTCGAAGCCGACGATCACCGTCTACCCCGCGCCGGCCGACAAGGCGAACGGGGCGGCGGTCCTCGTGTGTCCGGGCGGGGCGTACCGCATCCTCGCGTACGACCTCGAGGGGATCGAGGTCTGTCAGTGGCTCAACTCGATCGGCGTGACAGGCGTGCTGCTGAAGTACCGCGTGCCGACCCGCCCGGGGCTGGAGAAGCACACGGCCGCCCTCCAGGACGCGCAGCGCGCGATGGGCATCGTGCGCAGCCGGGCGGCGGAGTGGGGCGTCGACCCCGCGCGGATCGGCGTGCTCGGCTTCTCGGCCGGCGGGCACCTCGCGGCGGCCGTCAGCAACAACTACGAGACGCGCACGTACCCCGCCGTCGACGCCGCCGACGAGGTGAGTCGCCGCCCGGACTTCACGGTGCTCGTCTACCCCGCGTACCTGTCGACGAAGGAGGACCCGCACAAGCTCGCCCCCGAGATCGACGTGACGACGCGGACGCCGCCGGCGTTCCTCGTGATGACGCAGGACGACCCGATCGGGATCGAGAACGTCTACGCCTACGCGACGGCGATGAAGAACGCGAAGGTGCCCGCCGAGGTCCACGCCTACGCCACCGGCGGCCACGGCTACGGCCTGCGCCCCTCGCCCGACGCCGTCTCCGGCTGGCCGCGCCTCGCGGCGGCGTGGATGGAACACCACGGGTTTTTGAAGAAGAAGTAGATCGCTCCGTCGGCCCATCGATGCTAAGCGCGTGCGATGTGACCGCATTCGATTGGATCGATCGAAACGCTTCTCCGGGGACGCAGCGACGTCACGCTGTGTAGTCATCCTGAGCGCAGCGCAGCATCTCTCGTCGTTCAGGTTCGGGAAACTCTGTGGGTTGCGTCGGTGGATCGGTTGGCGGCTTCCTCGGCCCTGCGGGCCGGTCGCGAAACGTGCCGGATCGTTGGTCCGGACTGCAAACGAGCGCTCTAGCCGATTGCGAATCAGCGGGTGCGCGGAGCGAGGGGTTCGCGTCGGATGGGGTGTTTGCCGCCGGGCCTACGCGGTCTCCACGCTGCTGCTGGGGGTGGTGGCGATCTCGCCGTGGAGGTAGCGGACGATCAGGTCGTTGGTCGCCGCGGACTGTTCGTGGTGGACCCACGCGCCGGCGTTCTCGACGACCTCCAGGTGGCTGTACCGGGCCATCGCCAGCAGGCGCACGCCGTGCTCGACCGGCGTCGGCCGGGCCTGGCGTCCCCAGACGAGCAACAGCGGGTTGGCGACCTTCGGCAGCGACGAGAGCAGGTGGCAGTCGAGGTACCCGGTCAGCAGGCTCGCGTACGGGTGGATCGCCCCCGCCAGCCGCGCGTTCTCGTACAGCCGCTCGACGAGGTCCGGCGTGACGTGCTTGGGGTTGAAGAAGTTGTTCTCCAGGAACGTCGTCAGCTCGTACCGCCCGGTCATCGCGTCGTAATGCCCCGACGCGACGGCGGGCGTGCTGAGCATGAAGTGGCGGATCGGGGCGACCCACCGCGGGATGTCCAGGCCCGTCGGCTCGCTGCGCGGGCAGAGGAACACGAGCTTGTCAAACAGGTTGGCGCGCCACGCCGCCACCTCGGTGACGTACGCGCACGTCAGCCCGGACGACACGACGTGGGCCGGCTTTGCGACCTCCTCGCGGAGGAAGTCGAAGATGAGTTCCGTGTAGAGGTTGGCGGTGTACTTCATCCGCGGCGCGTCGCTGGCGCCGAAGCCGAGCAGGTCGAGCGCGTAGACCGTGAAGTGGCGGGCGAGCGCGTCGAGGTTGTGCTCGTACTCCTCCTGGCTGGCGCCGGGGTAGACGTTGTGCACGAGGACGAGCGGGTCGCCCATCCCGCGCTTCTGGTAGTGCACCTCGCCGTGATGCCACGCGTAGTACCGCGACGCCATGATGCTAATTGTACCCGCGAACCGGGAACGCGGCTGGGGCGCCCTTCGGCGGCTCGCCGTAGAGCGGGCGGATCGAGTCGCGCAGGAGCACGACGAACGTGAAGACGCCGAGCGTCGTCCCGAGCGGCACCGACACGCAGTTGATCCCCGCCATCACCAGCGAGAACGTCCGCCGGCGGCGCCCGGCGATGCACCGCCCCGAGACGATCGTGAGGATGCCAACCGTCCACCCCAGCACGATCGCGGCCGACCCCATGACGATGAAGATCCGCGCGACCATCGTCGGCATCGGCTGCGCGTTTGCCGGGGCGCCCGGGCCGCGAGGCGTCAAGAAGTTCGGGTCGTTGAGCGCGAGCACGCCGATCACGATGTGGACGATGAAGATGCACGAGAAGAGCATCGTCAGCGCGCCGTAGATGTAGTGGAAGATCGCCAGCAGCCGCAGGTGCTCCGCGTCGCGCGCGCCGCCGCGGATCGCGTAGCCGACCATCGGCGGCGCGGTCGTCGGCGGCGGCGGCAGTGGGGTGGGGGATGTCGTCATGCCCGGCGACTCGCTTTCCGCGTCACGAGGGTGAGCGGGTTATTGGGGCGTAGCCGCGCGAAGGTCGCGCACCCAATTGGCGAAGTCCGCCAGGACGCTCGTGTCGTCGTCGATGCCGATCCGGGCGACGAACGGGTTCAGGTCCGCGACGCGCAGGAAGGGGAACGACAGGCTGCGCTCGATCGGCCGCCACGCCCGGTCGACCAGGGCGGAGGCGGAGACCGTCGCGTCACGCCTCAGCACCCACATTTCCGGTACGCCGAGGGCCGCGTAGATCGGTTGACGACGGCGTGCATCACGTCGATCTCGATGACCAGATCGGGCGGCGGATCGGTTCGCAGGTCTATTCGCTTTTTCGTTCGCACGGCTGGTTCGTTCGCGACCCAATAGCACAGGTCGGCCTCCAGGCCGTTGCGGCGGGCGAGACGCTTCAGCGTGCTCGATCCGCCGTTCGTCATCTTCGAACGAAACGTGACCGCGATCAGCCCGAGCATGATGCCGAGGACGCCCTTGAACCGCTCGTGTTCGATGGAGAGGGTCATGATCTCCAGCGTCCCCCGGTCATAGTTGATTCGGCTGGGCTGCTCGTCGTATTCGCGGAGGATTGAGCGGTAAAACCGCCAACTCGCGTCGTGGAACACGACGGAGTCGCGGTACTTCGTGGACTTCAGCAGGTCGAGCTGCACGACCGACATCTTACGCAGCGGCATCGGGCCGGCGAAGAAAAAACCCCTCAAACCCGCTCCAGCGACACCAGGTCCTCGTACGTCTCGCGGCGGCGGATGACGCGGTAGGTGTCGCCGTCGACGAGCACCTCTGGCACGCGCGGGCGGTTGTTGTAGTTGCTGCTCATCGCGAAGCCGTACGCGCCGGCGGTGAAGACGGCCAGCAGGTCGCCGCGCTTCGTGGTCGGCAGCGGGCGGGCCTTCGCGAGGTAGTCGCCGCTCTCGCAGATCGGGCCGACGACGTCGACCGTCTCGCCGCCGCGCGGCTCGAACGCGCGCGACCGCTCCGGCGGCACGTTCGCCGGGTCGGCGGGGCGCACCGGCCAGATGTGGTGGTAGCTCTCGTAGAGCGTCGGGCGGATCAGGTCGTTCATCCCCGCGTCGACGATCACGAACCGCCGTTCGCCGCCCTGCTTGCGGTACAGCACGCGCGTCACGAGGATGCCCGCGTTGCCGGCGATGTACCGCCCCGGCTCGAACGCGATGCGGTACGGCTTGCCCCGCAGCAGCGGGACCAGCGCCTCGGCGTGCTCGGTCACGGGCGGCGCCTGGTCCGGGCGCTCGTAGTTCACGCCGAACCCGCCGCCGACGTCGAACCACTCGATCCGGTGCCCGCGCTCGGTGAGGCGGTCGATCAGCGCGACGATCTTCGTCACCGCGTCGACGTACGGCCGCACCTCGTAGATCGGCGAGCCGATGTGGATGTGGACACCGCCGATGCGCAGGTTCTTCAAGTCGCGGTACTGCTCGAACACGCGCTCGGCCCGCTCGATGTCGACGCCGAACTTCGTCTCCTTCTTGCCGGTCGTCGTCTTCACGTGCGTCTTGGCGCCGGGGTCGACGTCGGGGTTCACGCGGATCGCGCCGATCGCCTGCCGCCCGAGCGAGGCGGCCACGCGGTCGACGTTCTCGATCTCCGCCTCGGACTCCAGGTTGAACGCGGCGATCCCCACCTTGATCGCGTCGGCGATCTCCTGGTCGGTCTTGCCGACGCCCGCGTAGATCATCTTCTTCGGGTCGCCGCCGGCCTGGATCGCGCGGAACAGCTCCCCGCCGCTGGTGACGTCGAACCCGCACCCCTCGTCGGCCAGCACCCGGCAGATGTTGATGTTGCCGCAGCTCTTGACCGAGTAGCAGATCGTCGCGTCCAGCGGGCGGAACGCCTCGGCGATCTGGCGGTAGTGGTGCAGGAGCGTGGCCTTCGAGTAGACGTAGACGGCGGTGCCCACCTCGCCCGCGATCCGCTCGACCGGGACGTCCTCGCAGTACAACTCGCCGTTCTTGTAGTTGAAGAAGTCCATGTGCGCGTCAGCGTGCCTTTCGGAGGCCTTCGGTGCCTTCGGTTGCTGGTTTCGTGGGGTAAATCGGCCGCAAATCCGCCGGACATCTTAGGGGCAAGGCGGGCGACTGCAAAACGATGCTTCGTAGCACGATCGCGGCGTCGACGTTTGAAACGCAAGCAGATCGTCCTCGACCGCACGATGGACTGAGCGGGATTGCGTGACGCGGGCGGGGCGCCTTCACGCACGCGACGCGACAGGATCATCCGGCAGCGTGACGCCGACGAGCGCGGCCACCCTCGCCGCGACCAGGCGGCAAGCCGTTTGAAGGTCTGCCTGCTCCTCCGGCAGTCGGACGGCCGCGGCGAACGCGTCGGTCGACCAGGAGCCGGGGTCGGCCCACTGGCTTCGATCGCTGTGCGTCCCGCTGGACCATGGCGCGTAGCCGATGTCCGAACCACTGAGGCGCGCCATCGCGAGCGCAACGGCGGCCAACAACGCCACGTTCTCCGGCCACCGCTCCCACGCACTCACCTCTGCCTCGTTCGGGCACGCGGGCGCATCCACGCCGGCCGCGTCGTCGTCGCTAAAGAGGTGCAGTTCGGCGCAGTGGCTGTCACGGATCGTCGGTTCGAACGAGAACAGGACGTTGGACAACGGCGCACGGAATTTGAGCGGGCCCGGCTCAAGCGCTTCCGTGCCGGCTTCCTCGGATTTCCGAACAGTCAGTGGCGGTATCGTGCGCAGTCGAAGAATTTCGGCGACGGCCGACGACACGCCGGCCAGCAGTTCCGCTCCGGTCACAGATCTGTTCAGACGGAACTGGAGATCGATCGACATCGGTTGCCGCCTCCCGCGACCGTGCGATGTGGTGTTCAGTTCCGGCCACCCGCCGCGGCCGTACTCGGCACGCCGCCCGCATCGTCTGATGCGGGCAGCTCCCGGAGCAGCGCTGGAGCGCCTGCCTCCGCGATCATCGCCCGCGCCGCCGTCATCTCGCGCGTCAGATCCTCGGCCACAACTGCGCCGCCTGCTGCCCGGGCAGCACCTCCCACGTGTACGTCTCGACCTCCAGGTGCGGCGCGTAATCGAGCGCGGCCACCGCGGCCAGGGCGGAGCGGAGGCGGGGCGGGTGGTGGAGAGGGGATGATGCGGTCGGCGTCGACCGGGACGTGGAAGTGCACGCACGTCGGCGGCGCTGAAGTCGGCGGGCGGGTCGATGATCAGGTCCTCGGTCAAATCGACGATGCGATCACCTCGCCGACGGACGATGCGGGCGTAGGTCTGGTGCAGGCCGCGCGGCTCGACGTACCGCCGCAGCGCGCCCGGCCCTCGTCGTTCGACGACGGGTGGTCGAGTTGCAGCGCGCAGCTCAGGTGCAGCTTGTTGATGCGGATGCCCACCGCCGCCCAGCGCGCCCGATCGAGCCGGCGACGTCCTCGAACTCCACCGCCTGGTGGCACACGTCGTAGCAGACGCCGACGTGGTTCCCGCCGCCGAGGCCCTGCCCACGCGCGCGTCGGCGGCGGCCCAGGGCGGCGGAAGAAGATCGGCGTCTCGTCGGTCGTCTCCAGCACGCACATCGGCTCGGGCTCGATCGCCAGGCGGATCACCCCGGTGCGCTCCGGAGTCGTAGCTCGAGCGACACGGCCAGGTCGATCAACTGCTCGATGCACCGGTCGACAAACTCGGCGGCGTGGTCGAACCCCTTGAACCCCAGCGGCACGGTCGGGATGCTCCTCGTCCACGCCGGCCGGCAGCAGGGCGGCCAGCAGCAGCGCACCAGCGGGTGTAGTCGAGCCGCTGCGGCTGCGACCAGTCGGGCTTGTAGACCTGCTCCTTCACGCTCGCCGTGGAAGTCGCCGTGAGACGCGTTGAGCGTGTGGCACGTCAGCCGCGCGCCCGCAAGTCCCCGGCGAACGCGGATCGCCTCGGGCGCGGCCGAGTTCCGCCGCCACCGCGTGGGCATCCACAGCCCGCGGCCAGCGGCGCGTAGACGCGTCGCGCACCGGCGCAATGTACTTGTCAGGCCCCGCCTCCACCTCCGCCAGCGAGCAGGCCCGGGTGGACGTTGGTGCAGTAACTCAGCGGCAGTGGGCTCAGGGACATCGGTGGGCCTCTCGAGTTCGGTACAAATGTTGGCGATGATCACGAGCGTCGTGTCGATGTTCGGCGGCCCGGCGGGCATCGGCCGCCTTGAATTGCGCTCGACCCATTCGTCACGGATGCAGAACACCGCCTCTAACTCCGCACGAGTTCGGGTCGCGACCGCGTGCGAGCTCGTGGTACGACCTTGGCTTTTCGAAAATCCAACGGCACGCCTTTGCGCCCGGCGACGCTTTCGGTTCGTTCCCAAGGTACAGATTCGACGGGCGACTGGAGCTCCCCGCCGCCGGATCGTCCTCGGGCCACTCACTCCACGTCGACCCAGAGCCGCCAGTGATCGTTCGTCGCGGAGAACAGCAGCCGACTTGAGAATCCTGCCCGAACGTTCGCCTCAGTCGGATCATTTTCGAAGAGGTGTTCCAATTTCCGCCAACCCGGCTGGACACTTTAAGGCCTGAAGCGGCACATCAAGTCTAAGCCCTCGGACGCATAACCGGTCGTGCCTGCAATCGTGGTCCCACCATCGGCCGCTTTGCGCTTCAACTCTTCCGGGTCGAACGGCGTCGTGTAGGGCTGGGCGGAAGACATGCAAGCTCGTCGGGCCCTTGTACGTCGCCGACCCGGTCAGCTTGCCGGGCCATTGGCTTGCACCTTGATGCTCTGGAGCGGCGAGCATCGGGCGCAGCGGGGGCATGAAGCCGGCCATCTTCTCAATCTCCGGCAGCGCTGCTGCACGTCGCGCTCGTCGCCTCGTCGGCCGACGCCCGCGCGCCCGGCGGCGTCGGTGCCGGTGCCGGCGAACGGACCGGCGCGTCGCCCTCCTGGTCGCTGCCGATCTTCAGCGTCTGGAGTCCGCCGAGGTACGGCAGCGCTGGCAAGGCGTCACCGTCGCGATCGCCCACACCGGCTGCGCTGTATCGGCGGCGCTGATCATCCTCGTCAGGTCCTTCGCCTCGTGCAGCGTCCCTTGCCCGCGCGCTGGCGGCGGCGAGCGCGTCGGCGGGCATGCGCGGCGCGCCAGCGGGGGAGGCCATCAGCACGAGGCGGTTGGCCGAGGGGAAGAAGAACGCCGTGTCAGCCCACGGCCCCGAACACGTCGTACCCGCCGGCCGGCTTCGCCACGACCCCTTCCTGGCGCCACGATCGCCGCGGCGCGGGTCGTACTCGCCGCGGACGATCACGACGACGTGCCCGACTTGTCCGACAAGTCGCCCGACGCGCTGAACGACAGCCCGTCGATCCGCACGTTGCGGAGCCGCTCGGCCAGGTCGATGACAGTCTGCCCCGCGAGCCAACCGCCGCCCTTGTCCCGCTCGTTCAGCAGCTCCGTACCCGGCGATAGCGTGTAGTCCTGCCATCCCGGCTTCTTGCAACCTGCCCGACAGCGGCCGTCCCGGCGGGGAGCAGCGCCCAGGTCACTTCATCGCGTCGCGCGGCCACGGCCGGACCGGGGCCGGCTTGCCCTCGATCAGCGCGATCGCCCGCCGGGCGTAGTCGGCGACGAACAGCTCCTTTGACGTCAGCAGGCGCGGCTCGGTCAGGGCGGCGTCCTTCAGCTCGCCAGGCGTGCGGATCGCCATCAGCCGAAGCGGACGTCGCGCGGCTTGGCATGGCGAGGATGTCGTCGGTGAGGTTCCGCGCCGGTGCGCGACGGCGATCGGCGCACGTCCTCGGCCTCGGCGACGGCCTGAAGCTGCGGCAGGACCGCCGGCCCGCCCGCCGGATGCGCGCGACCGCCGCGTCGCCTTTCGGCCGGTCGGCGAGCCGAGGTCGTCGACCGGTTGGCGACGTCGACCGCCGGCAGGTGCGCGCTCCGGCAGCAGCGTCGCCGCGGTGGGCTGCACCTCCTTGGCCTCCCCAGCCAGACGCGCGTCGGGATCAGGTCGAGCGGGTCGAGCCGCCCCGGCGGCAAGACATCAACAGCGTGACGGAGTTGTCGGCGATCATGGGGCGGCTCTCCCGGGCTGTGAGGTTCACGCGCAGGATAAGCGGCAGGGCAGGGGTAACGGAGCAGGGGCACGCATCGGGGGGCGCGTGAGGGGGGGAGAGGAGATTTGAACCACGGAGACACGGAGGAGGGCGTGAGACGGGAGGAGTACGCCCACGAGGCCGGGCGGCGTGCGGGGCCGCTCCGGGAGGCGGGGGCGTGAGAAGGGGGAAGATTGCGCTCACTCTCCCCAGTACGCGCTGGGGAGAGGGCGAAGAGGAAGGGATCTTGCCGCCGACAGACCCATGTGAAGGAACGCCTGCTGCAAAGACCCTCTCCCCGCCCTATCCCCGGAGTACCGAGGAGAGGGAGGTTGTGACACGTTGTTCCAAACGCGTGATGGACCACTTGCAAGGTGCGAGTCGCATGTTGAGGTGGCGAACAGGTCAAGCGGCGCGGCGGCTCGTCTTCATTCCGAATCTGTGCAACCTGATAGATCATCCGCTCAATGGGTCGGCCTCCGTGCCCTCGGTGCGGCTCCCTTGGTGATTCACCTCTTCGCCGGCCCCGAGCCCGCCGCGGTTGACCGGTCAGTCCCCCTCTCCTACAACGGCCGGCATGTCCGGACTCAGCTACGAGAAGAGCGGCGTGAACTACGACCGCCTCGACGCGTTCAGCTTGCGCGTGCCAGAAGGAGGCCGCCACCACGACGCCGCTGCTGGCGACACGGAGCTGTCGAGCCCCGGGATCCGGGGCGACAGCCGTCACCTCATCGAGACGCCCGAGGAGTACCTCGCCCACGTCGAGGAGGGGCTGGGGACGAAGAACCTCATCGCCGACGCGATGCTCGCGCTGGCGGACCCGGGCTTTACCGCAACGTCGGCATCGACGCGGTGGCGACGATCGTGAACGACCTCGTGACCGGTGGGGCGCTTGCCGGTGTCGGTCGCGATGCACGCCGCCGTGGGCGACGCCGAGTGGTTCGCCGACAGCCGGCGGGCCGACGACCTCGCTGGCGGGTTCGCCGAGGGTGCCGCCGGGCGGGGGCGGTGTGGGGCAGGGGGAAGACGCCGACGCTGAAGGGGATCGTCGACCCGTCGACGATCGTGCTGGCGGGTCGGCGATCGGCGCATCCGCCCCAAGTCCAGCCGCGTCGCCGGCGACGTGCGCGACGGCGACGCGATCGTCCTGCTGGCCAGTTCCGGCGTGCAGACCAACGGCCTGGCCGCTCTGCCGGGCGATCGCCGACAAGCTGCCCCATGGCTACCTCACGCCGATGGCCGACGGCCGGGCGTACGGCGGCGTTGCTGCTCGACCCGTCCGTGATCTACGTCCGCCCGATGGCGGACCTCGTCGCGGCCGGTGTGCGGCCGCGTTATGCGGTCCACGTCACCGGGCACGGGTGGCGCAGTTGATGCACTCGCCGGAGCCGTTCGTTACCAGATGACGAACGTCGGCACGACCCACCCGGTGTTCGAGTTCATCCGGCAGCACGGCCCGTGACCTCCGCGAGATGGCATGCGCGACCTACAACATGGGGGCCGGCTTCGCGGTATACGTCCGCCCGGGCGACGCCGACGCGTGCCTCGCCGTCGCCCGTGGGCCGGTCACGACGTGGGTGGGGGGGCGTGGCGAGGAGACAGGAGGACCGCAAGGCGGTCGTGATCAGGCCGCGCAAATAACTTTCGAGGGCGACACCCTGCCAGGTCCGATAACGGTGTGCGGATAACATCACCACCGGCGTTACCAACCGGCATCCCGTTACGTCTGTCTCTCTTTCGCCGACAAAGGTTCGGGCGGCCCGTGCTGTCACAACGGCCGACCCGGGCCGGGCATGGCCGCCACCGCCGCCGCCGAGGCCGGTTCAGCCCGCGCGGCCGGGCGCGGCCGCACCCGCGGCCGGCGGCGACGGACGCTGCCGGCGAACTGGAGCCGCGCGACGTCGGGCGAGGCCCCGGCGTGCGGGACGAGAAGTCGAGAAGCTGTCGCATGTCGTACGAACTTCACCGCCTGTCCGGCCGGTTCGGTCGAGCCTTCCTGATCGAGCTGTTCCTGCCGATCGGCCTCGACATCGACGAGTTCGACCGCCTCAACGAGATTGTCGCAGGCATGATCGCCAAGGAGCCCGGCGGGCGATGGGTTGATGGACCTGTCCGGGCTCGACTACATGGGCAGCGCGTCGCTCGGCCTGATGGTGAACGTCCGCCAGCGCGTGAAGGAGGGCCGCAGCCGCCTTGTGCTCTGCGGGCTGTCGCCGCGGCTGCTGCAGATCTTCAAGACCTGCTGCATGGAGCGGCACTCTTCAAGATCGTCCGCACCCGCGACGAGGCGCTCGAAGCGGCCGCGTGGTGAGGCGCGGTCGCCGACGGGCGCGGACCCGCGATCGGACGGTCTCACGTCCGTCGCGTCCCGACATCGTCTCAGGACCTCGAAAACGAATCTGCCTAAGCCGCTCGCGGCTTAGCATCCTCCTCCGATCACGCGCTCGAGAAGCTCGAAAAACAAACAAGACTCACCACAGAGACACGCAGCCACGGAGTTGCATGGAGGCACGGAGTCGTACCGAGGCACCGAGGCACCGGGTCGACTTGGAGGATGAGTGTCTCGCTCCCTATCCCTCGCCCGGATTTTCCACCTCTGTCCTACCTCCGTGTCTCCGTGCCTCCGTGGTGAATCCGTTCTTTGGAACCGCTAAGCCGCGAGCGGATCACCCCTCGATCGCGATGATCGCCGCGGGCGGCGGTGACGCCGTGGTCGCGGCGGTGGCTGAAGAACTCCGACGCGTGCTCGAACGTGCACCGGTCAGTCGGAGATCGATTCACGCGCCCGCCGGCACGCCCGCCTCGATCAGGTGCAGCCGCACCGCGCCTCCTTCAGATCGACGTGGCCCTTGCCGTCCGGCCGCGAGCGGACGGGGCCGCACGCCGAACAACTCGACGAACGCCTCCGCCACCTCCGGCCCGACCTCGAACGCCGCGGGCCCGATGCGCGGCCCGATCGCCGCGACGGCCGCGTCGGTGCAACGCGGCTTATTCCATTCATTTCCACCAACGCCGCGGCGACGGCGGCGATCACCCCGCGCCCACCCCGCGTGGACGGCCGCCTCGCGGCCGTCGCCGCTCGACAGCAGGACCGGCACGCAGTCGGCGACATGACGGTCAGGACGCGGGTCGCCACGTCGTCGCTGACGATCGCGTCCATGCTCTGCGCGACGTCGAACGCCTCGCCGCGCGCGCTTGCGGACGACGGCCGGGCCGTGGACCGCAGTGGACCCGCACCCGCTCGCGCCCCGTCACACCCGGCGGCCGCCGGGAGGGCGGTAGTTCTCGCGGATGTTGGCGTCGTCGTCCTGCACGTCGCAGCCGTTGGGGTTGCCGAGGTTGAGCAGGTCGAACGCGGCGCTTGCTGCGCTCCCGCCGAGGCGCGTGCTGAACGCGTGCGGCACGCCGGCGCGGAAGCCCAGCAGGGGCGACGCGTAGTAGACGACGCCGTTCGATGCGGTCTGTCGCTGCAGCATGCGGTGGGCCGACTCCTCTCCGTGCGTGTCACTCATCCGGTGCCGCGGCCTCATTGCCCCATCGATTCGAGCAGCGCCAGCCCGCGCCTCGGCGGCCGACCGCGCGTCGGGCCGGAAGAGCGTCGCCTCGTAGTGCGGCGCGGGGCCAGTTCTCAGTCCCATCTGCACGAGCGCCATGTTCAGGTGGGCGTCGGCGTGCCGAGGTCGTCCATGATCGCCCGCTCCAGCGCCGCCACCGCCTCCTGCCGCCGCCCCGCTCTGGAAGAGCGCGACGCCGGAGTTGCTGTGGGCGGCGACGTTGTTGGGCCAGGTCTTGAGGCGGCGACGGTACGCGTCGATCGCCTCGTCGAAGCGGCCGGTGCGGAGGTAGAGGTTGCCCATCAGGTACAGCGCCTGGCCGCGGTCCTCGGCGTTGGCCTCGGGCGGCGGTAGTGTGCCCGGCCTCGTCGTTCTTCCCCGCCCCGGCGGCGAGGTAGCCGTAGACGTTGTTCGCCGCGAGGCTGCGCAGGTTGTGGCGGAGGCGATGTGGTCGAACAGCGACCGCGTGTCGTGCCAGCGGTACGTCTGGACGTGCCAGCACCGCCAGCACCCCAGCACGCCGCCGCGCCGGCCAGCACCGGCCGGCTCGGCCCGCCCGCACGGCGACCGCCGCCAGCATCGCCGGGCCGAGCATCGCGAGGTACGCGTAGCGGTCGGCGACCGTGGGTAGCAGCAGGTAGTCGAACGGCGTCAGCCCCAGCACGGGCACGAGCGTGACGCCGAACACCACGGAGCAGACCGACAGCGCCGGGCGGCAGCACTTTGAGCAGGACGATGGCCGCGGCCGCCAGCGCGTCGGGAACACCCACGTCCGCCACGCCCGGACTGCTCCAGCCACGCGGGCGAGCGGCTGCGTAGTCGAGGATCCAGCCGCAGCGGGACGAGCACCTTGTAGACGTAAAACGCCGCCAGCCCCGTCGGCCGCCAGGAGCAGGCGGCAGCGCCACAGCGGCCAGTAGGGGGCCGACACCGGCTGGGCGGCCTTGGCGACGAGGGCGATCGGCACGCTCGCCAGCACCCACGCGCCGAGCGGCACGACCAGGCCCCGCCACGGCCGGCCGCGCAGCCCGACCTCGACCGCCGCCACCGCGACGGGGAACAGCACGACCGTCGGCTTCGTCAGCAGCGCCAGGATGAAGCAGGCGGTCGCCGCCGCGTAGCGGATCGCCGTCTCGCGCGCCGGCGCGCCGGCCGCCCGCGCGTCGGTGAAGCGCATGAACAGCCAGAGCGCGAGCATCGCGAAGCACCCGCTGAGCGAGGAGTACATGCTCGTCGCCCAGGCGACCGGCTCGACCTGCAACGGGTGCAGCGCGAACAGCGCCGCCCCGCAGAACGCCGCCGCCGGGCTGGCCACGAGCCTGCGCAGCACGAGGAACGCCAGCCCCGCGTTGATCGAGTGGACGACGAGGTTGAACACGTGGAACGGCGCCGGCGACATCCCCTGCCCCGGCGGGCCGGCGCCCTCGGGCTGGTACGCCAGCACCCACAGCACCGTGTACGTCACCGGCACGTAGAACTGCACGTTCGGCTCGTACCCGGTCCAGTACCGCCGAAGGCTGTCGAACGTCGGGGGGTTGAAGTGGGGGTTCTGCTGGATCGACTGGCGGTCGTCCCAGTCGAGGAACTCGTGTCCCGCCACGGGCAGGAAGACCACGAGCGTGATCGCCACGAGGGCGATCGCCGGCAGCAGGACGTGTCGACGGCTCGACCGGGTTTGAACTGAGCGATGGCCCGGCGCGGCAACCGTTGCGCGCGGCGGGGTGGGGCGGTCGGCGGTTTTGCGGGTCTTCGGGCGTCCCATGATCGTGAAGCCCGCCGGCGCGGACGGCGCCGGCGCGCGGGCGACAGGATTATCTCGCCACGCGACGCCACGTCTACCGGGGACAACGGCCGAGATGCTCGCGCCCGTCCTCCGCCGGTCCTGGTGGCCGCTCGCCGCCGGCGCGTGCCGTGGCGCGTTGCCGGCTCCCGTCGTGCACGGTTGGCCGCGGCGATTGCCCGTCGCCCCTCGACGGCCGCCGCCGGCTCGGGCGGTCGGTCGGTGCCGCCCGCCGTCGTCGCCGCGGGGTTTGCGTCCGGGGCGATCGGCGTGATATCACTGCCCGCGCCCGCGTTGCGGGGTCCCGCCCGCACCGGGCACAACGGAGCGCCGCGAATGCCGCAGACGAACCCGCACCGCCTGGCCGTCTTTCCCGGCCAGTTCGACCCGATCACCAACGGCCACCTCGACGTCATCCGGCGGGGGGTGGCGCTGTTCGACGAGCTCGTGGTCGCCGTCGGCATCAATCCGGACAAGCGGGAGATGTTCTCGATCGACGAGCGCGTCGAGATGATCCGCGGCCTGCTCGGCGACGAGCCGGCCGTGCGGGTGGAGAAGTACACCGGCCTCACCGTCGACTTCGTCCGCCGCCACCGGGCGACGGCGATCCTCCGCGGCATCCGCGACGTGTCGGACCTGCGCTACGAGTTCCAACTCGCGCTGGCGAACCGCGCGGTCGGGGGCGTGGAGACGGTGTTCATCATGGCCGGCGACCAGTACGCGCTGACGAGCAGCAGCCTGATCCGCCAGGTGGTGGCGCTGGGGGGGGACGTGCGGCAGCTGAAGTCGATCCTGCCGGAGATCGTGATCGAGAAGCTGCGCGAAAAACAGCAGCGGAACGAGATCGCCGCCGGTACCCCCGACGCGCCGCCGGCGTGAGCCGCAGCGGGCGCGTGGCGAGGGCGGGGGCGTGCGGCTGTGTTCAATGCCGGTAACCCATTGCTACGCGCGGACCGTGGTCGCGTTTTAACGGGGCCCTCATTTTCGTCTTGACGCGCCCGAGCCTTTGCGGGTACTGTATCCTTGTTAGATTGCCGAAACCTGAAGGACTATCCACTCGGGTTTCGGCAGGCGGAGAGTTGGCCGGCTTTTCAGATTTCATCGATCCAGCCGGCCGTTCAGGTCGTACCCAATTAAGTAGAAACGCGCCGGCGGTGTTCGCTGGCGTTTCCGTCGCTGCCGTCCCCCAAGAATCGAGCACCCGGTGCGAGCAACGCTCAGCTTTCGCGTAGGGCCATCGCTCCTCACATAATCGAGTGACGCCCCACCCCGCCTGCAAGCTGAAACGGCACTCATCCCATCTATCCGATCCGTTGCTCCCCGTCCTGCCTCGGTTCTTCCCGTACGGCGTTTCCGTGAAAGGAGCTTCAGATGAAGCTGCAACGTAACAAGGCGAAGGGGTTCACCCTCGTCGAGCTGCTCGTCGTCATCGGGATCATCGCCCTGCTGATCTCGATTCTCCTGCCGGCGCTGAACCGGGCCCGCGAACAGGGCAACCGCGTGAAGTGCTCGAGCAACCTGCGCCAGATCGGCCTGGCGATCATGATGTACGCCAACGACAACAAGGGCAACTTCCCGCGCACCCGGTTCAACACCGCCGGCGCGACCGTGACCGCGGGCAACGAGGCCTACAACCAGGCGAACTCGTTCGGCCCCGGCGTTCCGCCCAACTCGGTGACGGCGTCGTTCTTCCAGGTTCTCAAGACGCAGGACCTGACGAGCGAAGTCTTCAACTGCCCGAGCAGCAGCGCCGAGCGCCCCAGCTTCCCGGGCACCGGCGGCGTCGCCAACTTCTCCAACTGGCCCGGTGGCGAGCCCGGCGGCACCGTGCAGCCGCACCTGTCGTACAGCTACATCGTCCCCTTCCCCACGTCGGCCGCCCGCTCGGCCGGGTTCAAGCTGAACTACACGCTCAGCTCGGACTTCGCGATCGGCGCCGACATGAACCCCGGCACCACCGGCGGCACGCCGACGGACGCCGTCCAGACGCCGCGGCATGACGCCGCCCGTTCGGACATGATCAACGCCAACAGCAACAACCACAACGGCGACGGCCAGAACGTCCTGTATGCCGACGGCCACGTCGAGTTCCAGAGCACGCCGTTCTGCGGCACGCCGATCGCGATCGGCGCCACGAACTATCGTGACAACATTTACCTGCCTTGGGGCGGCGCCCGCACCGAGGAAAGCGCCGGCAGCGGAAGCTTGTCCATCAGCTCCGGTCCGGGTGACGAGAAAGACACTCACCTGCTCCCGACCGACGACACCGGCGGCCTCTAACCGAGACCGGCCGAGTCGGACAGTCAGTTAACCCAGCGGGCCCGCCTCACGGCGGGCCCGCTGTTTTTTCGCGCGCGAATCTCACCGGGCCCGTCATGGCGGTCGCGGGTTTTGTTGGGAAAGCCGCCGGCGTTTCGGTACGCTACGCGCATGGAAGAGATCCTTCCGCCGCAGACCGAGAGCGGGTCCGGGTTCGAGCTGACGCGGGTCCGGCAGTTCACGATCTTCCTCGAGAACCGCGTCGGCCGTCTCGGCATGCTCTTGCGCGTCCTCGAGGAGAAGGTCTCGAAGATCGTCGCGCTGTCGATCGAGGAGTCCGCCGACTCCGCCCTCGTGCGCCTCATCTGCTCCGAGCCGGACATCGGCGCCGACGTGCTGCGCGCCGCCGGCTTCGGCTTCAGCGAGACCGAGATCCTCGCCGTCGAGCTGCCGCGGCGGACGCGCCAGCCGCTGATCGCGATCTGCTCGGCGCTGCTGGCGGCGGAGATCAACATCCACTACGCCTACCCGTTGCTCGTGCGCCCGCGCGGGCCCGCGCTGGCACTGTACGTCGAGGACCCCACGCTCGCGGCCCAGATCCTCATCCGCAAGGGCTTCACGCTCATCAGCGAGAACGACATGAAGTGACGCCGCGCGGCGGCGGCGGCGGCGGCGCGCCTCGCCCCGCGACGAGCGTGCCGCGGCTCCGCGCACCCTGACGCGGCTCGCAAGCGAGCCGGCCGAACGGGCGGCGCAACCGGCCCCGTCGTCCCGTGCGTTTACGCGACCTTCACCTCCCCGCGCTTTCCCGACGCGTCGCGCGCGCCCGCATTTGTCAAATCCTTTGCGGCGCAACCCTTCTTGCAGTCGCGGTCGGACGTTGCCCGATAATGGGGACGGACGATCACTTCGTTGTCGGGAGGCGTGGCGCGTGACTCAAAGCATTTCGAGAGAGTGGAAGCTGTCGGTTCACGGGGCGGCCGTCGAGGTCGGGTGCGACTTGTCGTTCCTGCACACGCCGATCGACCACCTCGTCGACGCGTTCGCCGAGAGCGAGTGGCCCGCGGGCTTCACGCCGGCGTCGGGCGCCGTGCGGCGGTACGAGCAGACGGAGGTGCTGCGGCACCTGTCGCCGACGGCCCGCCGCGTGTCGCGGCCGAACGACCTCGTCGAGATCTACGCCGAGGACGAGCGCTTCTGGCTGATCGACGAGCGGTGGGGGATGACCGAGTTCAACGCGATGCGCGGGCAGTGGCGCAGCTGGGTCGTGCCGCAGCCGACGCTCGACCCGATGTCGTGCGCCGAGATGGCGGTGCTCTGGCCGATGGCCCAGGTCCTGCGGTCGCGCGGCGTCTGCCTCGTGCCGGCGGTCTCGGTCGTCCGCGACGGGTGGGCGGCGCTGGTGATCAGCCCGTTCGGCGTCGGCGCCGAACTCGTGTCGCTCATCCGCGACGGGTACCGCGTGATCGGCCAGCGGTGGACGGCCCTCCGCGAGGAGGAGGGGCGCCTCGCGCTGCTGCACATGCCCGGCGTGATCCAGCGCGACGCCAGCTCGCCCGCTGCCGCCGCCGCCCCGGTGGGCGGCGAGGGCTACGTCGACCTGCGCCACGAGCACCGCCGGGCGTGGCAGAACCACGCGTTCTGCGACGCGGTCGTGATCGTCGAGCCGGGCCGCCGCGCCCGGCCGAACCTGCGGTGCGTCGACGAGGGCGACGCGCAGCAGGTCATCCGCCAGGCGTGGCCGATCACCGAACTGCACCCGCAGCGGCGGTGGGGCCAGTTCCCCGCAAAGCTTGCCGCCTCGTGCCGGGTGGCCGAGGTGCAACTCTCCCGTGACCCGAAGGACCTGCCCGCCCTGCTCCGCACGTTGCGAGAATCCCCGACGAACGAGCCGGGCGCGAACCCCGACCTGTCGATCTCCGCGTGGGTGAACCAACCGGCGCGGCAGACGGGCGTCGCGGTCTGACCGCCGCACGATGCGTGCGTCGGTTGGCGCCGCCGATCGCGGCGTCCGCACTTCATCGCGCACGAGCAACTGTGCAGTGTCCGCGGACCCCGCGCGTCGCGTTTAATTGAGATCCGTACTTCACGCGGCGTGGTGCGCCGCGACTTGCTCGATTGCGTCTTCGATCGGCGTCCAACCGTCGCTCCCCTGACCGCGGCCCCGCTAGAGCGGGGACGCCGGCGCAGCGGACGTGCGCCCGTATGATGCCCGCGGCCCGGACGCGGACGTGCCACGCCGGCGCAGTCGATTTCGATCGCCAGCGAAAATGAAACGGGCCCGGTCAGATGACCGGGCCCGTTCTTCGTCTGTTGCCGTGGTGGAA
>JAUJNJ010000110.1 GCA_030448225.1 Phycisphaerae bacterium
ATCCGGACCGCGTCTTCATCGAGCCGATCAACGAGCCGGTGTTCACGAACAGCTCCGCCGCGTGGTTCGCGCTCGAGCGTCGCCTGGCGGCGGCGGTGCGGGCCGCGGCTCCCGATCACACGCTCGTAACCGAGGGGCCGGACTACTCGCACATTGACGGCCTCGTCGCCAGCACGCCGCTTGACGACCCGAACGTCATTTACTCGTTCCATTTCTACGACCCGTTCGTGTTCACCCATCAAGGCGCGCCTTGGCTCGACCACCCCGTCGGCCGGCTCCGCGACATCCCGTATCCGGCGACGCGGCGCGACGTGCAGCCGCTGCTCCATCAGTTCGACCGCGACGCCGCCGCGGCCGCGTCGCACTACGCGGCGCAGGCGTGGGACGGCGGGCGGATCGAATGGCGCGCGGCGCAGGCGGGGGCGTGGGGCGCGTCGCACGGCGTGCCGGTCTGGGCGGGGGAGTTCGGCTCCTTCCCCCGCGTCGCCCCGGGCGACAGCCGCCTCCGCTGGTTCGCCGATGTCCGCGCCGCGTTCGAGCGCCACGGCATCGGCTGGGCACTCTGGAGCTACGACGAGGAGTTGGGCCTCGACCGCCGTCGTGTCGACGGGCGGGTGACGATCGACCTGGGCGTGGCGGAGGCGCTCGGGCTGAACATTCCACGCAACGACGCGACCGCGTAGGGCGCAGTCAGGTTCTCGACGTGCGGAAGAGCCAGCACCGCATCACCACGCCGGCCCAGAGCGTACTCGCGCCGGGCCGGATCTCCCGCGTATGATCCGGCCCGGCGTGGGTGGGAGTGTCGACCCGGAGCAGACGTTCCCCGCCCGCCCTCACGCCGCGGCTTGGCTTGGACGCTCGTCGGGCGGGGTGGGGCGGGGGCCGCCGGCCATGCGGGCGTAGGGACCGTTGCGGGAGAGGAGTTCGTCGTGCGAGCCGTGCTCGACGACGAGGCCGTTGTCCAGGACGTAGATCTGGTCGCAGTCGCTCACCGACTCGATGCGGTGGGTCACGAGGATGACCGTGCGGGCGCCCTTGAGACTACGGAGCGTCTGAAGGACGTGGCGCTCGTGGGCGGGATCGAGCGCGCTGGTAGGTTCGTCGAGCACGAGGATCGGCGCGTCGGTCAGCAGCGCCCGTGCGATCGCCAGGCGCTGGCGCTGCCCGCCGGAGAGGTTCTGCGCCGCCTCGGTCACGAGCGTGTCGTACCCCTGCGGCAGCGCCTCGACGAACGACGCGGCGCCGGCGAGGGCGGCGGCGTCGCGGACCTGCCGCTCGGTCGCGCCCGGGCGGCCGTAGGCGATGTTCTCGCCGATCGTGACGGGCAGGAGCATGCTGTCCTGCGGGACGAGCCCCACGTGCCGGCGGACGTCGTCGAGCGGCACGCCGCGCAAGTCGTGCCCGTCGAGCGTGACGGCGCCCCCGGTCGGGTCGTAGAAGCGCGGCAACAGGTTCAGCAGCGTGCTCTTGCCCGCGCCGCTCTGCCCGATGAACGCCACCATCTGCCCGGGCTGAATGCGGGCGTCGACGCGGCGGAGCACCGGGCGGTCCTCCGCGTAGGCGAAGCTCACGCCGCTCAGGGCGAGCGTCCGCGGCCGCAGCGGCAGCGGGGATGCGTCGAGCGGGTCGGTCACGGCGGGCTCGAGGTCCAGCACTTGGAACACCCGGGCGCACGCGGCGGCGTTGACCTGCACGGCGGCGGTGAAGCCGGTGATGCGGCTCAGCGGGTCGAAGATCCGGTCGAGCAGGTTGATGAAGATGAAGATGTCGCCGACCGCGAACCCGTCGGCGATCCCGCGCGACTGGTCGCGGTAGACGAGGTACCCGCCGAAACCCAGGATCGTCGCGTACCCCAGCGCGTACACGTTCTGCACGACCGTCGGGTACATCGCCTCCTGGAGGTTCATCCGCATGCCGGCGCGGATGCTCGAGTCGATCGCGCCGTACAGGCGGTCGGCCTCGTGGCGCTGTCGGCCGAACAGTTGCGTCAGCCCGACCGCCGCCACGCCGCGCTGGATCACGCTCGTCAGCGTCGCGTCCGTCTGCTTAGACGCCAGGCTCGTGCGGCGAATCGTGCGGCTGAACAGGACGTTGGCGAGGATCAACAGCGGCGCGAGGCACAGGACCAGCCCGGTCATCCGCGCGTCCATCCGCACCATGAGGTAGAGCGCGATCCCCAGCGTCAGCACCGCGTTGGCCGCGCCCATGAACGTGTCGAACACGCCGAAGAACCCGAGGGAATCGGTCGTGAGCCGATAGATGGCGTCGCCCTGCGGGTTGGACCGGTGGTACGACGGGCTGAGCTGCTGGAGCTTGTCGAACAACTGCAAGGCGCGGACGCGGGCGGTGCCGTTGTACCGCAGGCGGTGGTTGACCATCACGCGCAGGAACAGGTTGATCGTCGTCTCGGTCAGCTTTGCCGCGAGCCAGATCAACGCCACGCCGAGCACCTTGCCGCCGGTGCCGGACGGGAGGAGCGACAGCATCGCCCGGCGGATGAAGTCGGTGGTGCCGCGGGAGGAGCCGTTATCCGGTGCCAGCACGGTGTCGGTCAGGATGGCGAGCGGCCACCCGAGAAGGAGCGAGACCGCCAACGCGATCCAGATGAGGATCACCAACGCGACGATGAGCGTCAGGTCTTTTCGGAAGTAGGAGAGGATGCGGACGTAGAATGCCATCGCGCGTGCGCGCGACGCAAGAAGCGTTCCAGCGACCGAGGCCGTTTGTCGGCCGCCGATGATCTGAGCGGGCTCTTCTACGGCCGAGTTGATATTCTCAAAGGCTTATGCGTTCTCTCTCGAACACTTCCGACGAAGCGGCCGCCGATCTGAACTCGATCCTCGGCACCGATGACGCGTCGCTCTACGACGTGCGGACGCACGCAGCCGGGCCGAGCGGCACCCTGCCACTCACCGAGGAGATGCTCCGCAACTGGTCGAGCGGCGACCTGTTCGGCCTGACGCAGGACGCCGGCATGGGGTGGAACCCCGCGATGCTCGGCCGCAAGGAGTTTTTAATCCTGTCGACGAGCGGCGGCCTCCGCGCCGACGACGGCACGCCGACGCGCTCGGCTACCACACCGGCCACTGGGAGGTGGGCCTGCTGATGCAGGCGGGCGGGAGTTCAAGGGCGCGCGGCGTGCTGCCGTTCGCCGGCTTCTGCACCGACCCGTGCGACGGCCGCGCGGGCACGGCCGGCATGATGGACAGCCTGCCGTTCCGCAACGACGCCGCCACCGTCTTCCGCCGCCTCATCCGCTCGCTGCCCGCGCCGCAGCGGCGTGCTGGGCATCGCCACGTGCGACAAGGACTCCCGGCGATGATGATGGAGCGCTGGCGGGGACGCCCGACCTGCCGTGCGTGCTCGTCCCCGGCGGCGTCACGCTCCCGCCCACAGTCGGCGAGGACGCCGGCAAGGTGCAGACGATCGGCGCCCGCTTCGCCCACGGCGCGATGACCCTGCAAGAGGCCGCCGAGGCCGGATGCCGCGCCCGCGCCACGGCCGGCGGCGGGTGCCAGTTCCTCGGCACGGCCGCGACGTCGCAGGTGGTGGGGGAGGCGCTGGGACTGTCGATCGCGCACTCGGCGCGGGCGCCGTCGGGGCAGCCGATCTGGCTCGACCTCGCCGTCCGCTCCGCCCGCGCACTGCTGCGGCTCGAATCCCACGGCGTCCGCACGCGCGACATCCTCACCGACGACTCGATCCACAACGCGATGGTCGTGCACGCCGCGTTCGGCGGGTCGACGAACCTGTTGCTCCACGTCCCCGCCATCGCCCACGCCGCCGGCCTGCGCCGCCCCGTCGTCGACGACTGGATCGCGATCAATCGCCAGGTGCCGCGCCTCGTCGACGCGCTGCCGAACGGGCCGGTCGGCCACCCGACGGTACAGGTCTACCTCGCCGGCGGCGTGCCGGAGGTGATGTTGCACCCGCGCGACCTCGGCCTCATTCGCGAAGCTTGCCTCACCGCCACCGGCGAGACGTGGGGCGCGATGCTCGACTGGTGGAAAACATCCGACCGCCGCGCGCCTCCGCGAGACGCTGTTCGCAAGGACGGCGTCGACCCGGACGACGTCATCCCTCGCTCGCCCGCCCGCGAGCGCGGCCTGACGAGCACCGTCACCTTCCCCGCGGCAACCTCGCGCCGCAGGGCAGCGTGATCAAGAGCACGTCGATCGACCCCAGCGTCGTCGACGCCGACGGCGTTTACCGCAAGACCGGCACGGCGAAAGTGTTCACGACCGAGCGCGCCGTGATGGCCGCCATCAGGCGCGGCGGCATCGCGGCGGGCGACGTGATCGTGCTGATCTGCCGCGGGCCGATCGGGCGCGGGGATGGAGGAGATCTACCAGGTGACGAGCGTGCTGAAGCACCTGCCGTTCGGCAAGCACGTGGCCGTCGTGACCGACGCCCGCTTCTCCGGCGTCAGCACCGGCGCCTGCATCGGCCACGTCGGCCCCGAAGCTCTGGCCGGCGGCCCCGTCGGCAAAGTGCTCGACGGCGACGTGATCCAGATCGTGATCGACCGCAACCGCCTCGACGGCACCGTCGACCTCGTCGGCCGCGACGGCCATATCCACGGCACCGAGTGGGGCGACGCCCAACTTCTCGCCCGCGACCGCGCCCCGACCTCGCCGCCGACCCGAACCTCCCCGCCGACACGCGCCTCTGGGCCGCCCTCCAAAACGCCAGCGGAGGCACCTGGGGCGGGTGCGTGTACGACGCAGACGCGGTGGCTCATCTCGCCGTCGCCGGCGCGGTGAAAGGTGCTCCGATGAAGCGTCGGAACCATCCTCGAACTGGCTGGCCGAGTTCGAAAGCTGCTGCCCGGCGGCGTGGCCACTGGCTGTACGCATTCATCGGGTACGCGCCGCCTTGAACACCGGCGATTTCGCACGAGGGCAGCCGTCGCGCTGGTGCGAGGAGCGCCTCCCGCGCTGGCTCGAGGTACCACCGTGAAGATCGCCAAGCGGAAGAGGTCCGTTAGGTGCCTTCGCGCGTCGGCGTGCGGTACCTGTTCCACCGCGTAATGGCGTTCGCCGCGGCACGACGCAGGATGCCGAGTTTACGACGACGTGCACCGCGAAACGGTGATGCGCTGGTCGCGCGCTGCTTGACGATGGGGTTCCACTGACCGACGACGAGCAAAGTCAGGATGCCGCGGCAAGGACTTCATCCAGTTGAAGGACGGCGTTCGCTTGGATCTGATCTTCGCGCGGCGGATCGAACGCTTTGAGGACGTGCGGTCGCGACGGGTTGAGGTCGCGGAGACGATCCTGCGCGATCGACGACATCAACAGATTTGGCCAACCGCGAGAAGGACCGCGACTCGCTCGCCCGGCTCACTTCCGCGACTACCTCCGCTCGAGCGATGACGCTGTCGCCGTTGTGCGGGCATCGCCGACGTCATCGGCCGCCGCATCACGCAACGTGCCGTCGCTCCCGCCAACAGCACGACGGCCAACGCGAATGCATCCCAGCCCCCGCGTCGTCAACCTTGCACGAACGAGCGCCGCCGCGTAATACGAGCAGCATGACCTTCGCCCATTTCACCCGCTGTTGGTGCGTTGCTGCGTTTCTCATGACGAGCCTGTCGTCGATTCTGACGGTCCGGGGCGCGGACGCGCCGGCGGCGACGACGGAGGCGCTCTGTCTTCGACGTCCGCCGGTTCGGGGCCGTGGGGGACGGCAAGTCGCTCGACACGCGGGCGATCAACGCCGCCGTCGAGGCGTGCGCGAAGGCCGGCGGGGGGCAGGTGCGGTTGCCGGCGGGCCGGTACCTCTCGGGGACGGTGCGGCTGCGGAGCCACGTCACGCTTTACCTCGATGCGGGGGCCCGGCTCGTGGGGACGACGGACCTCGCCCAGTACGAGCAGCCGCGCGGTGCCGGCGTCGATGACCGAGCGCGGTGGGGGAAGTGGCACCGCGCGCTCCTCTTGGGCGAGGGCGTGGAGGACGTGACCATCTGCGGCCCCGGCACCATCGACGGCAACAACGTGTTCGACCCCACCGGCGAGGAGCCGCATGCGCGGGCCGCACACGCTGCTGTTCGTCGAGAGCAAGCGGTTCCGCGTCCGCGACGTGACGTTCGTCGACTCGGCGAACTACGCGATCCTGTTCTACCTCAGCGACGACGTGGACGCGCGCGGCGTCACGTTCGTCGGCAGGTGGGACGGCGTCCACTTCCGCGCACGCCCGACCGCTCGTGCCGCGACGTGCGCATCGTCGGCTGCGAGTTCTACACCGGCGACGACGCGATCGCCGAAGGCTACTGGGACGACACGCTCATCGCCGACTGCGTCGTCAACTCCTCCTGCAACGGCATCCGCCTCATCGGCCGCGCGCGGCGGCTGATCGTGAAGGGCTGCCTGTTCTACGGCCCGGGCAAGCGGCCGCACCGCACGTCGGACCGGACGAACATGCTGTCGGGCGTCATCCTCCAGCCGGGCGCGTGGGACGAGACGAAGGGGAACTGAACGACGTGCTGCTCGCCGGCAACACGATGCACAACGTCGCCTCGCCGGTGACGGTCTGGACGAAGCCGGGCAACGTCGTGGGGCGGTGACGGTGAGCGGGCTGCGGGCGACGGGCGTGTACCGCTCGGCGCTGTCGGTCGAGGGGTGGGGCGAGGAGCCGATCGGGCACGTCGTGTTCCGAGACGTCGACGTCGAGTTCGCGGGCGGCGGCACCGCGGAGCAGGCGAAGCAACAGGTGAAGGGCCCCGGCGTCGACGCCCGGCCGCTGCCGGCGTGGGGCGTGTACGCGCGGAACGTCGACCGCCTGACGCTCGAGGACGTGCGCCTCCGCCTCGCCGCCGACGACGCCCGGCCGGTCGTCGTTGCAGAGGACGTCCGCCGGCTCACGCTCGACCGAGTCCGCTACCCGAAAGTCAGAGGCGTGCCCGAGCCGCTCGTCACTCTCGGGAATACGACCGCCGACGACGGCGGCGTGACCGACCTCTCGGCCGGTGCCGCTGAGCCCAAGGACCCATTCCCGCCCGGGCGCTGAGCGGCGACAACGAGGACGGCAGACGGAGGAAGACGAGGTGCGTACAGAACGTTTTCGAGAAGCCGCGAGCGGCAGCGCGGCGGGCGTCTCGCCCGCGTTTCCTACTCGAGACGCGGGGGGCCACGCCAGGCGGCACGGTCCTTCCCACGTACTACGAAACGCTCTCTTTCCGACAAACCTGAACGCCAAGACGCCAAGACGCCAAGACGCTACAACAAAACCTCGATGCACGCGCGACGTCATCCCGGAGCGCGGCGAGGGATCTCGGGTTCTCCAACCGCTGAACCCGAGTCCTCGCCGCGCTCGGGATGACGACGGCCATCTTGGTAAGAAGAACACCAAGGACCAGGTTCAACGAAATTAGAAGTGTGTTCTTCTTGGCGTCTTGGCGTTCAACCCATTCATCTCGCGTTCCCGAGCGGCGGTCAGAAGAAGCTGAACACGAGGTACGCGAACGGGGCGGCGAGCAGGGGGCTGTCGATGATGTCGAGGATGCCGCCGAAGCCGGGGACGAGGCTGCCGCTGTCCTTCACCTCGGCGTCGCGCTTCATGAGGCTCTCGAGCAGGTCGCCGACCTGGCCGATCCCGCCGATGATCGCGCCGAAGAGGAACCCTTCCACGCGCGGCTCGCGCGGCAGGCCGAAGCTGCACGCGCGCCGACGAGGCCGGCGGTCAGCAGGCCGAAGAACAGGCCCTCCCACGTCTTGCCCGGGCTGAGCCAGGATCAGCTTGTGCCGGCCGAGCCGCGCGGCCGCCGAAGTAGACGCCGATGTCGGTGAACTTCACGCAGAGCAGGATCGTCAGCACGACCCACGTCGTGCCGTGGAACCCCCCGTGCACCGACGAGTGCTTCACCCGGATCGCCATGAGGAACCACCCCAGCCCGCCGAGGTAGAGCGTGGCCAGCACGGTGCCGGCCATGTGGGTGATCGCCTCCTGCGTCTGCCGCCACGCGCGGGCCATGGCCGCCCCGAGCATGATGAAGACGATGATGAACGCGAACGTCGACGCCGCGACCGGCCGGAACGGCGGGAACTGCGTGAGGAACGCGTGGACGATCAGCACGCCGCTGCCGACGGCGGCGATGAAGCGGTAAGGCTTGACGCGCTCGGCGGCGAAGAGCGTGGCGAGCTCGCGCACGGCGATCGGGAGGATGATCGCCAGCAGCACGAGCAACCCCACGCCCCCGACGCCGCCCCCGCCGAGGTCGACGCCCGGCTCGGCGAAGCGCCGCTCGTACCAGCCGCGCGTGCGGTACTGCACGAAGTCGTCGAGCCACAGCAGCAGCCCGAGGGCGGCCAGCATGATCGGGCCGAACGTGAGGCGGTTGCGGAGGGATCGTTCCATGGTCGTGGCCGGCGGCGTCCGGGCGGCGGCGGTTGTACGCGAGCGACGCGCGGGCCGCAATTATGACGCTCCTTCGCCGCGGCGCAGCGCGGCCGTATGCCCACGCGCGCAGTACCGCCCTCCGGCGAGCAAGCGCCTTGTGGACGTTGCTCCGCCCGGAGCGTGACGTGACGAGTCGACGGGTCCTCATTGAGTGCCTATCGGAATCACCCGACATCCCCCGTTTCGCCGCAGGCCGGAAGGGCCCGCTCCGGGTGATTCGGCTAGGCTCTTCGTCGCCTCGCTTGAGAGGCGCGTCCGGGGGGGTGGTGCAATGACGCCGGAGATCAGAGGGGGTGAGAGGCTGCTTTCGTAATTCGATTCCGACGCTCTCGATCGCGACGAGTTCGCGCATCGATCGACCGCGTCGGTCTACGCCGCAAGTTTCTTCGCGTGCTTCGCGACCTTCGCGGTCAACCTTATCGGAACCATCAAACCGTCGGCCGCAGCGTGTTCGAGTGGTCGAGCGCGCCGAAGCGGCGGTTGCGGGCGGCGAAGGGCGCGGATGGCGTCGTGCAGGTCGGCGACGCCGAAGTCGGGCCAGAGGACGGGACTGACGAACAGCTCGGCGTAGCTGATCTGCCACAGGAGGTAGTTGCTGATCCGCATCTCGCCGGCCGTGCGGACGAGCAGGTCGGGGTCCGGCATGCCGGCGGTGTACAGGTGCGACGCGATCGTCGACTCGCCGACGTCCTCCGGCCGCAGGTCGCCGGCCCGCACCTTCTCGGCGATCGCGCGGACGGCGTCGACGATCTCGGTCCGGCTGCCGTAGTTCAGCCGCGAGCACGAGCGTCAGCCCGTCGTTGTGCTTCGTCTCCTCGAGCGTCCGCTCGACCTCCGCCAGCACCGGCTCCGGCAGGTGCTCGAGCCGGCCGATCTGCCGGAATCGGATGTTGTGCTCCATCATCGTGGCGCGCTCGCTGCGGAGGTACTCGATGTACATCCCCATCAGGAACGACACCTCGTTGACCGGCCGCTTCCAGTTCTCGATCGAGAACGAGTAGAGCGTGAGGAAGTCCGGCCCGCCGCGACCCTTCCGCAGGCGGGGCGCATTCGGTGACGACGTCGGACCGTGCGGGCGCCCTGCTGGTGCCCGCGGACGCGCCCAGCCCGCTGCACGGCCCACCGGCCGTTGCCGTCCATGATCACCGCGACGTGGCGCGGATCTTCTCCGGGGGCACGTCGTCCAGCAGGTCGGGTTCCACCATGGCGGGGAATGATTGTGGGCGCGGGGCAGGCGAATGCAAGGCGGGCGGACGCGGCGTCCCGCGGTGGTGGGAAGGATGAGGCGTCGCTATCAGATGCCCGGCACACGGAGCCGGATCAACAGGTCGTTCAACGCGTCACGCCCAGCTTCCGGGAGCGTGCTCGCCTCGTGGACGGCCTGAACGCAGCCGCTCGTACTGCCCTGATGCAACGCCATGTCGGCGTCGGCGAGCGTCGATTGCTCCGGTCCCGCGAGTTTGCGGCGGACGAGGTCGGCCACGTGCGGCAGGCGGAACGACTCGTTCAGCCGCAGCACGTTCCTCGACCTCGGAACATGAGGTGGATGCCGGTGAGCAGCACGCAGACGTACAGCAGCGGCTTCCGGCGGGGCCGCTCCTTCTCGAACAGCCGCCACTGCGTCTCGGCGAAGCCGAAGTAGTGGTGGGCGTGGTGCTTCGTCACGCACCCCTTTGCGATTTCCTTCAACTCGGCGTGCTCCGGCGTCGTGTGCAGCACGAGCGGCGAGTAAAGCTGTTCGAGGACGTAGCCGTTCTTCCTGAGCAGCAGCGCGAAGAACTTCTTGGCGTCATGGGTGACGGCCCGTCGCGGACGCCGGACGTTTCCACCGTCTCGCGACCCTCGTCGAGTCCCACCACCTCGCGGACGGGAAGGACGTGCCGAGGTCGAAGTCCGAATCTGGCGATGGGAAGCCGTAGAGGTGCGCGCTGATCGTGACGAAGAGCAGGCAGTAGGGTGCTCGGTGATCGTCCGCGTTGGTCTCGGGTCCTTGAGCATCGTTACCCGGCTCCAGGTCTCTGGAATACGGACGCCTCGTCAAAGATCGCGGACGGTGCGACCCCCAGCCGCGACCAGCGCCCGCTCCAGCGCGGAGTTGGGCTTCGTAGGCGGCAGGACGCCCGCACTCGGGGCAGTTCCTGGCGCTGCGGTCCAGCAGGTCGTTACGCACCGACCTCATCCGCGGTCACGCCGCCCACGATGACGTACGGCGGCCGCTTCGCCCGCGGCGACACGAGGTCGGCGTATCGCTCGAACTCACCGCGAAGGATCTTGATGGAAATCGAGGCGAAACGTAATGTCGAGCATGTCGATGCCCATGAAGCCCCTTCACCGCCTCACGTCACCTGCGCGCGCTGCACGAGCGGCGCATTTACGCGGTCATAGTCCGGCTCCTCCTCTCGGCGGCGGCGTCGAGCTGCTTGTGGAGTTCGAGCCGCCAGGCGTCGATCTCCTCGAACGACGCTCGCCGCGCTTGGTCGCCAGCAGCGCGCGCGATGGCCGGCCCGACGTGGACCCACCGCAACTCCAGCACCGTGATGCCCGCCAGCAGCAGGCGGATCAGGTGCATGACGTGCTTCATCCGGCACCGCTCCAGATCTTCTTGAACTGGCTCAGGACGTAGCCGTTGTACGTCTGGTAGACCGTGCGGGAGAGGAACGACGACCGCATGTTGAGCCGCCGCGGCGTCGCGTGCTACGCTCAGCGCACGTGAGGAACTTCTGCATCTCCCAGTACGTCTCCTCCGCGTCCGGATTCTCCAACTGCTCCGGCACGCCGTGAGCGACCAGTGTCGGCGGGCGGCAGGTAGACGCCGCGGCGGTCGGTGTCAGATTGTTCGTCGTCCAAGCCGTAGGCGCGGGAGCCGATCACGCAGCGGTAGATCACGTGGGAATACAGGTCGTACTCCGTCGACCGCGTCGCCGGCGTCGCGGCCGACCTCGCCGGCCTTGTACTGCGAGAGGATCGACAGTTCCCGCCGCACGAACGTCGCCTCCAGCCCGTCGGGGAACCGGACGCGGTAGCGGTGCCAGTAGTCGCCCGGCGCTGCGTGATCATGCCGTGCTGCGGGTGGGCGGCCCCGTCGGTCGGGGACCTGCGTGCCGACCGGCACGATCAGGGGCTGCGATCGGAAACGGACATCGGTTGCCTCGGGAGCGGCGATGCGCGGACGCGCCGTCAGACTAATTCGTGAAACTGGATGGGCGGCGGAACGCGATCACCCGACGCCCGCGGAACAGCGGTCGGGGGACGCGACACTGCTCAAGATCGAATCGCTAAAACGGCCACGCGCCGCTCTGCGAGCGGCGGCTGAACGGGGCGGACGTGCGGTCCGCGACGCGCCACGCCTATCCCTGCTGGGCTTCCCCGACGTGGATCAGGTGGTACTCGCGCGCGTCGGACCAGCGCGCCAGCTCGCGTCGATGATGTTCTCGCTCACGCCGATCGTGCCGAAGATCTCCTTCGTGCCGTCGCCCCGGTCGCGGCGGCACTCGATCACGACGCGGACGCGGGCGGCCGTCTCCTCCTTGGAGTTGATCACGCACCTTGTAGTCCAGCAGGTGCACGTCGGCGATCGCCGGGTAATGGTCGCGCGCCGCGCGGCGGAGCGCGCCGTCGAGCGCGTTGACCGGGCCGTCCCCCTCGGCCACGCAGTGCTCGGCCTTGTCGTTCACGTGGAGCTTCACCGACGCCTCGGAGATCGGGCTGGCCGCGTCCGCGAGCGCAGGACGATCACGCGGTAGTGGTCCAGCACGAAGAACCGCCGGTACCGCCCGATCTCCTTCCGCAGCATCAGCTCGAAGCTCGCCTCGGCGGCCTCGAACTGGTAGCCGGCGTTCTCCAGGTCCTGCACGCGCGCCAGCACCCGCTTGAGGACGGCCTTGTCGGACTCGATGTCGAACTTCTTGCCCGCCTTGGCGGCGATGTTCGATTGGCCGGACAGCTCGCTGACGATCACCTTGCGCGTGTTGCCGACCTGCTCGGGGAGACGTGCTCGTAGGTGCTGGCGTCCTTCTGCACCGCGTGCACGTGCATGCCCCCTTGTGCGCGAACGCACTGCTGCCGACGTACGGCTGGCCGGGGCTGAGATTCATGTTGGCCGTCTCGTAGACGAAGCGGCTGGCCTCGGTGAGGTGGCGCAGGTTGTCCGGGCCCTCGAGGCAGTCGAGGCCGTACTTCAGGCGCAGGTTGACGACGAGCGGGATCAGGTCCATGTTGCCGCACCGCTCGCCGACGCCGTTCATCGTGCCCTGCGCGTGGCCCGCGCCGGCGCGGACGGCGACCCGCGCGTTTGCCAGCGCGAGCCCGGCGTCGGTGTGCGTGTGGATGCCGATCTTCGCGTCGCTCTGCTGCCGCACGGCCGTGACGGCCTCCTCGACCTGCTCGGGCATCGTGCCGCCGTTGGTGTCGCAGAGGCACAGGACCGACGCGCCCGCCTCCTGCGCCGCCGCGAGCGTGCGCAGCGCGTAGGCCCGGTCGGCGTGAAAAGCGTCGAAGAAGTGCTCCGCGTCGTAGACGACCTGCCGCCCGGCGCTCTTCATGAGGCGCACCGAGTCGCCGATCATTTTCACGTTCTCCTCGAGCGAGACGTTCATCACCCGCTCGACCTGGGACGGGCTGGTCTTGCCGACGAGCGTGACGACCGGCGTCTCGGCCTCGAGCAGGGCCCGCATGCCCGGGTCCTCCTCGGCGCGCACGCCGCGGCGGCGGGTCATGCCGAAGGCGGCGACCTTGGCGTGCTTGAGCTTCATCTCGCGCACGTCGCGGAAGAAGGCGGCGTCCTTCGGGTTAGAGAGCGGGAAGCCCCCCTCGATGTAATCGACGCCGAGCTCGTCGAGCCGGCGGGCGATCATCAGCTTGTCCTGGAGCGAGAGGTTGAACCCCTCGCCCTGCGTGCCGTCGCGAAGGGTGGTGTCGTAGATCTCGATGCGGCGCCGGTCGCTCATGGCGGCTATCCCTTTCTCACGGAAGTCGGAATCCAGTAGCCAGTAGCCAGTAGGAAATGATGCTGTCAGGGCAGGCTGCCTTGGCCGTCTTCTACTTGCTACTGACTACTCTTCCACTCCCCAAACGAAAAAACCCTGCCGCCTGGGCAGGGCTGATCGGTTCGAAGTCTGCGTCCACGCGCGCGATCGGCGGCCCTACCCAGGTTGTCCTGCGGTAATCGTCAGCGGCCGAATGGTCTGCGGGCTCGTGGTCACGGGCAAGATCATAGCACGGGCCGCCAACGCGTCAACGGCCTCGGGTGCCAGCGGGGCGGCGATTGGATGCAACCGCAGAGACGCGGAGACGCGGAGGCAGACGCGGAGAGTTCCTATGGCGATCTCTGGCGGACGATGAGCCATAGGCGGAGTCGCGAAGGCAGGGCGTGAGATGAGCAGTTTTCTGCGTGCCTTGGTGCGTCAGCCGTTAGGCTTCGTCGACACGATGAACTGACTCTCTCCTCCGACCTCTGCGTCTCCGCGTCTCTGCGGTTGCATTTTCCGGCGGGGCGCACAAGCGGCGCTACTTCCCCGCCTTTACGATCACAGTCCCCTTCATCCGCGGGTGGTGGTCGCAGTGGTACTTGAACTTGCCCGGTTCGCCGAACGTGTGGCGGAACGTCTTGCCGGCGGCAATCTCGCCGGAGCGGAACGCGCCCTCCTCGGCCACGACGGTATGGCCTCGGTCGTCGTCGTTCGTCCAGATGACGGTGTCGCCCGGCTCGACCTGCACGGTCGCCGGCGCGTATTTTAGCGACTTGATCGACACCGAGACCTTCCGCCCCTCCTTCGCCCACGACGGCGTCGCCGCGGCCAGCAGGGCGGCGGCAAGCACCGCCAGCACGACCGACCGCATCGCCCTGTGCCGCCACGGGTCGACCGCCGGGCGCGGCGGGGCCCCATGCGGCGGGCCGGCGTCGGCGGGCGGGGTCGAATTCGAGGGTGCGATCCACAACCTTCTCATAAGCTCTCCACGGCGTCAGACACGCCCGCCCCGGCGCGGTGAGGCCCGCCCGGCGGCGCCGACCGGTTTATCATCGCTCGAAAGCGGCGTGCTTCTACGGTAAAAATCAGGCGACCCATCCCGCCGGCGGGGGCTAAACCTATGTCGGAAAAGATCATCCGCGACCCGGTGCACGACGTGATCGCGTTCCGCACCGAGTCCCCCGTCGACGCATTGCTCTTCCGGCTCATCAACGCCGCCGAGTTCCAGCGCCTCCGCCGGATCCGCCAACTCGGCATGGCCCACCTCGCCTATCCCGGCGCCGACCACTCCCGCTACAGCCACAGCTTAGGAGTGATGGAGACGGCGCGGCAGATCATCAACCAGCTCCGCCGGAGCTTCCCGATCGACGAGGCCGAGGAGACGATCTGCCTCGCCGCGTCGCTCCTGCACGACCTGGGGCACGGCCCGTTCAGCCACGTGTTCGAGCGCGTCAGCGGGCTCGATCACGAGGACCTGACGAGCCGCATCATCCGCGACGACGAAAGCGACGTACACCGCCTGCTCGTCGAGCACGACCCGCAGTTGCCCGCGCTCGTGCTCGACCTGCTCGGCGGCAAGGCCGGGCGGCCGTACTTCTGCGACATCCTCGCCAGCCAGCTCGACGCCGACCGCTTCGACTACCTGCTGCGCGACAACCTCATGACCGGCAGCGGCTACGGCGATTACGACCTGGAGTGGCTGCTCCACGCGCTCACGGTCGACGAGGCGACCGGCCGGCTGGCGGTGACGTGGAAGGGCGTCAGCGCGGTGGAGGCGTACCTCCAGTCGCGGTACCACATGTACCGCAACGTCTACTTCCACAAGGTCGTCCGCAGCGCCGAGGGGATGGTGAAGCTCGCGCTCCAGCGGGCCAAGCGCTTAGCCGTGCAGGATCGTCTCGGCTGGCCGCCGCGCGACCACCCCGTCTACAAGGCCCTCGTGGGGCAGACGCTGTCGATCGAGGAGTTCACCGATTTCGACGACGTGTCGGTGCTCCACTGCTTCAAGCTCTGGTCGAAGTCCGAGGACGGCCCGCTCGCCCGCCTGTGCCACGGGCTGCTGTTCCGCCGGGTGTTCAAGACGATCGACCTGACCCTCCGCCAGGACCCGACGCAGGCGCGGGCGTCGCTCGTGGCGGCCGAGGCGACGATCGCGGCGGCGGGGGGCGACCCGCGGTACGAGGTCTTCCTCGATGAGCCGAACGACACCCCCTACGAGGCCGACCACGCCGACCCCTGCGGCGGCGCCACCGAGATCATGGTCCGAGGCGCCGACGGCCGACTCACGCCGCTGACCAACCTCTCGCCGCTGCCCGCCGCCCTCAACCGCCGGCTGATGTTCCGGCGCATCCACGTGAGCCCGGAGTACCACGGAGTGGTGGAGGGGGTGGTGTTGGGGTGAATGGGACGGAGAGTCCCATGACCAACGAAGGTTTGGAACCCCTACTGCTCGTCGGAGCATCCGAGTCATTCCGCTGCGTGGGAACGATGGATCTGCGCCG
>JAUJNJ010000111.1 GCA_030448225.1 Phycisphaerae bacterium
CTGCCGGTTCTACGACCACCCGCTGATCCGCGAGCTGTTCCCCGAGGGCGACGACCACGCCCAGGGCGAGTGGACGTGGCGCCTGCTCAAGGGCGGCAAGACGCAGAAGAACGAGGACGCCCCGGAGGTCCTGCTCATCAACGGCCCGAGCCTCGCGGCCGCGGCCGCGGCGCCCGTGCCGGCGGGGGTCGCGGCGGCATAGCGTCTAGCGCGGCATGGGCAAGGCACACCAAGGCAGGGGGCTCGAGTCGTGCGTCGGGGTCAGCCAGCGCGGTATCGTCGCCGTCGAGAAGATGGAGGCGTTCGCGAAGTGGAAGTTCAACTCCAAGACGCGCAAGGTCGAGCTGACGGCGGAGGCGGGCCCGGTCGACTGGGTCGGTACGGTCTGCGGGACTGGCCGCTCGATCCACTTCGACACGAAGGAGGGGTCGATCCCGACCCGCTTCGACATCCGGCCCGTGCTGACCGACAAGCAGCGCAAGCACCTGATCACGCAGGGCCGCGCCGGCGCGATCGCGGGGCTGCTGATCGAGGCGAAGCACCCGAGCCGCCAGCGGTTCTTCTGGCTCCCGTGGGAGGCGCTGGTGGTCGACGAGGCGTCGGTGAAGTGGGAGGACCCGCGGCTCGTCGACCTGGGCAGCGCCCGCGGGCCGATCGACTTCCGCCGGATCCCGGGCGTCGTGCCGCCGCCGGCCGCAGGAGGCGCGGTATACACGCAGCCATGCGCCACCGATCCGCACTGAGCGCGGCGGCGCGTCGCGCGGCCACGATGGTGGGAGTGGATCTATGCTTCAGTAGTCAAGACACCGTCGCCCGCGCCAGACTCGTTCCCGCGTACCCCGCCGCGCGCACCGCGCCAGTCGCCCCGCTCGCGTCGCTCCACCTCCCGCGCCGCCTCGATCTGCTTCTGCGCCCACGGCAGCTCCCGCTCCCGCAGCCCCGCCTTCTTCGTCGGCTCCGCCAGCGGGCGGTAGAGCCGCGGCAGGCGGCGGTGCACGTCGTCGACCACGTCCGCCACGTGCGCCACCGACTGCCACGCGCGGCACACGTTCAGCAGCAGCGGGTCGTCGTCGGGGAAGCCGGCGTCGCGGCAGCGGCGGTACAGGCGCAGGTCGTAATCGAGCACCAGCGCGACGCGCCGCCGCAACCGTTCGACCTGGCCGCGAGTGAGGTCGGAGGAGTCCATCCTGGGGAGTCTACGGCTGGCCGCCTCCGCCGTGAGCGACGCGTCGTCCCGGGTTTGTTCAACGCTGAACCTGCGCGGTCACGGGCTCGCCGCACTCGTGGCGTGACGGGGTTCCGGCCGTTGCATGTGCCGCGGGGATCGGACCCCTGACCGAGCAGTTCAAAGGGATCAAGCACACATGAGTAACGTGCGTAACGCGCCGGTGGAACCGGCCGCCCAGGGGGAGTCTCGATCGTTACCGAAAGAGTTTTAGGGGGATGCCGAGAAGTTGGGGGCGCTGCAGGCGGCGTCGGCGCGTCACCTCGCGAACCTGCTTACCTACGTCCTGAGCGCCGACGAGGCGGAACTGCGGGCGGTCATGGACGTGATCGAGGGGCGCGCGCCCCGCCCGCGCAAGGGCGGCGACGGGAACGGCAAAGCGGAGGCGACGCCATGACCGCGCTATCCCACGCATTGAGCTGCTCGACGAGGCCCGCCTCGACCTGAGCCGCTCCACGGCCGCCGCCAACGCGATCGGAGCGGTCGCGGTCGGATCGAACCTGGTGCACTGGTGCGCACGCTTTACGCGGGGGTGGCCGCGAGCGGCACCCGGTCGGACGGGTACGCGAACGTCGTGCTCTCGTCGCTCAAGAGCGTGATCGGGTCCGAGCTCAAGCGCAAGGCGATGGGCGACTTCGTGCCCGGCGTGAACATCCTGATCGGCCTGGCGGAGGACTCGCTGGCGGCGTGGAAGTCGATCGAGATGGTCGGGAGCGGCGCGGCCGAGATGAGCACGCTCGCGAACAGCCTCGACACGAAGATCGCCGCCGCGAGGAAGGAGCTGGAAAGGCTGGGGCGTGACCCCGCAAACACCGTCACCGAGGCGCAGCGCGCGGCACGGACCGCTTGAGCCAGGGGATCACGGTCGGTGAGAACGCCGCACGCCGGACGTGGTCGAGGGATGAAGCCCGGGCTACGCCGTCAGCGAGCACCACCTGCCCGGGCTGGTCGAGATGCACGCGGTGCTGCTCGTCGAGCCGCACACGCAGCACGTCGCGTGGTGCCGCGACGGGGACGGGCCGGACGAGGCGTACCGCGTGGCCCGCGAGCTGGCGGCTAAGGTGGGGGCGGGCGCGGAGCTCGAACCCCCGACGCCCAGCCCGACGGCGGCCGCGACGGCGGCGGCGCGGCGGTGAGGCCGCTCCTCCTCATCCGGGGCACCGTCAACGCGGGCCGGCCTCGGCGTCTACTAGGGGACGTGCGGCGGCCGCGGGGGACGTCGCGTCGAGGGGTGTTCCGGGGGAAGGCGGGGCGCGTGACAGAGCACGGGGACGATCGGTTGACCGCGACGGCGCGGACGGCGGCGGCGCAGGTGTTCTCGCCCACCTGGTCGGTGACTATCGCGCTCGTGGCGTGCGTGGCGACCCACTTGTGGGCCGAGGGCAACCCGCCGACGTCGGAGCTACCGCATCCCGCCTGCGTCCCCGGCCATTGCGATCGACATGTAATGGACGGATGCAAAACCTCGCACTCGTGCCTTCGTCCGTGAGGCCGCACCACCCCGCGGACGGCGGGACATATCCCATTCCGATCTACGCGGTGCGGGAGGTGTCGCGACGACCCGCGAGCGACTGGTCCAGGTCGCGGGTCGGATGCTGACGAACCGCCGGCCGACGCTCCCGTACCCGTGTTAACGGTCGCGCTGGAGCAACGGGGATCGCTCGACCTCGATTTACGGTACTATGGAGTTGCGGCCGGAGCGGTCGCGGGGTTCTGGGGCCGCGGGGTAGATCCGTTCCCACCATCTCATCTCCAGGGCCAAGCGCCGGCGCGGACCGTGCGTCGAAGCACGCGTCCACCCGGTGCGCTGACGGAACGCCACCACGTATCGAGGTACAGGCATGCAGCGGAAGATGTGGATCGCAGTACTCGCCGCCGCCGCGGTGACGGCGCTCGGTTCGCCGACGCGGGCACTCGCCGCGGACGTCGCTTACGACAACGTGACCCAGTCCCTCGGAGCCGCGTACCTGAACGGCGGCGCCACCGACGTCGGCGGCAACCGGATCACGCACATGGTGATGGAGGACATCACCCCCGACCCCGCCCAGGCCGGGCGCACCGTCAGCCAGGTCGTCTTCACGGCCGCCAACTTCAACGCCACGGCCGTGACCGCCCGGGCGCGCATCGGCTTCTGGCGGGCCGACGGGTTCAACGGCTCGCCCCGCACCTTCATCGGGGCGCACCAGTACCTCGCGACGAACCTCGAGCCCAACAGCTCCTTCCTGCTCAGCTTCGTGCCCAGCGACTTCACGCTCCCGTCGGGGACCTTCTGGGCCGGGGTGGCGTTCGACGACGACTTCGGCTCGACCGGGGCGACGGAGGCCCAGTTGAACCGGTTCGGCCAAGCCTTCTTCGGCCCCGGCACGGTCGGCTCGACGTCGCCGAAGATCTTCCGCACCGCCGGTGCCGGCGACTTCACCGGCATCTCGGGTTTCTCCGGGACGATGGAGAACTACGAGCCGCCCATAGGCCTGGGCTGGCGGTTCGAGACGACGGTCCCGGAGCCCGGGGGCCTGGCCCTGCTGGGCGTCCTCCTCGCCTGCGGACTCGGCGGCCGGCCGCGGCGCCCACGTGTCACGAAGCAAGGCCGCAAGCCAGTCGGCGTGGGAATCCGTCCCGCATCTCCGCGCACGGCACCCGGGGCGGCCTCGCTGATGCTGGCTTGCCTCTGCCTCGGCGTCTGCTCCGCGAGCGACGCGCGCGCGGACGCGTTCACGTGGAAGGGAGAGGAGTCTCGAACTACTGGCACGACACGACGGGGAACTGGCCGTTGCCGGCGAACTGGTTTGATCCGCCGACCTACTACCCGGGCTACTACTTCTTCAGGACAGACACCTGTTCGGGCCGGGCGCTCAGCGCTCCAATGTGGTCATCGGCAGCGGGCTCACGATCGCGCGCATCGATTACACGGCGCCCGGTTACTCGCTGACGGTGAACGCCAACACCGTGATCATCGACGGCATCACCGCGACCTATGAGAATGCGCCGGACCTCGCCGTGAACGGCAGCGGCCTCTACCTGGGTGGCGCGTCCACGGTGAGGAACCTGACGGGCTCGCGGTTCGTCTTCGCCTTCGATAGCCGGGCGAACCTCACGGTGGTGGGGCCGGCCGGCAACTTCGGCGGGATGTTGGCCGATACGGAACCGGGCGCAATGGCCGGTCCGGTCCTCTCGCTGACGATCGGCGACGGCACCCACGCGGCGAGCCTCACGTTGACCCCGAACGTCCCTTATTACCCTGAAGCCGCCAATACCTATTCGGGGACGACGCTGGTGCGAGCCAACGCCACGCTGGTCAGCGGTTCCAGCGTCGCGCTGTCCCCCTCGTCGGCCCACGTCGTCAACGGCACGCTGACTCTGGCGACCGGCTCCCCCGTCGTGGGTTCCCTTTCCGGCGCGGGCACGGTGAACCTCGGCAGCAACACCCTGACGGTGAACAACGGCGGCACCTTTGGCGGGTCGGTGGGTGGTGCCGGGAGGCTGAGAGTTGCGGGCGGACGATTGGCGCTGAACGAGGCTTCCGTCTCCAACGCGGTTCAGTTGACCGGAGGATCGTTGGCCAGGGAAATGGCGGCGGGTTCGAACCTGGCCGGGTCGATCAACGTGATCAGCGCGGACGGGCCTAAGCGGACCGGCGCGACGCTCCTTTCGGGGACGGTGACCTCGGCGACGACCGTGGAAGCGAGCTTCGCCGCTACCCCGGCTTTCACGGCGACCAACGACGGCGCGAGGATCAGTGACGTGCTTAGCCTGGACGGAACGGGCACGGATACGTTCACGTTGCAGCTATCGGTGGAGGGAGTGACGGCGAGCAGTTCTCTAGGCTGGTTCGACGCCGGCAACGGTCGGTGGGTGAACGCCGTGGCCGGCAACACGGGAGGGGCTGCGCGTTTCGTGCAGGGTGCGTGGCAGGCGGGCTTCGAACTGGGCACGTACGGGGTGGATACCACCAACAAAACGGTGTGGGCGGTCGTCAACCACAACAGCGGGTTCGCGGTCGTGCCCGAACCCGGCTCGCTCATGTCGATGTTCACAGCCTTGGCCGGTCTCGCGCTCCGACGCCGGCGGCGTCAGCGAACCCGAAAGTGAGCGCTCGCACGCCACGGCCGCTGAGTCGAGGTCGGCCGTCCGACCCGCGCTGAATTCGGATTGCAAGGATTTAGCGCGGCCGCTTTTGACACGTCGAACCCCTCCCAGTAAGGTCGCCGCCCTCACGCCTTCGAAGCGGACTTGGGCTGTGTCCGCGTCCCATCGCGGTTGATGTCGAAGCCGGGGTTGGTCGTGCCTGCCAAAGTTGGGTTGCAACGGGGATGCGCGCGGCCGGAGCCGCGCCGGTTGCAGTCGGACCGCGTTCCGCTTCGCCGGCCGGTGGGAGAGTCCCCGGAGTCCGAGGATGGGTTGGACAATGCGTCCGTACGTTCTTCTCGCCGCCGCCGTTGTCGTGGGCTCGTCGGTGCCCGCGTTTGCCGGCTACACCTTCACGACCAACGCCGACACGTTCAACAACACCGACACCCCCCCGTCTGGCCGGAGCGTCGGCGACCTGTTCGCCGTCAACGCCGGCACCTTCGCCGCCTACGCGCCCGACACGGCCCAGGACCCGCAGATGGGCCAGTTCGACGTGCCGAACTACGGCTACACCCTCAACGCGACGGTCACCTCGATCGAGGGGCAGCGGGTCAACTACACCGGCACCTACGAGATTTTCTTCAACTTCTCCGAGACCGACACCCGCGACCCCGGCGACGTGCGCATCTCGGCCGGCGCCTTCGCCGCGTCGGCCACGTTCGCCGGGAACGGCCTCTTCACCAACCTCTCCGGCACCCTGACCCAGACGCAGGGCCCGGCCAGCCCGACGTTCCCCGACTACTTCGCCCGCTACGGCAACAACCCGATCGAGCTGGCCGCCACGTACGTGGCCAACCCGGGCGGCGCCACCGGCACGCTGACCAGCACCTTCCGGCAGAACGCCGTGGTGCCCGAGCCGGCGGCCGCGGGCCTGCTGGGCGTGGGCGCGGTCGGCCTGCTGGCCCGGCGCCGGCCTCGCGCCGCGCGCTGCGCGAGGAGGTGATCCGGGAAGTGGAGGATCGCGGGATGAATACGAGGGCGAGGGGTGGTGGCGCGGCGACCCTGCGCAGCTGAACGCGGACGAAGTGCTCGAGGTTGAGCAGCCCCGAGAAGAATCGGGGAGGTGACGCCGTCGCGGCGGTACAGCCGCGTGTTCGTGCCCCGATGCTGAAAGGTCATTAGGTGGTCCCGCTTTACGAACCACGCGCGCAACTCATGGGCTGGCTCGAGCCGGACCGACACATCTTCGCGTTGAACATGAACTGGGTCGCGTTCCTCCAGGACGGTCACGCGTGGTCGAGCAACACCGGCAACTGGCTCGGCCCGGTGGACGGCTTCAACTGTCTGGACCGGGAGGGCCGGGTCGTGGCGGCGGTGGAGTCCGGGCGGGCAGGTGCAGGGTTCGGTAGCCCCGGCGACGCCGGTAAGGGCCGTGCGCCCGGTCCGGCCGCTTCACCCGCTGCACCCGGTGTCCGCCGTCCGGCCGCCCCGGCCGATGTCGCCCGTCAAAGGGTGGGCGAGGTTAGCGCTGGCCACTTGGCTCGACCAGTGAATCTGAGGAGGCACACGCAGCACGTCGCGTGGTGCCGCGACGGCGACGGGCTCGACGAGGCGTACCGCGTGGCGTGCGATCTGGCGGCGAAGGTGGGGTGGAACCGAAGGCTGATGAAGGCTTCTCACTGGCAACGTTGCCAGTGAAAACGTGGCCGGTCAGTCTTCGAGTTCTTCGATCGTCAGCACCTCGTCCGGCGTTACCTGCCCGAGATCGGCCTCCGAAACGAGCCAGTAGACGCCGTCCGGCTCCGGCGTGAACCCGGAGTCCACGAGGAACGCACGGACGTAGTCGAGCCCATGCGGCTACTCGGTCGGCGGCGTCCAGCGAGTCGCGGATGCGGCTCGAGGTCCAAGATGACGCGGAACGTCCGATCGGGGATCGGCTCCTCACCTGTCACCGTCACCTCCGGCCAGCGAATCCCCGGTGTCACCTTACCCCGCGAACACGGGGACGGCGAAGCTGAAAAGCGGCCATCCCGGTGGCTACGTTGCCCACAGGTTATCAACAAATTGTGGAGCAGTTAGGGGTGCGTTCGGTGGGATGGGCGAGCGGGCGGGAGTCGGTTAGACGCGGCGGGACGGCCGTGGTGGGCGCGGGCCGGGCGAGCAGCCCGGCCCGGCCCGGCGCGCGGCTCACGTGTTCTGGCACAGGCGGTCGATCGCGGCGACGACTTCGACGAGCGTCGCGGCGGCGGCCCACCCCTTCAGCCAGAACCCGTCGGCCCCCGCGGACGCCGCCGCCGCAGCAGCCGACCCGTTGTCCGCGGCCCGCTCGTCGGGCTCCGCCTAGACCACGACCTTAGCTCCGGCGGTTCGGTCGTCGTCGCGGATCTCGCGCAGCAGGTCGAGGCCCGATCCGTCCGGCAACGCCGTCGTTAGCACGACCACGTGCGGCACGGTCATCGCCATCGCCCGGCGGGCCAAGGCGACGGTCGCGACGCGGTAGGCCGCGTGCCCGCGATCCCGCAGCAGCCGGGCCAGCGGCAGGGCGAAATCGGCGTCGGGATCGACGATCATCACGGAACAGACGGTCACCGCAGATCCTCGCTTGTGCTCAGCCCAATCCCGCGGCCGCCGCCGCCCTTGCGATCGCCGCCAGCAGGTCGGCCATCGCGAACGGCTTGGGCAGGAACTCGGCGAACCCCGCTGCGAGGCACGCGGCGGCCATACTTTCCACTTCGTCGTCGCCCGAGACCGCCAGGCCGCGGAACCCGCGCGGCGACAGCTCTGCATCAGCTCCAGCCCGCTGCCGTCCGGCAGGCGCACGTCGCTGACGAGCAGGTCGCAGCAGTCGTCGCCGTCGGCCAGCCGCCCCCGCGTCGGCCGCGGTCGCGGCCGGGCGCACGTCGTGGCCGCCGTCGCGGAGCAGGCGGGACAGGGCCGCCAGGGACGGACGGTGGTCCGCCACGACCAGGACGCGGGCGCGCGCTGCAACATGTGGGATGACCCCGCAACGCCGCGACGCGAGAGGCGGACGCGGCCCCCACAACCGGTCGGGCGTGACCCGGCCGCCCGCGCCCCGTTGCCCGCGGGGACCGGCGGCGTGACTTGGGCATCGCCGAGGAACGGGGCGGAGTATATCGGCGCGCCGCGCAAGCGGCGTGGGCCGTGCTCGGGGTTGACGCCGGACGGTCGGGTGTGAAGATGTCGCCCCGCATGTGCGAGAGGACGTCGAGACGCCGGGAGGAGGCCGTCGCCCATGCAGCAGGGTCCGACCGCGTGCGTGCTGGTGGTGGACGACTACGCCGACGCCTGCGAGGCGGTGCGGCGTGGTCGCGCGACTCGGCTACCCCGCCGCGTGCGTCGGCAGCGGCGCCGCTGCTGGCGGCGCTGCGTGCAGGCGGCGGCCCGCCGTGCGGCCTCGTGCTGCTGGACCTGATGCCGGAGATGAGCGGCTGAGCGTCCTGCGGGCCGTGCGGGCCGACCCGGCAGCGCGGCGCGTGCCGGGTCGTCGTCTGCTCCGCCGCCGAACGGGCGACGCACTGGGACGAGGCCCGAGCTGCTGGGCGCCGTCGACTTCTGGTCAAGGCCGACGCCGGTTCTTCCCACGCCTGCAAAAGTCCCACGGCGGACCACCTCCGGACCGCCGGCCGCGGCTGAGGTGCGAACACGTCCGGCGCCAAGCCCGTCCTCGCAGTCATGGGGGACGCCCACCGGTAGCCCCGCGGCCGGACGTGCCCCCACATGCTAGCCGCCTTCCACGAGCTGCCGCCGCCGGTACAACGCCCCAGAGCTCTGGGACAACTCAGATTGGAGTAGCTATGCTGACGGCGAACGATGATCGCCCGCCCGTGGGCTAATCTGGTACAGCAGTTCCGACGCCGACGACGGTAACGGCACGCCGAACCTCAGCATCAGCGCGCCGGAGGTCGTAGGCCGTGACGTACCGCTTGTGCCACACGCCCCCGAGCGTGGCGGCACCCGGTTCTGCCGCCACGCGTCCCACCGCGGCCGGCGGTCCTGCCGCCGGCAAGAACCCACGCGCTGAAATAGCCCTGCCGGCCCCGGCGGGGCGGCACCCGGCGCGTGCCGCCGGTGTCAGACCGTGACGTAGGCCCGGCGGCCGCGGTACCGCGACCCGCGGCGGCACGCCATCCCGCGGCTGGCGCGCCGGCGGCCAAGCCGTGGCCGACCGTCTTGCCGTACGACTTGGCGATCGTCCGTTTCTGGCGGCCGAAGAACGCCGACACGCGGGACACGCCCTCGCGGGACGGGTCGCGCCGCAGCGACCGCATGATCGACGCCGTCCTCGGCCATCCGCTCGACGACGTCCATCGGGGGCACGCGGATCGTCGCGCCCCGGGTGGGCCCGCATGAACGCCAGCGCTCGACCTCGCCGCCGAAATACTCGGCGAGCATCTTCAGCGTCATCGCCGCGCCGGCCGGGGTCGCGGTCGCCGGGACCGCCGCGGCCGACGGCGGCGGCGGCAGGGCGGTCGCGACGGCCCGCGGCCGCTGCTTGCAGGGCCGCCGCGCGGCGGTCGGCGGCGACGGCCGCGTTACTCGCCCGGAGAGGATTCGGTAAACAAGCCGACGAACTCGCGCGACGACGAGGTTGTTCTGTTCATGCGTCACCCTTTGCTTGAGCCACTCGGGCAGGTCTGCGTACGGCACGAGGCGGTTCTTCCGCAACAGCCGGCCGCGCTGGTGCCGGTACAGCGCGAGCAGCACGAACACGTCCCCCTGCACGTCCCCGACCACGTGGTCCTCGGCCTGCTCGGACCGCAGGACCGTCGCCAGCGCCGACTCGCACGCCGCGGCGGACGGCGCCGCGTGCGCGTCGATCGGGTCGCCCGCCGAGAGCGCGGCGTCCCCGTAGTCCGTCCCGTTCACCTCCCCGGGCCGCCGGTCCCGCACGGCCTGGACGACCAGGTTGCGGATCGCGGTGTTCATCTGCCGCAACATCACCTTGTAGTGCGGCTTGTCGATCCGGAACCGCGGGGTGCGGCGCACGAGCTCGGCCACCGTGTCGGCCGCGACGTACTCCGCCGTCAGCCCCGCGACGGCCAGGCTGTCCATGTACCCCTTCTGCCGGAACCGGATCGCGACCAGCTGCATCAGCTGGCGGGCGTACTCGTCCCGCTCGGCCGGCGTCGGGGCCGGCGGGGCCGGCGCGCGGTGCAGCTCGAAGAGCAGGAACAGCCGTTCCGGGTCCCATTCGGGCAGCGCCACCTTGTGCCACAGGGCATCCTCGGTCACTCCGGTCCGGCCTTACGGTTGGGGGGAAACGGTCGAGCCCGCGGGGGATTATTCGGCCGCCGCGGGCCGCGCACAACCCGGTTGCCGCGGCGGGGGGCGGGGCGCGTCTAGCGGGGCGTGACCCCGATCCGACTCAAGCTCGTGGTGGACGGCAGCGGCACGTCGGGCGCGGTCGACGCGCTGGCGCGGTCGTTCGACAGCTCGATCCAGCTCGGCGTGAACAAGGCCGTCTCCCACGTCGACCGCGGCGTGGCCAAGCTCGTCCGCACCGTGCGGCGCGCCTGGGCCGGCGTCGGGACCGACCTCGCCCGGGGTCTGGCCCCGCTCAACGCGTCGATGGCCGCCCTCGACGGGAGCCTGGCGAAGATCGACGCCCGCCTCGAGAAGGTCATCCAGCGGCTCGGCCGCATGAACCGCCTCCTGAAGTCCACGGGCGGCCGCGGCGGCGGCGGGGGCGGGGGCGGCGGGAACAACGGGCCGGTCGACCTCGACTCGATGCTCGCGGCCTTCCAGGGCGGCGGCTACAACGCCACCGGCCGCGCCAGCATGTCCGCGACCCGCCGGGCGATCCAGACCAGCAACCAGCTCGCCAACGAGCAGGGCCGGCAGCTCAACGCGGGGTACACGAACGGGAAGCTGTCGAGCCTGCGGCTGGGCATGGAGCCCGACCCCGGCGCCGAGGTGCGGCGCCGCGCGATGGAGTGGTCGCGCGTCTACGCCAAGCAGGACCGCGACCGCGCCCGCGCGGCCGCCGAGGCGGGGCGGGACGTGCGCCGCCGCGCCGACGAGTGGGCGGCCCGGCTCGGGGCCCAGGAGCAACAGCAGGCGATCGCGGCCGCCAACGCTCGCAACCAGGCGACGCTCGCCGCCGGCGGGTACCGCCCGACCACCGGCCGCACGGTCTCCGGGCCGGGCGGCGACCGCGTCGTGCAGAACTACGCCCGCGCGGGCGGCCTGCTCCGCGCCGGCGGGACCGCGTCGCTCGACGCGTCCACGGGCAGGCTGACCACGCAGATCGCCGAGGCCCAGTCGCTCTGGAACCGCCTGCGCGGCACGATCAGCCGCGACGGGAGCCTGATCCAGCGGACGCTCAATGCCGCGTTCCACCCGCTCAAGACGGTCGGGTCGGCCTACGAGTCGGCCGGCAACTTCTTCATCCGCCTGTCCGCCACGTTCTACTCGCTCGAGCGCATCGGCGGGATGCTCAAGAACACGTTCGCCGGCCCGGTGAACTACATCATGGACGCCACCGAGGCGAGCCGCCAGTTCGAGGTCGCGCTGTCCGGCGTCGCCGGCGGCATGGGCCGCGCCCGCGACATCAACGCGCAGCTCGTCAAGGAGAGCCGCACGCTCCCGATCACGATCAAGGAGATGCGGCAGCTGACGCAGCAGATGGCCTACATCGGCCCGCTGACCAGCCGCGTCGCGATGGGCGCCCCCGCCGACGTCGCCGGCGAGGCCCGGTCGTTCAGCAAGATCGTCAGCGGCCTGAAGCTCCTCAACCCGGACCAGGACGTCAGCGGCATCATGGTGTCGCTGAAGGAGGCGCTGGGCGCCAGCGACTTCGTCAGCCTGCGCCGCCGCCTCGAGATCCCGGTCAGCTCGCTCGCGGCCAGCATCGGCAAGAAGCCCGAGGACCTGTTCGGCCGCCCCGAGATGACCATGCAGGCGCTCGAGGCGTACGTCGACCAGTTCGTGCCCGAGAGCGCGATCAAGCAGATGGGCAGCCTCTACACGGTCCGCATCGAGAAGCTGATGGAGGTGTTCCGCCTCGGCGCGGAGCGCGTCGGCAACAGCGGCGTGTTCGACTCGGTCGTCGGGCAGATGGAGCAGCTGACCGACCGCCTGTTCGCGTACCTCGACACGCCGGACTTCCAGCAGAAGGCCAAGCGGGTCAGCGACTCGCTGGCGCGGATCGTCGGGAACCTCGGCAAGGGGATCGTCGCGCTACTCCAGAAGATGTCGGGCGCGCGGTCCGCCTCCGGCACGGTCCCCGCGCTGGCCGACACGATCGCGGGCCTCGTCGACCGCCTCGCGTCGGCGTCGGACGGCCTGCCGGGCCTCGGCACCAAGGTCGGCGAGGCGCTGGCCACAATCGGCTGGGCGATCGACCAGGCGATCGTGGAGCTGAAGCGCCTCCGCGAGTTCACCGCCAACCCGGAGAAGGTCGTCTACCAGGGCGCGCGCAACGTCGGCCGCGACGCCGTGACCAACCCCGTGACCGACGGGATGATGTCGGCCGCCAACCCGCTCTACGCGGCCTACAGCGCGTTCAACAAGGCCCGCCCGGCCCTGACGGCTGCGATGCCCCGGCCGCTGAACCCGTACGGCCGCCAGGACCTGAGCGGCTGGCGCGACCCCGGCGGCCCGGCGGCCGCCGCGGCGGCGGCGGCCCCGGCCGCACCGCAGTTCTACGAGGCGAGCGAGCGGGTCCGGCTGCTGATGTCGGCCGTCAAGGACCTGATGGAGATCACGCCCGACGGCTACAAGGCCAAGTTCCGCAGCGCGCAGGACGCGATCAACGGCGTCGGCGAGAGCTGGAACCCCAACGCCGACGAGCTGACGAAGGTCTCGCGCAACGCGAACGAGCGGCTCGACGGGCTGTTCGGCGACTTCGCCGGCTCGAAGATGGACATCTTCGCCAAGATCGAGCAGATGCACGGCGAGTCGATCGCCTCGCTCGACGCCGCGATCGACGGCCTCCGGGCCGACGCGCTGGCCCAGCCCAGGTTCGCGAAGGACATCAACGCGAAGATAGCCGCCCTGCAGAAGGCGCGGGGCAACGCCAACGAAGGGTTCGCCGGCGAGACGGTCGCGGCCTACGACGCGCTCCGCCAGAGCGCCCGCTACTACGGGATCGGCCTGGCCGGCACGCTCGGCGGCGAGGGCGCGACGACGCGGGCGATGCTGCTCGAGCAGATCATCGGCGGCCGCACGAGCGTCGCGACCAAGACGGCCGCCCGCCTCGGCGACGACGCGTCCCAGTACGGCATCGCGACGATGCCCGCGAGCCAGCAGGCGAAGCTGATGCGCATGATGGTCGAGGCCCAGCAGCAGCGGGCGACCGACGCGCAGGGGTTCGGCGGCCTGCTCACGACCGACATGACCGCGGGCCGGATCGTCCGGCAGGCGTCCGACCCGCTGTCCGGCAACGAGACGGCCCGCAAGCAGCTCCAGATGTACCGCGACGCGCTGCCGGCGATGCGCGAGCTGCAGGAGCGGGCCCGGGCCGCGTACGGCGAGATGGCGAACGAGGAGACGCTGCGGAGCCTCAACGAGGCCAACGAGCTGCTCGCGCAGTCCGCCGCGCGGATGTACGAGCTGGAGATCGCGAGCAACCGCGGGCTGCAGACGTTCATCGAGATCGGGGACTCGGCCCAGCGGGCCTTCGAGGACTCGCTCGGCAGCGGCGTGGCCGACCTGATCCTCGGCGTCGGCACGCTCGAGGACGCGATGAAGGGGCTCGCCGAGACGATCGTGCGCGAGTTCAGCCAGATCGCGACCCGCAACCTGATGCGCCAGGTCCTCGGCGACGGCGGCGACAACGGCGCCAGCGGCTTCGCGTCGGTCCTCGCCAAGCTGTTCACCAGCGGCGGCGGCGGCGGCGGCACCGCGCCGACCGTGGCGGCGGCGGCCGACGGCGCGATCTTCCGCGGCGGCTTCACGCCGATCCGCAAGTTCGCCGACGGCGGCATCGTCAAGGGCGGCAACGGCGTACTGGGGCTGATCGGCGAGGCCGGCCCCGGCCGCGACGAGGCCGTGATCCCGCTCAAGGGCGGCAAGGTGCCGGTCGACCTCCGCGGCGGGGGCGGCGGCGGGGGCGCGACCGTCAACGTCCACACGATCGTCGTCCGCGACGAGGCGCAGGCGCGGGCCGAGGAGGGGCGGCTGCGGTCCCTCGACCGTCGGGCGATCATCAACATCGTCGCGAGCGACATGCACGCCGGCGGCAAGACGCGCAAGGCGTTCGGCCGGCGGACGGGGTGATGCGCTGGTCGGATCCCAGGAAGGAGCGGCGGGGCGGTATGCGGTGGCCGCACGTGGTCAGACGGGTCGTCCCACGTTCCCGTGGACGAGTTGCCGCTCTACTACGTCGACTCGTGACCGCGGGCGCGCCGCGGGACCAGTTAAACCCCCCCCGGGCGACCGGGTCCCCCCCCCCCCGTCGGGCCCGCCCGCGCCAGGAGCGCCCCCGGGTCCTCCACGGGCTCGGTCAGCGCGCCCGGGCCCGGGTCCAGCCCTCGCGGATCTCGTCGCGCAGGTCCTCCCAGGTCTGACCGCCCCGCGC
>JAUJNJ010000112.1 GCA_030448225.1 Phycisphaerae bacterium
ACGCGTCCTGCCCAAGAGAGTTGCCCCGGGCGTTGCGACGCTGCGTAGCCCCCGCAACCTGCCCGGCGGCGTTGAGCTGCTGGGCAAAGCCAATGCGGAACGTGCCGCCGTTGGAGGTGTACTCATACCCGCTGCCGGTCAGGCCGATTCGCTGGGTCCTCGTGCCGTCGAACAGCCACGCGTCTTGCCCAAGATCCGCCGTCTGGGGCGTGGTGCCCGAGGCGTTGTAACGCCGCGCAGACCCCACGACCTGCCCGGCGGCGTTGAGCAGCTGGCTCGCGCCATAGCGGTACGTGCCGCCGCCGGTGGTGACGAACTCATACCCGCTGCCGGTCAGGCCGATCTGCCGGGTCGCCGTGCCGTCGAACAGCCACGCGTCTTGCCCAAGATGCGCGCCCGAGGCGGTGTAACGCCCCGCAAGCCCCGCGACCTGCCCGGCGGCGTTGAGCGCCTGGGCAAGGCCACCGCGACCCGTGCCGCCGGCACCGTCGAAGTTGCTGATGTCGTGCCGAGGACGGTCAGGCCGATCTGCCGGTCGCCGTGCGTCGAAACAGCCACGCTTCTATCCCAAGACGCGGCCCAGGCGTTATGGCGATCCGAAAGCCCGCGACCTGCCCGGCGGCGGTGAGCAGCTGGGGAGGCCAAAGCGGAACGTGCCGCGTCCAGGCGAGGAACTCATGCCCGCTGCCGCTCGAAATCGATCCGCTCGATCGCCGTGCCGTTGAACAACCACGCGTCTCGCCCAGATCGCCGCCCGAGGCGCGTTCGCCAGCGCAGCGCAGCCCCATGACCTGCCCGGCGGCGTTGAACAGCCCGCCAGCGCCCAAAGCGCGGAACGTGCCGCCGCGGTACGGTGGACGCGGCCTCCATACCCGCTGCCGGTCAGGCCTGATCAGCTTCGGTCGCCGTTCCCGTTGTACAGCCACGTGTCTCGCCCAAGATCGCCGCCCGAGGCGTTGCAGCGCTACCATCACCTGGACCTGCCCCGCGGCGTTGAACTGCTGGGTTGACCAAAGCTTGTGCCGCCGGCACCGTCGAGATTGCTGATCTCGTACCCGGTGCCGGTCAGGCTGATCTGCTGGGTCGCCGTGCCGTTGAACAGCCACGCGTCTTGCCCGAGATCGCCGCCCGAGGCGCTCCGACGCGCGACCCCGCGGCCTGCCCGGCGGCGTTGAGCTGCTGGGGGATGTTGGGCGATAAAGCCATCACCGGAGGTGAGCCTCGTACCCGCTGCCGGTCAAATGATCTCGGTGATCGTGGCCAGCCCTCCGGCCGGGGGCGTCTCTCCCCCACGGGTCGACGCTGCGCGCCCGCGGCCAGCGCGCCAGCGCTGAAGGTGTATTTTCAGATTACGCTTGTTGACGAACTGCTTTGCATCTGCCCGGTCTCCACATAAATGCCCCGATCCGACGGCTGCTACCCGGCAGCGCGCGTGCATCACCCTCAATGTTCAACGACGGCCGCGGACGTTTCCCGACCGATGCGATCGCGACCCAACATCGCGACGCCGTCGACGGCTGATTGTCATGTTGCCAGCCCGAGAGATCTGCCCCGTCCCCATGCGTGACCGTGGTCCCGCACGTCCCACCTGTGGCACACGGTAGGGCAAATCGCGAACATAGCAAGCCTCGGCAAAAAGCCGGCGCAGGGCGCAGAAATCCGGCCAAGCGCAGAAACGAGAAAGGCAGCCGTGTAGGTGGGGCCTGCCCCACCTTCCCTTGTGCGCGTTGGTGGCCGATCCAAAGGGTGGGGCAGGCCTACATCGTTGAGCCCACCGTTCTCGTCAGGACAAAAGCGGGACACCACGGGACATTTCGTGAATGGCTTGCCCGCCCACCGGCCGGTGGGCGCCGCAGGGGGTCGCCGCCGGACGGGGGCGGGCGGACGGGGGCGGGCGGACGGGGGCGGGCGGACGGGGCGCGGGGCGTCGGCGGGTTAGCCCGGCGGGGCGAGCGCCTGGCGGTATTGCGGGCGGACCGAGGCCCAGGCGTACCGCTCGCGGACGGCGCGGAGGCCGCCGTCGACCAGCCGGCGGCGGTCGGGGTCGGCGATCACCCGGTCCATCGCGGCGGCCGCCCGTCGCCCGACCGCGGCCTGCTCGGCGACTGGCACGACCCCACCTGCGAGAACCATGTAATGCCCGCAGGACGCCGCGCGCGGTGGCGACGCCTGCTCGACCGGCTGCTCCGCGGCCGCCTTTCCCGCATAACCCGCTCGGGGTGTGAGGGACGGCCGGACGGCCGGACCCCAGAGCACGGAACTCCCCGCAAGGCCCGCCCCGCGGGCCGCCTCGTGGTGCCACGCCCCGGGCGGAAAGCAGCCCTGCCGCGCTGATCCCGCCCCCGACCGTCGACCGCTTCGAAAAGCCGCCTCGCGGCGGCCGTGCTCGACGCCGGCCGCGCGTTCGACCACGTCGACCGCCCGTGCCGCCGCGTCGCCGGCGTGCGCCTCGGCCGCGTCTCGCTGTTCCGCGACGGCCGCGGCGGCGCGTTCCTCGACTGGCCCGGCGACTTCGCGTTCTTCCCCCGGCCTCGCCCATCGTCCAGCGCGCTCGAGCGCGCCCCTGCCGCCGTTCTGAGGACCGCCGGCGCTGCCACCCAAGAACCACTACCTCGCCCGCGGCAAGACCCCCTTCGCAACGGCTCGTACTACCGCGTCCGGCCGCGCAGGCGGCACGAGGACGTCGTCACCCACTACATGGGCGGCGATTACATCGGCACAGTCGAGCAGGCCCCGAGGGCCCGAAGAAGCGCGATTCGACAAGGCCGCCAAGCCGCTGCTGCAAGTGCTAGACCACCGGAGAAGACCCCGTGACGACCACGCTCAAGACCGACGACGAACTCGAGACCGCCGACAGCACCTGCTCAAGGGCGAGCTGGGCCACTTCATCGGCGGCCGGCAGAAGAGATCCTGCTGCACTTCCTGCGCGCAGCGAAGACGCGACTGGTTCGCAACGATGCTCAACGACCTGCAACCTACCGGGTCGCGACCATGCCCGTCACCTACGGCCAGCAGGGCCTCGGCGACGACGCGATCATCGCCTCCACTACTTCGGCGGCGGCCGGATGAACTGGTGGATCACCGAGAAGGACGACGGCGACACCACGGCATGCAGCCGCCTTGACCTGTTCGGCGACGGGGCAGATCGGCTACGTCTGCATCGACGAGATCGTCGAGAACGACATCGAGATCGACCTGCACTGGACGCCCAAGCCTGAAGGAGTGCGGCGGCCGCCGTTCCGCGTAGCGCCCTTTAGGTGTGGCCGGTGCGACCGGCCCGCACCCGCGTCTATCGCCACGGAGGATTCATGCCGGAGATCGTGACCGACAAGCAGGAGAGCGTTCGACCGCGTCCACGACTGGTTCATCGCCCAGGGGAAGAGCCCAGCACGTCGCCCGACGGCGTCGTGACGATGTACCGGACCGGCGACGGCCGGCGCGACGATCGGCGTGATGCTCGGCGACGCGTACAGCCCGCGCTCGAGGGCAGCTCGATCGAGGACCTGATCGCCGACCGCCACCCGCTGGCGCCGGCTGCTGGCCGCGGTCGGCGGCGACGTGGAGTTTCCTGCGCGACATGCGGCGACGCACGACATGCTCTCGACCAGGCGGCATTCGGTCGCGACTTCGCCCGATGCAGCTCAGCGTGCTGGCGTACCGCCACAAGCTCGAATACAACTCGTCTAAAGAGAGCTCAGCGGCCCAGGTCGGTCGTGACACGCCGGAATCCAGTGTGAACGCCCGTTAGTCCACGAGAACGTAGCCGACCCGGCCGCCCGCCTTTCCCCGCGCCCCCGACTGGCCGAACCGCAAAAAGAAAAACCAAGAGCGGCGACAGCCGTCGACCAGCCGCCCGCACGCGCGAGCGGCTTGCCGTCTGCGCGGCTCTTCCCCGAAGGACAGCCCGATGATCCCCACCGCGCCGGCGCGCTCGTGCGCACCGTCGGACCGGCGAGGTCGCCGTCGCCGCGGCGTCGCGACCACGGCCCCCGCCGGCCGCCTCCCCCCGCGAGTGCTGCGGCGAAGTGCTCTGCGGGAGTCCACGTCGTCGACTTCTACGCGGTGAAGCTCGGCGGGCACAGTCGATCGACAGGCCGCGGACGCCGGCGACGTGCGGTGGTACGCGGCGAGGACCTGGTGCTGCCGACAACGTCCGACCCGCGCTGACCCGCCTTTCGCATAACCCCGCTAGGACGGAAGCACGGACCCGGCCGACCGACAGCCCGGCGACCTCAGACCGGCCCCCTGCGACGTCGCGGGGCCGGTCTTTCTGTCCCCTACACCGGAGTCACACGCATGAGCACCGCCACCACCGCCAGCCCGCTCGACCTGCTCGAACAGATGGCCGCCAGTGCCGCGCGCCAAGGGCAAGAAGGAGGAGCTGAACGTCGACGCGTCGCCGGCCTCGTCGCCCGCTGGCAGGCGGCGAAGGCCGACGTCGACACGGCCAACTCGCTGCTGGAGACGATCGAGGCGCTGATCGCCGAGGCCGCGCCAAGCAACGCCGAGGCCTGCCGGGCCAGCGGCTGCCTCGAGGCGAGCGTGAAGGTGAACGGCAAGCTGCTGTTCGCGCAGACCAGCCGCTACGGCAAGCTGCCGGCGACGCGGCTCGCTTGACCTCGAGGCGTTCGGCGTCGACGAATTCCGGCGGCACTTCCCGAGCCAGATGAAGATCGAGATGACGCCCGCGGCGGCAACGGCCATGCCGTTCCTCGCGCAGTTCATGACCCATCATGATCGGCGCGTCCGGGGCGGAGGCGTTCAAGACGCGGTTCCAGGTGACGCGCGACCTGCACGAGGTCTCCCACGTTCCACGCCGACCTGACGCTCAAGCCCGAAGTGGAGAAGAAGGCCCAGCCCTTCCTCGCCGACCAGACAATCACGCCCTCCCCCCCCAGCCTCGGGGGGGGGTGACCCCGGGGGCGGCGGCGGCGGGCCGGGGTGGGCGGCCCCGGCGGCTGGCCCGCGTCCCGACCCGTCACCCCGCCCAAGGAGCCTCCGTGCCCATCGAGCGTTACCCCGACAAGCCCGTCCGTTCGACCCCGGCCGTCTTCCCGTCGCTCGTGCGCGGGGAGTGGCTCGGCCAACTGAAATACGACGGGTGGCGCACGCTGATCGAGCGCACCGCGGCCGGCTGCACCTACACCAGCCGCGAGGGGAAGCCGATCCCGGTGTCGGCCGCGGTGCGGGCCGCGCCCGACGCGGCGCTGGCGCACCTGCCCGAGCGGACGATCCTCGACGGCGAGTGGATGGCCCGGCGCGCCGGCGTGGTCGACGAGCGGTTCTGGCTGTTCGACGTGATGCGCCACGGCCGGACGTGGGTCGTGTCGCTGCCGACCGAGGCGCGGTTCGAGATGCTCGGCTCGGCGGTCCCGCACGGCCTGGTCGTGCCGTTCACGCGCAACGACTACGCCGGCCTGTTCGATCAGAGCAAGCTCGACCCGGCCTGCGAGGGGATCGTGCTCAAGCGCGCCGACAGCGTCCACATCGCCAGCGTCCGCGGCTGCGCGAACAACCCGAACTGGATGAAGGTGAAGTGGCGGGACGGCTCCGACGGCCAGCGCCGCGTGGCGTGAGCGGCGGCGGCCCGCAGGAAAGGCCGCTATTTCCGCGGTCGGCCATCGGTGTCCACTAAGGTATGCCGCACGCGCGACGCTGCCATCCGGTTCGTTCCTCCGGCGCCGGTCCGCCGCGCGAGCTTCGCCCGCCAGCGATCCGGCTGGGCGTTCACCTCTTCCAGCAGGCGGCGCGCCATCGCGTTCGGGGCCCGCGTTCCCAGTTCCCACGCGCGCACCAGAGACAGCGACGTGCCGAGCACGTGGGCGAACACGGCTTGGCTGACGTTTAGCAGGTTGCGCGTCCGCCGCACGGCCGCCGCGTCGAACGCGCCGGGTTCCCGGGGAGTCTCGACCGTCCGCACCGTGAACCGCTCTGCCGTCGTCCGGGTCATCGCGGCGTCGGCGGCGCCCCGCAGCGCGTCGATAATCCGCTGCCCCTGGCTCTCGCGACGCGACGCCCGAACGGAGTCGGTCACGGCGGACGCGACTCCCGTTATCGGCCCGCCCGCGACTTTCTTCCGGGTCGCGATGTTGTTGGCCACGAAACGGCCCGAGTGCGCCGTCGTCGACCTGGTGCGTCCTGCCTTGCCTGCTGCCTTTCTAGCCACGTCCGCCTCGCTTTCGGTTCCGGGGGATGATGTCCTCTGCGCCGCTGCGGATCGCCTGCCCGAGGAACGTCAACGCGTCGCGGATGCCGTCGCGTTCGGCCGCCGTGAGATTCGCCTTCTCGTTCTTCGGGAACACGGTCACGAGGTAGATCCGCTCCGCGTGCGGGAATACCGCCAGCCCGACGCGCACCGCCCCGCGTTTGCCGGTGTGCCAGGACGGGGGGGCGAACCGCAGCTTGCGGAGCCCTCCGGTGCCGGCCACGACGGGAATCGTCGTAGGCGACACCATCGCCGCCGCCTCCAGCGCGGACAGGTCCCCGTCGGTCAGCCTCATCGCCGCCCACTCGTTTCGGAATAGCGGGAGATGAATCAGCGACCAACGCACCGCGCCGATTCTATGCGACATGGTAGCACGTAAACAACTCGGGACGGGGTGCCGCCGCGCACTTAACAGGGAGATCGGGACGGCCTAGGAGTGGGGCTCCCCCTCACCGCCGTTCGGTGCGAGGCCGACGGGATAGAGCGGACTCTCGACACGATGCGCGGGCAGGGCTGCGCCTTGGACGGCCAGTCGTTCGCGGTCCTCGCCTTCACGACCCACCCGATGCTGACCCTATTCAACCAGCGCTGGCGGGACGGCCGAGCGAGCTACCGGCCGGCGGGGGAGACGATCGACACGCGGCGGTACGAAGTGGCGCCGATCGACGGCGACGCCGAGGCCCGCGCGTTCGTCGAGCGCCACCACTACACCGCCAGCTACCCGGCCGCCCGCTTCCGGTTCGGCCTGTACTCGAGACTCCATGACGATCGTACTGAAGTGCCACGTCCCGAAGCCGTGCGTGCCGTGCGGGCAGGGCCGCTGCGGCACGTACGGGATGATGGCGACGAGCCCGAAGGACGTGACGTGCGACCGCTGCCGGACGCTCGCCTCGTCGGCGTCGCGGTCTTCTCCGTCCCGGTCAACGACCGCTCGATCACCAATGTGTTCCCCGTCCACCCGCTCGAGGCGACGGACCTGGGGCGGTTCGTGCTGCTCGACGGCGTGCCGGCCAACGGCGAGACGTGGTTCCTCGCCCGCTGCTTCGAGCTGCTCCGCGTCGCCGGGATCCGCGGCCTGATCTCGATGGCCGACCCGGCCGCCGGCCACGTCGGCACGATCTACCAGGCGCACAACGCGGTGTACCTCGGCCGCGCGACGCCGCGCACGCTCCACGTCCTGCCGGACGGCACCGTGTTCAACGACCGCGCGCAGCAGAAGGTCCGCGACGGCCGCGGGACGCGGGGCTTCGACTACGCGTGCGGCCTGCTGACCCGCTTCGGCGCGCCGGACCCCGGCGACGGCGACGCAGGCGTGGCTCCGCGAGTGGCGGCCGGCTGTGCCGCCGGGCCCGCCACCGCGGCAACCACAAGTACGCCTGGCCGATCGACCGCCGCCTCCGCCGGCACCTGCCCGCCTCGGAGCCCTACCCGAAGGTCCCCGACCCCCGACCCGTCACGTGACGGCCATGTGACGGCGCGGGGCCCGCGACCCTGACGCCCGCCGCGTCCCGTCTAGCACACTGGCCCGGCCATGCCCGACCCCGACATAGCACGCACCTTCATCGCGTTCCTCCTGGCGTTCCTCGCGATCGTCGAGGTGCTCATGCGCCTGGTCGACGCCCGCGAGTCCGCGCGGCTCGACCGGGCACGTCGCGACGCGGGCGGCCGCCGTTCCGCGTAAGCCCCGCAGGGTGGAAAGCAGCGACCCAGTGACCCGACGACGAGAGGACCCGCCGATGAGCGCCCGTAGCCACCGCACCGCCACCCGAGACGACGACGACGACGACGGCCGCCCGGCCCGCCGCGCAGCGGACGGCAAGGAGCATAGCGACCTGATCGAACTCGGGATCAACCACCTGATCGCCGAGAACCCGGCGAAGTACGACCCGCGCGTGCCGCTCGACAAGGCCCGCGTCGCGCTGGCGGCGCTCGAGGCGGTGCTCGACACCGTGCCGACGCAGCGGTGGCGCGACGCCGAGAGCGAGGCGTACCAGCAGTTCAGCACGCCCCCGCACTACGCCTACGTCGCGGCGTGGGTGGCGAACCTCACCGCCGGCGACGTCGTGGTCGAGCCGTCGGCTGGGCTCGGCGGGCTGGCCGTGTTCGCGGCCAACGCCCGCGCGACGGTCTACGTCAACGAGCTGTCCGCCCGTCGCGCTCATCTACTGCGGGCGCTGCCGTTCGAGGCGATCTACCAGATCAACGCCGAGCACCTGCACAGCGCGCTGCCGCCGGAGATCCTGCCGACCGTCGTCGTGATGAACCCCCCGTTCTCAGCCACGGCCGGGCGGATGGGGGACAAGAAGGTGACGGGCGCGGGCGCGCAGCACGTCGAGCAGGCGCTGAAGCGGCTGCGGGCCGGCGGCCGGCTCGTCGCGATCCTCGGCCGCGGGATGGCCCCGGACCGGCCGACGTTCGCGGGCTGGTGGTCGCGGGTGCGCGAGCAGTACACCGTCCGCGCCAACGTGGGCATCCCGGGCGCGACGTACCGCAAGTACGGCACGACGTTCGAGACCCGCCTGATCGTGATCGACAAGACCGGCCCGACCGCCGCGCCCGTGCTCGACGGTACGGCCGCCTCGCTGGCCGACGCGCTGACGATGCTGTCCCCGGCCCGCGACGCCCGCGGGAGCCGACCGGCCGTGACCCGCCGCGTGGCGGTGCCGGCGTCCCCGTTCGACTTCGGGAGCCTCGAGCCCGCGGCCGAGCCGGCGACCGAACAGGCCGCGCCCGAGCCCGACGCGGACGACGCCGCGGAAGTGGCGCGGGCGACGCGGCGGCTCGGTGGCGGCCGCGGCGGCCCGATCGAGCCCGACGCCGCCCGGCGCTACAACGCCCGGCTCGACGCGGTGCTCGCGGAGACGACCGAGGCGACGTGGGACGACGCCTACTGCATCAACCTCCCGAACCGCCGCACGCTCTGGCAGAACGTCCGGGCGATCGACCCGTCGTTCCCCGACAGCAAGTTGGACAAGGCCCCGTGGCCCCGCGTGCCTGCGAACGACCTCGTGCGGGCCGCGATGCGCGCGGCGGGCGCGCTGGACGAGCCCGAGACCGCGGCCGTCGAGCAGGCCGCGGCCGCGGTGGCGGAGATGACCGACGCGGTGTTCGAGGCGTACCACCCGCAGCGGCTGCGCATCCCCGGCGCCCGCCCGCACCCGACGCCGCTCGTGCAGTCGGCGGCGATGGCGTCGGTCATGCCGCCGGCCCCGGAGTACCAGCCCGCGATCCCGCGGGACCTGATCGAGCAGGGCGTGCTGTCCGAGGCGCAGCTCGAGGCGGTGGTGTACGCCGGGCAGGCGTTCCGCGACTACCTCGAACCGCAGACCGTGACCGAGCCGGACGGCGTGACGACCAAAGAGGTCGCCTTCCGCAAGGGCTTCTTCATCGGGGACGGCACCGGCGTCGGCAAGGGCCGTGAGCTGGCGGGCCTGATCCTCGACAGCTTCAACCGCGGCCAGACGAAGGCGCTGTGGGTCAGCAAGACGCCCAAGCTGCTCGTCGACGCCCGGCGCGACTGGAAGGTGCTCGGCGGCGACGAGTCGGACGTGTTCGACCTGCGGAAGTACCGGCCCGGCGAGGCGATCCGGCGCGAGTCGGGCATCCTGTTCACGACCTACGCCTCGCTCAAGAGCGGCCGGATGCACTTCGGCCAGGGCGACCCCGAGTGCAAGAGCCGCCTGCGGCAGATCATCGCGTGGCTCGGCGACTCGTTCGAGGGCGTGATCGCGTTCGACGAAAGCCATTGCATGAAGAACGCGGCCAGCGTGGAGAAGTAGGTGCGCGTCGCCGCCCAGCCGGCCGACGTGTTCACCGCCACCTACCAACAGGTGTACGACCGGGCCGTCTCGAACCGGGCGGGGTTCGACGCGGGCGCGCGCAAGGGCGGCCGCGTGACGCGCGGCCGCGTGTGAGCGCCCCGCCTTTCCGCACAAGCCCCGCTGGATGGAGGTATTGACCACATGGCTAAGACCCGCAAACGTAAGACGATCCCCTCGCAAGCCGCGCTCGCCGGCGTGGACCTGCAACGCGCGCTCCCGCACGCCCGCGTCGCCTACGCCAGCGCGACCGGCGCGACCGAGGTCGCGAACCTCGCGTACGTCGACCGCCTCGGCCTGTGGGGCCGCGGCACCGCGTTCGCCAACAAGCAGACGTTCATCGCCCAGGTCGAGTCCGGCGGCGTCGCCGCGATGGAACTCGTCGCCCGCGACCTCAAGCAGATGGGGCTCTACGTCTCGCGCGGCCTGTCGTTCGCCGGCGTCGCGTACGAACGCCTCGAGCACACGCTGAGCGACGACCAGCGCGTCGTGTACGACAAGGTCGCCGAGGCGTGGCAGGTCGTCCTCGCCAACTTCGAGGCCGCGCTCGAGGTCGTCGCCGCCGACTCGACCGGCAAGGTCGACGGCAAGGCGCGGGGCGCCGCGCTGTCGGCGTTTTGGGGGGCGCACCAGCGCTTCTTCAATCAGGTGATCACGGCGATGCAGATGCCGAGCGTGATCGACGACGTCGAGCGGCAGCTCGCCGCCGGCCACGCCTGCGTGCTCCAGCTCGTGAACACGAACGAGGCGACGCAGGACCGGCAGCTGGCGAAGATGGACGAGGACGACGACCTCGCCGACCTCGACATGACGCCGCGAGACATGCTGCTGCAACTGATCGAGCACTCGTTCCCGGTCAACCAGTTCGAGCAGTACATGGACGGCGACACGCCGCGGATGCGCCCGGTGATGGTCGACGGCCAGCCGCTGGTGAACCGTGAGGCGCTGGAGATGCGCGACCGGCTCATGGAAGACGTGGCGACGATCCGCGTGCCCGACGGGCCGCTGGAAATGCTGCTGAACCACTTCGGCGAGGACCAGGTCGCCGAGGTCACGGGCCGCGGCCGCCGCGTCGTGCGCGTGAAGCGGGACGGCGTCGAGCGGACGATCGTGCAGCCGCGGAGCCCGGCCAAGTGCCTCGCGGACGTGATCGCGTTCAACGACGACCGCAAGCGCGTCCTCGTGTTCTCCGACGCCGGCGGCACGGGCCAGAGCTACCACGCGGCCGCGACGATCAAGAACCAGCGGCTCCGCGTCCACTACCTCGTGCAGGCCGGGTGGATCGCCGACCAGGCGGTGCAGGGCTTCGGCCGCACGCACCGCTCGAACCAGTCGCAGCCGCCGGTCTACAAACTCGTCAGCACGGACCTCAAGGGGCAGAAGCGGTTCATCAGCACGATCGCGCGGCGGCTCGACCAACTCGGCGCGCTGACCAAGGGCCAGCGGCAGGCCGCGACGCAGGGCATGTTCGAGGCGGCCGACAACCTCGAGAGCCAGTACGCCCGCGACGCGTTGTACACGTTCTACCGGGACGTTTACGCCGGCAACGGCGGGATCTCGCTTGGCGAGTTCGAGCGCCAGACCGGCCTCGTGCTGACCGACGACGAGGGCGACCTCCGCGAGGACCTGCCGCCGATCACGCGGTTCCTCAACCGGCTGCTGTCGATGAATATCGACGCGCAGAACCGGGTGTTCGACGCCTACGCGGCGCGGATCGAGTCGAAGGTCCGGGCGGCGATGGAGGACGGGACCTACGAGGTGGGCGTCGAGACGATCCGGGCCGACCGGGTCGAGCGCGTCGCCGAGCAGGTCGTGTTCGTCCACCCGCAGAGCGGGGCCGAGACGAAGCACGTCACGCTCCGCCTGCGGCACCGGACCAGCCCGCGCACGTTCGACGATGTGCTCGGCGGCTGCGCGTCGTCCTACTCCAAGCCGGCGACGTTCTTCGCGGCCAACACGCAGAGCGGCCGGATTTGGGCGTTCTTCCAGGTCAACGACCGGACCGACCCCAAGTCCGGCAAGGTGCTGGCGATGTACCGGCGCCTCGGGCCGGTCGGCGAGGACTTCACGCCGGCCGCGGTGCTCCAGTACGGCTCGGCCGCCGCGCACTGGCGGAAGCTCCCCGAGGCCGCGGCCCGTGTGATGTGGGACGCCGAGGTCGCCAAGCTCCCGGAGTTCCACGACGAGACGCTGCACCTGATCTGCGGGGCCGTGCTGCCGATCTGGGACCGCCTCCCGCAGGACTACCCCAAGGTCTACCGCCTCCAGACCGACGACGGCGTGCGGTACCTCGGCCGCGTCATCGCCGACGACGACCTCGCGGACACGCTCAAGCGGCTCGGCGTGTCGGTCGGGCCGCGCACGTTCCCGTTGGCCCGCGTGGTCGAGGCGCTGCGCGACGGGACGCACCGCGTCACGCTCGCGAACAAGTGGCACTTCAAGCTGTCACTGGTGAAGCTCGCGAACCAGCAGCGCGTCCGCCGGATCGAGCTGGTCGGCCCTTCGCTGCCCGACCGGCCGAACGTCGAGGCCGACGGCCTCGTGGG
>JAUJNJ010000001.1 GCA_030448225.1 Phycisphaerae bacterium
GGCGGCCCCGCCCCCCCCCCCCGGCGCCGGCTCGCCCACCCCCCCGCGCGCCCCCCCCCCCCCGCGCGCGCCCGCCCCCCCCGCCGGAGGTCGTCTGCTCGAGTGACGGCTACGCCGTTACTTGATGCTGCCGTCCTTGTTGGCCATGAACAGCATCAGGTCGATGACGCGGTTGCTGTAGCCCCACTCGTTGTCGTACCAACTCACGAGCTTGAAGAAGTTCGCGTTGAGGCCGATGCCGGCGCCGGCGTCGAAGATGCTGCTGCGCGGGTCGGTGATGAAGTCGCTGGAGACGACCTCCTCGTCCGTGTACCCGAGGATGCCCTTGAGGTCGCCGCCCTGGCTGGCCTCCTTCATCGCCTTGCAGATGTCCTCGTAGCTCGTCGCCTTCTCGGTGCGGACGGTCAGGTCGACCGCCGACACGTCCATCGTCGGCACGCGGAACGCCATGCCGGTGAGCTTGCCCTTCAGGGCCGGCATCGCCAGCGCGACGGCCTTGGCGGCGCCGGTGCTGCTGGGGATGATGTTCTGGTAGGCATTGCGCCCGCCGCGCCAGTCCTTCTTGCTCGGGCCGTCCTGCGTGGGCTGGGTGGCGGTGACGGCGTGGATCGTCGTCATCAGGCCCTCGGCGATGCCGAACCGCTCGTGCACCACCTTGGCGATCGGCGCCAGGCAGTTCGTCGTACACGAGGCGTTGGACACGACCTGGTGCTTGGCCGGGTCGTAGGCGTTCTGGTTAACGCCCATCACGATCGTCGGCACGGTCTCGGGGCTCTTGGTCGGCGCGCTGATCACGACCCGCTTGGCGCCGGCCGTCACGTGCTTCATCGCCGACTCGTGGTCGGTGAACAGGCCGGTCGACTCGACCACCACCTCCGCGCCGCGGTCCTTCCACGGCAGCGTCGCCGGGTCGCGGACCGAGAACGTCGGGATCCGCTTCCCGTTGACGACGAGCATGTTGTCGCCCTCGTTGGTGACGGTGCCGTCGAACTTTCCGTGGATCGTGTCGTACTTCAGCAGGTACGCGAGGTTGTCGGCCGTCACGAGGTCGTTGACGCCGACGAACTCGATGTTCGGGTTGGCGATGCCGGCCCGAAAGACCAGCCGACCGATGCGCCCGAACCCGTTGATGCCCACCTTCAGCGGCATGAGGAAGCTCCTTTACCCGTCATTCTATGCAAGCGGAATGGGGCCGGCGCGGGAACGCGGCGGCCTGCAACGGGGCGGAGGTTAGGCGCGGGGCTGGGCGCTGTCAAGCGAACCCGCGGGCGCTCGGCGCGCGCCGACGCATGGGCTGGCGGCCGTCGAGACGGCACGTCATCATGTCACGATAGAACTCGCACCGACGCTCCCGCCGCAGCACCTGCGCCTCGAGAAACGAACCGCAACGTTGCTGCCGGCCCGCGAGATCACACACGACGGGGGTCACCAAACGTGCGCGCCCAGCCCGAACCTTCGAATTCCTCCTCGCCGCGGCAGCGGATTCAAGCGGATCCGCCGGCGCCGACGCCGGGGGGTAATCCGACCATCGCTAACGATGCGAATCGTTCGGCGCCGACGTCGTCTTCTGATCGCTCGGCGGTCACGGTCACCGTCGCCGGAGGTCCGCCGGGCGAGTCGGTATCGAACACGGCTGACACGGGCGACGCGCGGACCCGGACCTCCGGCGCGACGACGCTCGACCGCTTCGCCCTGGTCCGTCGGCTCGGCGAAGGGGGCATGGGCGACGTCTTCCTGGCCCGCCACCCGGTCACCGGCACCCAGGTCGCCGTCAAGCAGCTCAAGACGGACCTGGTCCACGACCCCCGGGCCGTGCAGCGCTTCCTGACCGAGGCGCGGCACATGTACCACCTGAACCACCCGCACGTGCTGCGGATCATGGAGGTTTGGGACCCGCCGGCCGGGCCGTACTACGTCATGCCCTACATGACCGGCGGCTCGCTGGCCGACCGGCTCAAGACGGGCCAGCCGCTCGATTACGTCGCCACCCTGCGCGTGGCGCGGGAGGTGGCGTCGGCGCTGGCCTACGCGCACGGCAAGGGGATCATCCACCGCGACCTCAAGCCGGCCAACGTGCTGCTCGACCGCGACGGCACCTCGCACCTGAGCGACTTCGGCCTCGTGCGGGCGTTCGACAGCAACGACGAGGTCGCCGACGTCCGCCGCAGCCACTGCGAGGGGACGGTCCCCTACATGAGCCCCGCCGTCGCCGCCGGCCGCGCGGAGGACACCCGGTGCGACATCTACAGCTTCGGCGCGATGCTGTACGAACTGTTGACCGGCTCGCGCCCGTACGACGGCGCCACCGCGCAGTGCGTCCTCGACCAGATCCTGGCCGGCCCGCCGGCGCCGATCCTCAAGCGCAACTCGCATGCCCCGCGCGGACTGGTCACGATCGCCGAGGGATGCATGGCGCGCGAGCTGCGCGACCGCTACGCGGACATGGCGGACGTGGTGAAGGACCTGGAGCACGTGGCGGCGGGCCGGCCGCCGCTGGGCCCGCACGGGAAGGCGAGGGCGGCCTCGCGCCTCCCGGGCCTGCCCGCCCGCACCCGCCGCCGCGCCGGGGCGGCGGTCGTCGTCGGTGTCGTCGCCCTCGTCGCGGCGATGGCGGCGTGGCAGCTATGGCCGCGGGCGGGCGACGGATCGCTCGCACCGGCATCCGGCCCGCACGCGACCGCTCCGCGGTCGGCCCCCGGCGACTCGGTAACTGAAGCGGTCGTGGCGCCGACCTCGCCTGGCGTTGCGGCGAACCCGGTCGGCGCCGACGCTGCGGTCGGCCCCGCGTTGACTCCCCCGGTTTCCACACCGACGGCGGCGCAACAGCAACGCGTCGTCGACCTGCTGCCGCTGGTCGACCTGCGGCGCGACGTCATCGCCGGCGCGTGGACGGGCGGCCCGGAAGGGATCGTCTCCGACAACGCGGAGTCCGCCCGGCTGGCTTTACCTTACGAGCCGCCCGCGGAGTACGACTTTTCCGTCGAGTTCACCCGGCTCGAGGGCACAGACGCTGTGAGTCAGCTTCTCTCGCACGGCACGCGACGCTTCGAATGGATCATGGGTGGGTGGGATGAGCAGGTCACGGGCTTCCAGAACCTCGTAGAAGATGGAGTCCCCAGAGGAGCGAATACCAATCAGACGGGTCGCCATGATGTCCGACCGACGAACGGACGGCGGCACACCTCGGTGGTCCGGGTGCGTCGAGATGGGGTGGAGGCATTCTTCGACGGCAAGCTCGTCTCGCGTCACAAGACTGACTTCGCCGACCTGCAATGCTCCTTCTTTTGGGGGATCGGCGGGAAAGACCTGGGCCTGGGGTCGGCTCGCGGTTCGACGCGCTTTCACGCGGTTCGGGTGACCAAGGTGTCGGGGGAAGGATCACCGAATTCATACACGGACGACGACCGACGGCTCCTCCACACGCTGCGGGGCCACGGCGGCCCGGTGACGCAGGTTGGGTTTAGCGGTCAGGGCACACGTGTCAGGTCCAGCGTCGGGTGGTTCACCAACGGTGACGGTTCGGCCGCCGTCTCGGACGTCGCCAGCGGAAAGCGGCTCTGCAGTACGCGCACGATGGAGCTCTGGGCATTAAGCCCGAACGGCCGACGGGCGCTGCTGACCACGACCGAGGGGCCGCAACTCCTGGACGTGGAGACGGGTTCCGTCCTTCGCTCGTACCCCATCGGGATCGTTTATGGTCATGGCGCGTTCTCTCCGGACGGGGCGGTGGCCGTGCTCGGCAGCCCCCACGGGGGGATCCACGTGATCGACGCGAGCAGCGGGAGCGAGGTGCGGCGGCTCGACGTGAAGCCGGGCGGGGGCGAGATCGACTCGCTCGACTTTTCACCCGACGGACGCCGGCTGGTGTCGATCGCGCGCGAAGCGCGGCTCGTGCAGTGCTTCGACGTATCCACCGGCGCGAGGCTGTGGGAGCGAGCGCTGCCATCGAACCGGTGGCGCGTCCGATTCGGGCCGGAGGGGCAGCACGTGGTGGCCCTGCTGTTCGACCACCCCAGCCCCGAACAGGCGGTCGTGTTGGACGGCAAAGACGGCGAGGTGGTCGCAACGCTCGGAGACAGCGACCTGATCGTCGACGCGTTGCTCCTTCCGGGCGGCCGGCACGCGGTCACCGCGAGCCACAGCCCGACCCTCGGCCTCAAACTCTGGGACCTCGCCACCGGCAAGCCGGTCACCCGGTTCCAGGAGCAGACGGGGCGGGTGAACGCTTGGCGTTGTCGGCAGACGGTCAGCGGTTGCTGGCCGCTTGCGAGGATGGATCTGTTCGCTTGTTCGACGTCGGTACCGGCGCCGAGACCTCGCGCTACGGCGGCCACGACCGGGCGGTGCTGTGCGTGGCGTTCTCGCCGGACGGCAAGCACTTCGCCTCCGGCGGCGCCGACCGCACCGCGCGCCTCTGGAAGCTCGATTAGCGCGCCCGCACAACCGGCGGAACCTGTCCAGGCGCATCCGGACGACGGGCCGGCGCCCGAGGACGGCGAGGATTGCCAATTGAACGTCCCCTCCGGCGGGTTATGATGAGGCGGCCGCGCGGGTCGTCGTCGTATTTGTCGCATCAGGATCGGAGTGGGATGTCCGGGGTGAGCCTTCCAGTGACTCGGCCGATCGGGCGTGCGCTGATCGTCGCCAACCCGTCGGGCCGGTCGGACCTGCTGGGCACGATGCAGCGCCTCGGGTACCCCACGGTCGAGTACGACGACCCCTACGGCGCCACCGCCGAACTCTGCCGCCGGCCGCTCGCCTACCGGGCCGTGGTGCTGAGCCTCGGCAGCCTCTACCGCGAAGAGCTGACGTTCATCCCGTCGATCAAGCGGCGGTTCCCCCACCTGGAGGTCTGGCTCAGCCACACCGACGGGCGGCAGGCGGCCCTGGCCGACGCGATGCGCCTCGGCGCCGACGGCCTGCTCGCCGACGACGGCCTGCACCGCGTCGCCCTCGCCTCGGCCGCCCCCGACGCCCTGGCCGGGTCCGGCAGCACGTTCGCGTCCACGACCGAGCCCCTGGCCGGCCCCGGCGCGGCCGCCGCGCACGACCAAGACGATGAGTCGGCCCCCCGCCGGGTGCAGGACGCCGACCCCGATACGAGCAACGAACCCGTGCTCACGGCCGACGAACTGCGCGCACTGCTCCACGAACAATCGGGAATGCCGGACGACGATTAAGTGAACCGCTGCGCGCGGACGCGAAACGGGAAGAGCATCATCCACAGATTGCGCAAATTGCACAGATGAAGACGAAGCCCGGAGGACGGGTTCTTCCCCGCCACTCTTCCATCTGTGGAATCCGCGTAATCTGTGGATCGTTCTTCTCCTTCTGGCCTCCGTGTCTGCGTGTCTCCGTGGTTCGATTCGACTTCCTGCGGCCAGATGCCAGGACGGGAGAAGGACGATGGTTCGGTCGGGCTTCGAGCGCGTGCTTCTCATCGGCGACACCGACCGGCAGGTGCACGCCGCGCTCGTGCAGGGCGTGCCCGGCGCGCAGGTGACGAGCGTGCCGACGATGTTCGACGGCATCGCCGAGCTCACCGCCAACGCCTACTCCACCGTCATGGCCGCCGCCGAGCCGATCGAGCGCCGCCCCGAGGCGGCCGTGCGCACGCTGCGCGAACTCGCGGCGGGCGGGCGGCTCGTGCTGTTCGGGCACCCGACGCTCGAACTGCTGTCGCGCAAGATGATGGAGTTCGGCTGCGACGACTACATCATCACCCCCGCCGCCCCCGCCGATCGCGTCGTGCGGGGCGGTGCGGCTGATCAACTCGCACGTCGGCGCGGCCGCCAAGCTCCTGTTCCAGAAGCCCGGCGGGGACGCGCCGCTGCTCGACGAGCCGGATCACTCCGTCCTGCTGTCGCAGTCGATCCGCAACGGCGCCGACGAGGCCGGGTGGCTCCACCTCGTCCTGCCCGAGGAGCCCGACGAGATCTCCGCCCGCCACGCGCTGGCGCAGCTGGCGCACCTCGTCGGCAAGCTGGCCGGCCTGCAGGACCGCCACAACCGCCTGCAGCAGATGGCGATCACCGACGAGCTGACCGGCGTGTACAACGGGCGGTACTTCCGCCACTTCCTCTCGCGCATCATCGAGAAGGCCAAGACGATGCACTTCCCGGTGACGCTGCTGCTGTTCGACATCGACGACTTCAAGAAATACAACGACCTGTACGGCCACGGCGTGGGCGACGAGATCCTCCGCCAGACGGCGCGGCTGATGAAGGCGTGCACGCGCCAGCACGACCTCGTCGCCCGCATCGGCGGCGACGAGTTCGCCGTCGTCTTCTGGGACAAGGAGGGCCCCCGCCAGCCGCGCGATCCCAACTCGCACGCCCTGCCCGGCCGCCCCCCGCAGACGCCGGTGCAGATCTTCCGCCGCTTCCAGCAACTCATCGCCAGCCCCGCCTTCACCGCGCTCGGCTCCACCGGCAAGGGCCTGCTCGGCATCAGCGCCGGGCTGGCGGTCTATCCTTACGAGGCGATCGACGCCGCGGGGCTGATCCAGGAGGCGGACAAGAAGCTCATGTTCGGCGCGAAGCAGATGGGGAAGAACACGCTCTACATCGTCGGCACCGACGAGCCCACCGCGCCCCCCGGCGCCGCCGGCCGGCCGTGACCCGCCGAACGCCCTTCCCGACGGCACCGCCTCCCGGTCCGGTCCGGGCCGGCACGTTCGTAGCCACGGGGCCCGGCTGCTGGCATGTCAGCACGCCCCCGAGCAACGCCCGACCCACTCCGGAAGACCTCACCGACGAAGCCGGCGCCGCCTCCCCCGGCTGCGCCGACGGTGAGACGGCGGCCGAACACTCGGCGCCAGCCGGAAGGGCCGACCACCGAAAGTTAAGACCGGACCTGCGGCGGCCGATCATGGACGGGCGATGCGCGCGTTCGGGTGCGGCGGCACCGGCGCGTCCGCGGGCGCGACGATGGGTAACGCCTCCGCCACCTCGCATCGACCACCGACGGCATAGCAATATATAGATATTCCGTCGGATCCCGTGCCGCCTGGACGTCCCCGGGGCGGCGGCGGCATGTCGCACGGGCATGTCGTTTAACTGGGATACGAGCGCGTCCCAATCGGCTCTTGGCCGCGGGCGGGCGGGTGCGCGGTCGGACGGACGTTCGCCACGCCGTCGCGCCACGATCAACCGCCTCGCGCGCCGGCGGGCCTGCGCTGAGATGCGCCGCGTAGAGCAAGTGCGGCGGTGAGATCCGGCGGGCCGCGCCCCCGGGCGGGCGGCGGAGAAAGTCTTGTGCGGCCCGCGGCGGGCGTTGTGCGGGGGCGGGGGCTCGCTACCATCACGCCCCCCCGCGGCGCACCGCGGAGGGCGCGGCCGCCGAGGCCCGCGCGGCCCGGCCCTCGGCCGGGCGGGGGGAACGTCGTTTGTGTCCCGGGGAGGCGGAGGGTCGACTCGAATGCTGGCATACGTCCTGGTCGCGCTGGCGGCCGTCGTGGTGACGGTCGTGGTCATGCTGTTGATCTCGAACCTCACCTCCGGCGAGAAGAAGGTCCAACACGAGTTCGAGCACGCGTACGGCGTGGGCGACTCGCAGTTCACCCGCTCGATCGGCAACCTGCTCGGCCCCCCGCTGCTCCCGGGCAACCGCATCACTGCGTTCCACAACGGCGCGCGGATCTTCCCCGCCATGCTCGAGGCGATCGGCCGGGCGCGCACGACGATCACGCTCGAGACGTTCATCTACTGGGAGGGCGAGGTGGGCCAGCGCTTCGCCGACGCGCTCAGCGAGCGGGCGCGCCACGGCGTGCGCGTGCACGTGCTGATCGACTGGCTCGGCTCCAACCGACTCGACGAGCGGTACATCGAGAAGATGGAGGCCGCCGGCGTCGAGGTCGAGCGCTACCACCCGCTGCGGTGGTACACGATCGACCGGATCAACAACCGCACGCACCGCAAGATCGCCGTGATCGACGGCCGCCTCGCGTTCACCGGCGGCGTCGGCATCGCCGACCGCTGGGCCGGCGACGCCGAGGACCCCGGGCACTGGCGCGACACGCACTACCTCGTCGAGGGCCCGGCCGTCGGGCAGATGCAGGCCGCGTTCATGGACAACTGGGTCAAGACCCACGCCGAGGTCCTGCACGGCCACGACTACTTCCCGCCGCTGGAGCAGCACGGCTCGTGCGTCGCGCAGGTGTTCAAGAGCTCGCCCCGCGAGGGCAGCGAGAGCATGCGGTTGATGTTCCTGATGTCGCTCGCCTGCGCGACCAAGACGATCCGCATCGGCAACGCCTACTTCGTGCCCGACGACCTGCTCGTCGGCGCGCTCGTCGAGGCCCGGCGGCGCGGCGTGACGGTGCAGATCATCGTGCCCGGCGTGCACATAGACATGAAGGTCGTCCGCCGCGCGTCGCGCTCCCGCTGGGGCGACCTGCTAGCCGCCGGGTGCGAGATCTTCGAGTACCAGCCGACGATGTACCACTGCAAGGTGCTGATCGTCGACGGGTGCTGGATCTCGGTCGGGTCCACGAACTTCGACAACCGCTCGCTCCGCCTCAACGACGAGGCGAACCTCAACATCCACGACGCCTCGTTCGCCGCCGAACTCACCCGCGTGTTCGACGCCGACCTCGGGCGGGCGCGGCAGATCACCCACCAGGAGTGGCTCAACCGCCCGCTGAAGGAACGGGTGACCGAACGCCTCGCCGGCCTGCTCCGCTCGCAGTTGTAGACGCTAGGGCCCGGCGCGGCCCCGTGCACGCGGGCTCGCCGCCCGCGCGCGCGGGGACCGTCGCCCACGGGGCGCGTCCCGGACCTCCTGACATCAACTCTGTTTGCCGGCTGCGCGGGCTCGGCCCGCTCGCGCGGCGAAACCGCAAGCGCCCGCCACGCCGTTCTCGCACGACGACCGGAACGAGTCTGGAGGATGCGGTCGCCAGCTGTCACCGCGTCCCTGAACTCATCTCGGGGTCGAGCCGTAGCAATCGGAGCGCTCATGCCCGGGGGGACCGTCTCCGCGCGGCCCGGCGCCGGCGTCGCTCGCCGATTGTGGTTGCGGCCGCCGGTTCTTCCCGCCAAGATGATGCGGCCGCCCCAGCCCAAAGGAACCGCGCCCATGGAGCCGATCGCACGCCGACTTTGCCTCGTCCTCGCCGCCGCGCTAATGCTGGCCGCGTCGCTCCCCGCCTTTGCCGCCGACGAGGCGATGCCCGCGCGCGGCGGCGCCGCCGGCGAGAGCATGCGACCGCGCCCCGGCACGGGCGGCGACGACGAGATGTCCGGCACCGCCGTCCGCCCCCGCCCCGCCGCCAACTCCCGCACGACGCCCGCCGCCGGCACCGCCACCAAGGCCAACGCCCCGACCGGCGCCCCCGCCGGCGCGACCACGGCGGCGAAGGCGCCGCCGGTGAAGTGGCACAACAACTGGACCCCCGCCGCGGCCGAGGCGCGCAAGGGGGGGAAGATGATCCTGATGTACTTCTCGAGCAGCGACTACGACGACTTCTCGAAGAAGCTTCAGCGCGAGGTTCTCGGCACCCCGATGTTCATCGAGTGGGCACAGAAGAACGTCGTGCTGTTCCAGGTCGACTTCCCCCAGACGAAGAAGGTCACCGGCTCGCTCAAGGCGCAGAACGACCGCTTCAAGCAGAAGTACAACATCACCCACGTCCCCACGTTCGTCTTCATGGACGCCGACGGCGAGCCCTACGTCCGGGCGGGCTACGACACGGCCAAGCTCCGCGACGACGAGAAGAAGGGCGCGCCGCTGAAGTGGATCGCGTTCGCCGACAACGTCGTCAAGAGCAAGCCGGGCCAGGAGGCGCTGCGCGTCCAGAAGAGCTTCGCCGAGGGCAGCGCCTACGCCCGCAAGACTGGCCTGCCGTTCCTGCTCCTGATCACCAAGGCCAAGACTGACCCGCGCGTCGTCGAGGCGAACAAGGCGGTCATCAACAGCCAGAAGTTCATCCGCTTCGTCAACCGCACGATGATCTTCATGCCCTGGGACTGGCCCGACGACGCTGACACGTCGCCCGACGCCGCCGCGTTCCGCAAGTTCGCCCAGACCTACTCGATCGGCGAGGCGCCGGCGCAGTTCGTGATGTTCTTCCCGAGCCGCAACAGCGTGAAGCTGAAGGTCACGGCGTTCAGCCCGAGCAAGGTCGAGGCGCTGCGCAAGCAGCTCGAGAACCAGTTGCCGACGTTCGACTACGGCGGCGCGTGGACGACTTCCACGTCGCCCAGGCGATCGCGTCGCAGCTCAAGCGGGAACTGCTCGTCGCGTTCACGAGCATGGACGGCAGCGACTGGTGCCAGAAGATCGACGCCGAGATCTGGCGGCACCCCGAGTTCCGCAACTACGCCGGCCAGCACCTCGTGCTCTGCCGGGTGGACTTCCCCAAGAACACCCCGCTCCCCGCCGACGCCGCCGAGCGCAACCGCCGCCTCGCCGAGGTGTACGGCGTGCGGCTACCCGACGATGGTCTGCTCAACAGCGACGGCCAGCGCATCAACAACGCGAAATACCAGAAGGGCGGCCCGCGCCCGTTCCTGAGCGACATCGACGAGCTGCAAGGCCGACTTCGAGCGCAGACCCTCATGAGCGACCAAGTCGAGGTCGTCGACTAACGCCCGAACTTTCCGACGCTCCCCCGCGGCGCAGGGCGTCCCCGCTGCGGGGACGGACACCTGCGCAATCCACCGTTACCGCAGACGCCTGCGACGCTTACCTCGCGCCAAGGCTCCGCGGCTCGCGAGGCGACGCGATGGTGTCACGCACTCGCGTTCCCCCACCCGACAGTCACGCCCTTCCCTCCCGCGCGAGGGGCGACCAGCACATTTTTCCGCAAAAGATCTAATACCCGAACCCGTGCCCCGTTATCCTAGTAACAGGGGTCGAGCCGGCGCGCGCGGGCGGGGGACGGATTTCGCTTTCATCCCACGGCTTCGCACGACATAATGGCTCGGGCCGGTCCGCCGGCTCACCCCCTGTCTGGCACCCGTTCCGAGGAGTAGAACGATGGCGTTAAGGCGACACGTCTTGACGGTAGTGGTTGGATGCACCGCGTTCATGATGAGCGCCGCCGTCCCGTCGCCGGTCCGCGCCCAGTTCGAGCCCCCGCCGGTCGACGATTCGGTCGACCAGAAGCCGGACCCGAAGAAGGACGGCCCGGTCGAGGGTTCAAGAAGCCGACGAAGAAGAGCAAGATCAACGCCGCCCAGGCCGGCCGCCTGCGGCTGCTCGAGCTCCAGGCCGGCGCGCACCAAGGCCGGCGCGCCGACGGTCGGCAACGTGTCCGGCCCGCCGCTCGACGACCGCGAGAAGGTCGCCCACGCCCTCAACCGCCTCGGGTTCGGCCCTAAGCCCGGCGAGGTCGACGAGGTGCTGCAGATGGGCGCCAACGCGTGGGAGATCTGGGCCGGTTACCAGATCGACCCGTCGAGCATCGACGACAGCGAGGTCGAGTCGGAGATGGCCCGCCGCTTCCTGGAGGACGATGTCGCTCCAGGAGATCAAGAAGGCGTACCCGATCGCCGAGGACTACGAGAACAACGCCCAGCTCCGCAGCGAGCTGCCGCAGTACGTCCTGATGCGCGCCGCGACGAGCCGCCGCGTGTTCAGCGAGCTGATGGCCGACTTCTGGCGCAACCACTTCTGCGTCAACCAGCCCCGCGAGAACGCCCCGGCCCGCTCGTGGACCGCGCGCGCTACGAAGAGCACGTGGTCCGCAAGCACGCGTTCGGCAAGTTCAAGAACATGCTGTTCGCCTCGGCCACGCACCCCGCGATGCTCGAGTACCTCGACAACGCGATCAGCCGCAGAACGCCTGGAACGAGAACTACGCCCGCGAGGTGATGGAGCTGCACACGCTCGGCGTGGACAAGTACTACAGCGAGACCGACGTGATCGAGCTGTCCAAGGTCCTGACGGGCTGGACGTACGGCCCCGACCTCTCGTTCACGTTCAACGCCAACTGGCACCAGCCCGGCACCAAGACGTGGATGAAGACGATCGTCCCCGCCGGCCAACAGGGCGGCGAGGCCGCGCCTGCTCGCTCGCCAAGCACCCCGGCACCGCCACGTTCATCGCCGAGCTCTGCCGCTACCTCGTGAACGACAACCCGCCAAGGCGCTGGTGACGAAGGTCGCCTCGAAGTTCCGCGCGACCGACGGCGACCTGCCGAGCGTCTACTGGGAGATCATCACCAGCCCCGAGTTCCAGAGCCGCAGCAACTACCGCTCGAAGTTCAAGACGCCGTTCGAGTTCACCGTCAGCGCGCTGCGGAACACGAACGCGACGATCGAGAACGCCGACGAGAGCTGCAAGCTGCTGGCGAAGATGGGCCAGCCGATCTACGACTGCGAGGACCCGACCGGCTACTACGACCAGGCCGAGTCGTGGATGGACAGCGGCGTGCTGACCACCCGCTGGGACTACGCGTGGAACCTCGTCCGCGGGTCGATCGCCGGCGTGTCGGTCCCCGAGGAGTACTTCAGCCGCTACGAGCAGATGAGCGTCGACGAGACGCGCCAGCTCATGGTGGACGACCTCGTCGGCAGCGAGATCGGCGACCGCACCCGCACCGTGATCGGCGAGGCGGCCGCCAAGGGCGACAAGCCCCGGATGCTCAGCGTCATCCTCGGCTCGCCCGACTTCCAGCAGCAGTGAGCAGTTGCTGGTTGCTAGTGATCGGTTGCTAGCAACTAGGGGAGGCGGCACGGGTGCCGAACGCCCGCAGCCCGTGGCCCGTGACGTTTCGACCGGCAACTAAGAACTTGTAACTAGCAACTACGTCCAGGAGATCCGCAATGAGCAACTCGTCGCGTCGTGACTTCCTCAAGTCGTCCGGCATGTGCATCATGGCCGGCGGCGCCGGCTTCGTCGGCGCCGAGGGCTTCCTCCGCGGCAACCCGATGCCGATCGAGGCCGACGGCACGCCCGAGGCGGACCCGGACCGCCAGAAGCCCACGCTCGTCACGATCTTCCTCCGCGGCGGGGCCGACGCGCTCAACGCGATCATCCCGGTCGGCGACGCGAAGTACTACTCGGTCCGCCCGGGCATCGCGATCCCCCACAAGAAGAAGAAGGGCGAGGACGGCGCGGCCCTGCCGTACCCCAAGCACGACAATTACTGGGGCCTGCACCCGGCGATGGCGAGCCTCGTGCCGCTGATCGAGTCGGGCAAGGTCGTGCCGATCGTCAACGTCGGCAGCCCGCACGGCACGCGCAGCCACTTCAGCGCCCAGGACTACATGGAGCGCGCCGCCCTCGGCGACGCCCGCTACAGCCAGGGGTGGCTCAACCGCTACCTCGAGCTGTCGAAGAAGCCGTACGACGCGCCGCTCCGCGGGCTGTCGGCCATGAGCCTCCTGCCCCGCGCGCTCCGCGGGCAGTACCCGGTCCTGGCCGGCAACAACCGCGCGCAGGACATGCCGCTGTTCGAGAACCTCTACGCGCCGGAGAACATGGTCAACATGACCGCCCGCGCCGAGGCGAAGACCGAGTCCGGCTCGTCGCTGGACGACCTGCCGTCGCAGAAGAAGGCGACGGCCAAGACCGGCCTGACGAGCGACCAGACGCGCGACATCATCACCGAGTCCGGCGCCAACGCCGTCGAGCGCCTCAAGGCGCTGGAGAAGGCCGCCATGATGCCGATCGACGCCCCCTACCCCGGCGGGCAGCTCGGCAACCAGCTCAGCACGATCGCCCGCGTCATCAAGGCCAACCTCGGCCTCGAGGTCGCCCAGGCGGACTACGACGGCTGGGACCACCACAGCGGCCAGGGCGGCCTGCGCGGGGCGCACGCGAACATGCTCCGCTACCTCTCGGAGTGCATGGTCGCGTTCCACAACGACCTCGGCCCGCGCATGAGCAAGGTCACCGTCCTGGTCATGAGCGAGTTCGGCCGCACCGTCCACGAGAACGGCACGAACGGCACCGACCACGGCCGCGCCGGGTTCATGCTCGCGATGGGCAACGGGATCAAGGGCAACAAGATCTACGGCGAGTGGAAGGGCATGGAGGAGTTGGAGGGCCACCGCTTCCAGCCGGTCCACACCGACTTCCGCACCGTCTTCGCCGAGACGCTCGTGAACATGTTCCGCTTCGACCCCTACCGGGCGAAGATGTTCCCGAGCTACAACGGCACGCCGAAGGAGTTCCTCAACTTCCTCAACCCGATGAAGGAAGCCTGACCCGCCCGCGGCGCCGGGGCCGCCAGCCCCGCGAGCCGCGCGGCATCGATTAGACATCAACTCGCCGGCCGCCCGTTCACCCAACGGGCGGCCGGCGTCTTTTTGGCGAGTGGTCTTGCCGCAACATGGCATGCCGCTGGCACCGGGCGGGATGCCGGCTCTCGCACGTGAACCGGTACGAGTAGGAGGTCGACGGGACCGGGGCCGAGTCTCTTCGGGGGACGCCGCTGAGGCCGGGGCGAGTGGCGCTTCGCCGCACCGCGCACTCCGATAGGAAGTCGTTTGGTTCGCCGCGCGGCGAACCGGCGTGGGGGGCGCTTGGAGTCTCGCTGGGTATGCGGTCCGAGCGGCCCGTGTCAGGCGATCGGAGTGCGTCCCAAGCATGACCCGGCTCTAGTCGTGGGGTGCGCGGGTGTTTGTGATTCCGTGGGAGTTCGGGAGAGGGGGGGGGAGGGACAGGAACACGCGCCCCGCCCGGACATCAGCCCCGCAACCGCTTCCTTGGCCGGACAGCTTCGAGCCGCCCCGCAACCGCTTCCTTGGCCGGACAGCTTCGAGCCGGCCGCGCCGAAGTATCGCTTTCAGCGCATGAAAAAGGGTGCCGTGGAGTTCCGCGGCACCCTTGGGATTTTTCGCTCGGCGTCGTCACCGCCGTCGCGCCACTTCCGCTCAACGCGGCTTCGGCTCGTGCTCGGCGTCGTCGAGGTCGTGCTCGGCGTCGTCCAACTCGTGCTCGGCGTCATCGAGGTCGAGGTCGGCGAGGTCCATCGGATCGGCCGCGCTGGCTTCGGCGACGAGCGGCCCGTCGAGGCTCACCTCGTGGAGGGGACCGCCGGCGACCGGTTCGAGGTCGTCGAGGTTCGACTCGTCGTCCGCCTCGCCCTCGGCGTCGTCGTCGTCGCCCGCCAGTTCGGCCGTGCCGCTGTCGAGCGAGGTCAGGTCGTCGAGGTCGTCGAGCGTGTCGTCAAGGTCGGTCGCGTCGTCTTCTGTTTCGTCGTCGTCGTCCGCCTCGGCCGTGGCGAGAGACGCGGTTGGCGCCAGTTCATCGACGTCGTCCGCCTCGGCGTCCGCGCCAGCGCCGGCCGGCAGCGGGGGCGGCGAGGTGAGTTCGTCGTCGGACTCTTCGTCCGCGGCGGCGGCGGCAGCGAGTGTGCCGAGTTCGTCGTCGTCGTCGTCCCCCGCCTCGTCAGCCGCGGCGGCGGCGGCGAGGGTTCCGAGTTCGTCGTCGTCGTCCTCCTCGGTCGTCGCGGCCACCGCGAGGTCCATCTCTTCGGATTCACCTTCCGCGGCCGGCTCGACGAGGCCAAGGCCCGCGTCGTCCGCGTCGGCCTCCGCCGACGCCGGTTCCACGAGCGCCAGGCGACCATCGTCGTCCTCCGACCCGAGCGCCGCCGGCTCGACGAGGTTGATGCCCTCGGAGCCCCCATCGGCCTCTAAGGCGACGTTTTCGTCTTCGAGTTCGGTCGCATCGTCGGGTCCTGTCGGGGCCGCCGCCAGCAGGCTGAGGTCGTCGCCCTCATCCGTCCCGGCGCCGCCCGCTTCGACGGCCAGCGAAGGGAGTTCCTCGGCGGCCTCGCCGTCGGCCGCAGACGCTTCGGCGTCGGCGTCGACGTCCTCGGTCCCCTCGGGCTCCAGGCCGGCCATTTCCAGCGCTTCCTCGTCGCTCAGGGCTTCCACGAGGTCGCCGTCGCCGCGGAGCTCGCCGGTGAGTTCCCCGTCGGCGTCGGCCGCGTGGTCAGGATCTTCGGAACCGACCGGCGCGGCGGCGAGCAGGCCGAGGTCGTCGTCCTCACCGCCGGCGTCGCCCGCCGCGGGTGCGGCGGCCAAGTCGCCCGCCTCGTCGGCGATCGGCTCGAGTTCTTCCAGGCCGCCGGGGTCTTCCTCGAGGGCGCCGTAGTCGCCCGCGAGCGGATCGGTCGGCTCGAACCCCTCGTCGTCCCCGACTCCCGCGTGGACGTCCGCCGCCGCCCCCGCGCCCGCCCCGACGGCGGCCGCGCCGGCCATCATCGCGCCCTCGGCGTAGATCGGCTGGAGCTCGTCGTCCTCGGGCGTTCCGTCGATCTGCAGGACGAACACGACCGGCCCGACCTGCACCGTGTCCCCCGGCGCCAGGAGCGACTCCTGCACGCGCTGGCCGTTGAGGAACGTGCCGTTGGCGCTGCCGAGGTCCTCGAGCTTCAGCAGGTCGCCGTCGCGGACGAGGCGGCAGTGCTTGCGCGAGACCTCGCCCAGGGGGATCAGCAGGTCGCAGTCCTCGCGCCGACCGATCACGGTGATCTCACGCGTGACCGAGAAGCTGCGCCGCTCGCCGTTCGACCGAAACATCACGAGAATCGCCTGCATACCTGCTATCCTGAAGAGGTGGTGGACGCGACGCGCTCCCCGGGGGTTTAGGACCGGCCGCCGCCGACGTGAGAGCGGCCGGACGGGGCACTACGTTAAACTATATCCGGTACTGTAAATCGGCAACAATATTCCGCCCCGCGGCGCCCTACGATCCGGTTGCGCAACATGGCCCAGACGCCCCAAGCCGACCCACTCGTCACGCTGACCACGCCCGCCCGCCGGCGCGGGGTCGCGGCCGGCCCGCGCGTCGAGCCCGGGCTCCTGCCGGCGGGGGACGTGGAAGGGCTGTACGTCCACGTGCCGTTCTGCTTCCACAAGTGCCACTACTGCGACTTCTACAGCATCACCCGCCAGGGCGAGGACCGCATGGCGCGCTTCGTCGGCCTGATCCTTCGCGAGGCCGAACTCTGGACCGAAACCGCCGGGGGCCGCCCCGCCCCCCGGCCGCGGACGATCTTCTTCGGCGGCGGCACCCCCAGCCTATTGCCCGCCCCGCTCATGCGGCAGCTAATCGACGGGCTGCGCAGCCGGTTCGACCTCTCACGCCTCGAGGAGTGGACGATCGAGTGCAACCCGGCCACCGTCGGCCTCGACTACAGCGCGATGCTCCGCCACGCCGGGGTGGATCGCCTGAGCTTCGGGGCCCAGAGCTTCCGGCCGTCGGAACTGTCGATCCTCGAGCGCCACCACGACCCCGCAGACGTGCCCCGCAGCGTCGCGATCGCCCACGAGGCGGGGTTCCGGCGCGTGAACCTCGACCTGATCTACGCGATCCCGGGGCAGGACCTGGCATCGTGGGCCGAATCGCTAGACGCGGCGCTCGCGCTGGGCACGCCCCACCTCTCCTGTTACGGCCTGACGTACGAGCCGAACACGCCGATGGCGGTGAAGAAGCGGCTGGGTCACTTCCGGGGGGCGGAGGAGTCGCTCGAACTGGAGATGTTCCGCCACACCCGCGTCACGCTCCGCGGCGCCGGGTTCGAGGACTACGAGATCAGCAACTTCGCCCGCCCCGGGGAGGCGTGCCGGCACAACCTCGTTTATTGGACCGGCGGCAACTACGTCGGCCTCGGGCCGTCGGCGGCGTCGCACGTCCAGGGGTGGCGGTGGCGCAACCGCCCGCACCTCGGCGAGTGGGAGGACGCCGTCGACGCCGGCCGCGTGCCCGCGATCGACGTCGAGACGCTCTCGCCCCGCCGCCGGGCTGGCGAACTGGCGATGCTCCTGCTGCGGCTGTCGCGCGGGGTGGACTTCGCCGACTTCGCGGATCGCACCGGCCATGACGCCCGCGACCTGTTCGCCGACCCGCTCGCCCAGCTCGCCAAGATGGGTTTGATAGAAGTCGACGCCGCCGGGGTCCGGCTCGCCGAGGCCGGCCTCCACCTCGCCGATGCGATCGCCGCGGAGTTCCTCGCCGACGACGACACGTGAGCCGTCGCACACGAAACCGCGGGTCGTGGCGTCGAGCGAGATGCGCGCTCGCCTGCGTTATCGGACGTGCCGGCGCGTCCGCCTAAGCCGCGAGCCGCGTCCGTCGCCGCATTATCGCCCCGCCGTGAAGCGCCTCCGCCCTCCTAAACGTCACCACCTTCCCCGTCGATAGAGCTAGGGAAGCACCCGGGTCGGCCCGCCACGACGCACCGCGCGTCAGGCGTCACCCAGATTCGCCCGCTTCGCCATTTGACCGCGGCGTCGGGCGAATCGTAGATCCGGGTCGGAGCACGTGGGAGAGACGGACGATGTTGCGATTCGTACAAAGCTGGTTCGCCCCGCAGTCCAACCCGATCGGGGTGGACTTCGGCAGCGACTGCCTCCGCATGGCCCAGGTGGAGAACCACGGCGGCGAGTACCGCCTCGTGGCCGCCGCCAGCGCCGACGTCCCGGCGAACGTCCGCCAGGACCCCGCCGCCCGGGTCGCCTTCTTCGCCGACACCTGCCGCGAACTGCTCGCCCAGGGCAACTTCCGCGGCCGCCGGGCGGTGCTCGGGCTGCCGGCGGCGTCGATGTACATCCAGCACTTGCGGATGCCGAAGCTCGACGAGGAGGAGACGCGCAAGGCCCTGCCGTGGGAGGCCCGCGGCAAGCTCCCGATCGACCCGTCGCAAGCGCTCCTCCGCCACATGGTCGCGGGCGAGGTCTACCAGGACCAGGAGCCCAAGAACGAGGTCATCCTGATGGCCGCCAACCGCGAGCTGGTCAACCAGCTCCTGGCGGCCGCTTCCCGGGCGAAGCTCGACGTGGTCGGCATGAACGTCGAGCCCAAGGCGCTGGTCGACTGCTTCGCCCACGTCTACCGCCGCAAGAGCGACGTCGACATCACCAACTGCTTCCTGGACATCGGGTGCACCGCGTCGCGGGCGATCGTGTCGCGGGGGTCGCGGATCCTGTTCGCCCGGGTGATCCCGATCGGCGGCGACCACTTCAACCGCGCGGTGGCCGAGGCGCTGAAGGTGCCGTTCGAGGACGCGAAGATCCTGCGGATCAAGCTCGCCCACCAGCAGCAACAGCAACAACAGCAGCAGCCCGCGGCCCTCGCCGACGACGGCCGCGAGCGCCGCGCCGTGGCCGCGCCCGCGCCGGCCCTGCCGGCGGCATTGCCCGCGTCGGCGGCGGCGGCGTCGGCGGCGGACGACGACTCGAACAACTCCGTCGCGCTGCTGTCGGCCGGCATGGCCGCGGCTCGCCCCGCGCCCGCCGTCGCGGTGGCCGCGCCGGGCCAACCGCCCCGCCGACGCCGCCACCGAGCAGGCCCGCCGCGTCGAGCAGGCGTGCCGCGCCGCTGGCCCGGCTGGTCGAGGAACTGGACCTGTGCCGCCGGTACCACGAGTCGGTCTTCCCCAACACGCCGGTCGACCGCCTGATCTTCGTCGGCGGCGAGGCGCGGCACCGCGGGCTGTGCCAGCACGTGGCCCGGAGATGGCGGCTGGCCGCCCAGGTGGGCGACCCGCTCGTGCGGATGGGCCGCGTGAGCGACGTCGGCGTCGAGAGCGGCATCGACCGCCGCCAGTCACAGCCCGGCTGGGCGGTCGCGATCGGCCTGAGCATGGGCCCCGAGGCGGCCGAGGGCGCGCCCGGGACGGCGACGACGGCCGCCGAGGCCAAGGCGTAACGGGACGCGGGCAACCTAACCACCGAACAAGAACGGGACGACCTATGGGATCGCCGAACGAACTCAGCTTCCTGCCGGACGACTACCTCGAGAGGAAGGCGCGCCGCCGCGCGCCAACGCCGTGTGCGGCGGGATGGCGGTGCTGGTGCTCGGGGCGATCGGCTCGACGTTCATGTACACCGAGCGCGCGATGCGCGCGAGGTCGCGGCCCGCCAGTCGGCGGTCGACACGACCTACGCCGACGCCGCACGCCGGATCGAGCAGGCCAACCAGATGCGCGCCCAGCAGGCCCAGGTCGTGCGCGCCGCCCGAGCTGGCCGCGACGCTGCTGGAGAAGGTCCCGCGCAGCAACCTGCTGGCCGAGTTCACCAACTCGCTGCCGCCGGGGGTGTCGCTGATCGACCTGGCGCTGGAGTCCCGCGAGCGGGCCGCCCCGCCCCAGCGCGCGCAGACGGCGTTCGAGCAGAAGAAGGCCGCCCTCGAGGGCCGCGCGCCGCCGCCGCCGCCGCCGCGCCGGCGCCCAAGACGTACGACGTGACGATCAAGCTGACCGGCGTGGCCGGCACGGACGTGCAGGTCGCGCGCTGATCACGAAGCTCAACGCGTCGCGCTCGTGCGGGACGTGAACCTGCTGATCAGCGACTCGTTCGAGCAGCAGGGCGCGACGATGCGCAAGTTCCAGATCGAGATGCAGCTCGACCCGGCCGCCGACGTCGCCTCGTCGGCGACGCCCGCGAAGACCGCGACGGCCGCCGTCGCGCTCGACCCCGAGGCCGCGGCCGGTCCGACGACCGCCCCCGCCGCCGCCCCGACCGCCACCGCCGGCGCCGACGCCGCCGGGGCCGCCGTGAAGTGACGGCGGCGGCGCGACGATGAAGAGACGACGGGCCCCGCGCGCGGGGCCGGGCCGGCCGGGCCGGCGAGGGAGCGAAACACCATGAAGTTCGGCGTGCGAGAATTGCTGTTCGTGGTCGTGATGATCGGCCTGCTGGCCTGCTCGTACCTGTTCGTCTTCAAGAAGGCGGCGGAGCGGCGGGTGGCGATCGAGGCGGACATCAAGGCGAAGCAGAAGGCCCTGGCCGACCTCGACCGCGCGACCGCCGGCATCGCCGACGTCGGGCTGAAGATCGGCGAGCTGCAGAAGGCGATCGAGTTCTTCGAGGGCAAGCTGCCCCAGGAGAAGGAGATCGACAAGGTGCTCCGCGAGGTCTGGCAGATGGCCGAGGCGAACCAGCTGACGATCAAGACGATCAAGACGCTCCGCAGCCAGCGGTCGACCAACTACAGCGAGCAGCCGATCGAGATGAGCCTCGCCGGCGACTTCAAGGACAGCTTCTACGCGTTCATGCTCCAGCTCGAGCAGCTGCCCCGCCTGACGCGGGTGACGCGGATGGACCTGAAGAAGATCAACGAGCACGACGGGCAGATGCAGGCGCAGATGACGCTCAGCATCTTCTTCGAGCCCGAGAACGCCGGCGCCGCCACCGGCGGCGCGACCGCGAGCCTCGGCTCGCGGTAGCCCCCGCGTTCAGCCGCCGCTCGCAGAGCGGCGCGTTACGACGACGACGTACGACGACGGACGACGAACCACGACAATCGATAACGACGGGCGAAAGCCGGGAGGACGACTTATGAGCAACGACAGCACCCAGCACGGCGAGGCGCAGGACGGCGGCAGCTCGGACGACCTGAGCGCGGCCCTGACCGAGTCGGACGCGACGTTCGTCACCGGCGAGAAGAAGCAGCAGCTCAGCACCGGCACGCTCCTCGTCGGCGGGCTCCTGTTCGCCTGTGCCGCGGCGACGTACTTCATGTACGTCCGCACCGGCCCCAAGGCCGCGGCCGCCAACCCGGAAACCGCGTCGGCCAGCGCGACGATCACGCAGTTCCTCTCCGACGACACGCGCAACGCCGAGCGGATGCGGCAGCTCCTGAGCGACACCGAGAAGGCCGTCCAGCAGTTCCAGACGCACCCGGCCCGCACGCAGGTCCCGATCGACGCGCTGCGGACCAACCCGTTCCGCCAGGAGAAGGCGGACCTCGGCGAGACCGCGGCCAAGGCGCTTGAGCAGAAGAAGCGCGACCAGATGCTCAAGGACGTCGCGGCGCTGAAGGTGCAGTCGATCATCCACGGCAAGCGCAAGGCCGTCATGATCAACAACACGCTCTACGAGCAGGGGCAGGTCGTCGAGGGCTTCACGGTCGACTCGATCGGCCCCGCCGCCGTCGTGATGCGCAAGGAAGCGAACCGCTTCGAGCTGAAGATGCAGAAATAGCTAGTGGCCAGCTGCCCGTTGTCAGTTGCTAGTGAGGAGCGACGGCGACGGCTGTGACGCGACCCGTAGGTCCGTCTGGACGAGCAACGAGCAACGGACCCACCAGCAAGTACTCCACCATGTTCGGACGACGCAACACATCCTCCCCCGCCGCCGCCGCGGCGGCCACGGCGGCGGCCCCGCCGGCCGCGGGCCGCGACGACCTCGGGCACGACGAGTTGAACGACGGGTTCGGCGGCGCCGAGCAACTGTGGCAGCCGACGCTCGCGCCGGGCGCGGCGAAGAAGCGGAACGTCGAGTCGCTGCTGCTCGAGCGCGGGCAGGTGACCGAGGAGCAGCTCGACCAGGCCCGCACGGTCGCGGCGCAGACGCCGGGCAAGAGCCTGACGCAGATCCTGCTGACGATGAACGCCGCCAGCGAGGCGCACGTCCTGGAGGCGCTGGCCGACACGCTCGGGCTCGGGTTCGAGCAGCCCGACCGCTCGCAGGTCGACCAGGCGGCGTACGAGATGCTGCCGGTCGAGTTCATCCGCAAGCACGGCGTGCTGCCGCTGCGGTTCGACGAGCGGCACCTGGTCGTCGGCATGACCGACCCGGCCAACGTCTTCCTGATCGACGAAATCAAGCGCAAGACGAAGCGCGACGTCCGCGCGGTCGTCACGACGATGGCCGCGATCAACCGCGTCGTCGAGAAGATGGCGAGCGGCTCGGCCGACGTGAAGGTCGACGAGATCATCAAGGACATGGCCGACGACGACGTGCAGGTCGTCAAGGAGTCGAGCCACGACGACGTGACGGACCTGGAGAAGATGGGCAGCGAGTCGCCCGTCATCCGGTTCGTCAACTACCTGATCTTCGACGCGATCAAGCAGGGCGCGAGCGACATCCACATCGAGCCGAAGGAGAAGGCGCTCAAGGTCCGCTACCGCATCGACGGCATCCTGTTCGAGGCGATGAACCCGCCCCACACGATGCACCCGGCGATCTGCTCGCGGCTGAAGATCATGGCGAACCTCGACATCTCCGAGCGCCGCCTCCCGCAGGACGGCCGCATCCGGGCGATGGTCCACGGCCGCAAGATCGACCTCCGCATGAGCACCCTCCCCACCGCCGCCGGTGAGAAGGTCGTCATGCGTATCCTGGACAACCGCTCGATCAACGTCGCGCTGGAGGACCTGGGCTTCAGCGAGAACGCGCTGACGATCTGGAAGGGCCAGGTCGAGATGCCCCACGGGATCCTGCTCGTCACCGGCCCGACCGGCTCGGGCAAGACGACCACTCTCTACTCGAGCCTGCGGTGCATGGACGGCAACCGCCTGAACATCAGCACCGTCGAGGCGGCATCCTGCTGGTGAGCGGGCCGACCGGGGCCGGCAAGACGACCACGCTGTACTCGTCGCTCCGGTGCATGGACGGCAACAAGCTGAACATCAGCACCGTCGAGGACCCGATCGAGTACCACCTCGCCGCCGCCAACCAGGTGCAGGTGTTCGACAAGATCGGCATGACGTTCGCCGCCGCCCTGCGGTCGCTGCTGCGGCAGGACCCGGACGTGGTCATGCTGGGCGAAATCCGCGACCCCGAGACCGCGCACATCGCGGTGCAGGCGTCGCTCACCGGCCACCTCGTGCTCAGCACGCTGCACACGAACGACGCGCCGGCGTCGATCACGCGGCTGATCAACATCGGCGTCGAGCCGTACCTGATCAGCGCCGCGCTCAACGCGGTGCTCGCCCAGCGCCTCGTGCGTAAGATCTGCCAGCACTGCAAGGAAGAGTTCGTGCCCTCGGCCGAGATGCTCGAGTTCCTCACGCTCCAGGGCTTCATGTCCGAGAAGACGTACAAGGGCAAGGGGTGCGACCGCTGCCGCAAGACCGGCTACTCCGGGCGGCTGGGCATCTACGAGCTGATGGTGATGGACGACGGCATGCGCGACATCATCACCAGCAACCCCGACGTCACGCACCTGCGCAAGCTCTGCCGCGAGCGCGGCTTGGTGACGCTCCGGGCCGACGGGTTCGAGAAGGTCATGAAGGGCCTCACGACCGTGGACGAGATCCTCCGCGTGACCGAGAACGCGCTGTGAACGCGGCGGCCAGTGACCCAGGCGGTCAGTGGCCAGTTAAGCCGGGGGGTTTGCAGGCCGACAGTATGACGGCGGGCCCTCGTAACCGACCACGAACAACGGACCACTGACCACTCAACACGGATCCCCATGAGCATCCTCAACGACATCCTCCGCAACGCCGTGCAGGCCAAGGCGTCCGACGTGCACATCTGCGTCGGCGCGCCCCCGCTGTTCCGCATCCACACGGTCGTGCAGCCGAGCGACTTCCCGATCGTGACGCCCGAGGGGGCGCAGCGGCTGGCGAAGGAGCTGCTCAACGAGAAGCGGTACGCGGAGTTCGAGTCGCACCGCGACGCCGACTTCTCCTACGAGATCCCCGGCCTGTCGCGGTTCCGCGTGAACGCGCACTACCAGCGCAACACGATCGCGTTCGCGTTCCGGACGATCAACGACAAGATCCGCCCGATCGAGCAGCTGTTCCTGCCCGAGATCTGCAACAAGCTCACGTACCTCCCGCGCGGCCTGATCCTGGTGACCGGGCCGACCGGCTCGGGCAAGAGCACGACGCTGGCCGCGATGGTCGACGCGATCAACCGTCGCGAGCAGGGCCACATCATCACGCTCGAGGACCCGATCGAGTACGCGTTCGTCAGCAACAAGTGCTGCATCGAGCAGCGCGAGGTCGGGAGCGACGTGCCGAACTTCGGCAGCGGCCTGCGGCACGCGCTGCGGCAGGACCCGGACACGATCCTCGTCGGCGAAATGCGCGACCTGGAGACCGTCGGCTCGGCGATCACGGCGGCCGAGACGGGCCACCTGGTCTTCTCGACCCTCCACACGGTCAACGCGCCGCAGACGATCGAGCGAATCATCGACGTCTACCCGGCCCAGGAGCAGAACCAGATCCGTTCGATGCTCGCCAACACGCTCCAGGCCGTGATCAGCCAGACGCTGTTCCGCCGCTCCGACCAGCCGGGCATGGTCCCCGGCGTCGAGGTGATGCTGTGCACGCCCGCGGTGCGCAACTGCATCCGCGAGAACCGCATCTTCGAGATCCCGAACATCATCGCGACGAGCCGCGCGCTGGGCATGCAGTCGCTCGACGACTCGATCAAGCAGCTGTTCGTCAACGGCTACATCAGCCGCGAGGACGCGATCGCCCAGGCGGCGCACCCGGAGAAGCTCGACCGGTCGCTCGCGGCGTGACCGCCGGCCGGCCGGCCGGCGCGGCGCGCGCGGGACCCTGTTTCGGGTCCCCCGGGCGCCTCGGCCGGCGGCGCGCCGCTCCCGCGGGGCGCGGGACGTGTCAGGGGATGACGGGGTAGCACAGAAGCTCAGGTGAGACGATGCCTACGTACCGCTTCGAATCGAAAAACGCCTCCGGCAAGGTGTCGGTCGGCATCCTGAGCGCCGCGACGCTCGCCGCCGCCTCGCAGCAGCTGCGGTCGCGGGGGGAGTACATCCTGGCGCTCGCGCCGGCCGACGAGGGGGCGGGCAAGAAGGCGCTGAGCTTCAGCATCTCGCTCGGGCCCAGCGCCCGCGACGTGCAGAACTTCACGAGCCAGCTCGCGGTCATGATCCGCGCCGGCATCAGCATCCGCTCGGCGATCGAGGGGATCAGCGAGCAGGCCACGAACCCCAAGTTCAAGGCCATGCTCGTGCAGATGCGCAAGGACGTCGAGAGCGGCAAGCAATTCTCCGACGCGCTGATGCGCTACCCCAAGACGTTCAGCCCGCTGTACATCAACATGGTCAAGGCGTCGGAGCTGTCGGGCGGCTTCAGCAAGATGCTCGACCGCATCGCCGGCTACCTGATCCAGCAGATCGAGACCGTCAGCATGGTCCGTGGGGCGATGATCTACCCCGGCATCATCGGGACGCTCGCGGTCGGCACGACCGTGTTCCTGCTCGTGTTCGTCCTGCCTCGCTTCATGGTGATCTTCAAGGGCAAGGAGGCCGCCCTGCCCGCGCCGACCAAGCTCCTGCTGGCGCTGTCGAGCATGATGACCAACTACTGGTACATCCTGCTGTTCGGCATCGGCGCGCTCGTGTGGGGCTTCGTCCTGATGATCCGCACCGACTGGGGCCGCACCTGGTGGGACAAGACCAAGCTGACCGTGCCGATCTTCAAGAAGCTGTTCCGCGCGCTCTACATCAGCCGCTCGCTGCACACGATGGGGCAGCTGATCAACGCCGGCGTGCCCATGCTCGACACGATCAGCATCACGGCCGAGATCAGCGGCAACACGATGTACCGGCGGATGTGGCGGTCGGTGCACACGGCGGTGAAGCAGGGCAAGAAGGTGTCGGCGCCGCTTCAGAAGAGCCCCCTGCTGCCGCGGGCGGTCGTGCAGATGATCGGCGCGGGCGAGGAGTCCGGTAAGCTCGGCGAGGTGCTCGACGAGGTGTCGGAGTTCTACAGCCGCGAGCTCAAGGCCGTCATCAAGGGCGTCACCGCGATGATCGAGCCGCTGATGATCGTGCTGATGGGCGGCATGGTCGGCTTCATCGCGATGTCGATCATCCTCCCGATCTTCAAGCTCAGCTCGCTCGTGAAGTGAACCCCGGGCGTCCGCCGGCAAAGCGAGATCGACCGCCCCCGCCGCACGACGAGAGTCGGGCGGCGGGGGCGTCTCGCGTTTGCCGCAGGCTCACGCCTCGATTCGCGGGGAGCATCGGGGGTACCGCCGTAGTGACTTCGAACGGCGTGGAGGCTTGCTCCCACGGATCCCCCGAACGAGAAATTGCCGCCCTTCCTCTCGTTGTGCTCCCGAGGGCGTGATCACGACGGGTAAGGACGTGCGGTCCGCCGGCCGGCCGCCGTCGACACGCTGGTCGTCACGACGCGCCCGGAAACGGCTCACGGGTGGGCCGGCGTCACGACGTCGTACCGAAACACGATCCGATAACGGCCGCACGACCGGGCTCCCGCCAACTTCCCGACCGACTTCAATCCCCCGCCTTGACCCGGCCGAGAATCAATCCGATATCCCAGTGATATGCGACACCCATTCGTCCAACGGCGCCGGAGCCGCAAGACCCGGCCCGGGTTCACGCTGATCGAGTCGGCGATGGTGACCGCCATCATCGGCTTCGGCGTGGTCGGGATGGTCGAGCTGCTGGCCGCCGGCACGGTCAGCAACTCCGAGGGCACCGAGCTGACCACGGCGGTGAACCTGGCGAACAACGTCCGCGAGGTCTCGCTGGGCCTGGCCTACCGCGACCCGCAGTTGCCGCTCCTGTGGGCGACGAAGGAGGGCACGGGCACGCCGAACCAGCGGGCGCCGCTCTACGACAACGTGTTCGACCTCGACAACGACACGTACTCGCCCCCGCTGGACGTGCGGCGTCAGCCGATCGCGACTTACAGCAACTGGGCGCAGAAGGTCGTCGTGCAGACCGTGGCGGCGGACAACCTGTCGTCCGTCCGCCCGGACACCCCCGCCGAGCCGACCGTGCGGATCACCGTCACCGTCACGCGCAACAACCAGCCCGTTCACCAGGCGAGCTGGCTGATCGTGGCGCCGAACACGAACTGAGGCAAGCATGTATCCCACCACCCCCCGTCCGACCCGGGCGGCGGCGGCCCCCGGGGCCGCGCGCCGCGTCCCCCCGCCCGGCCCGTGCGCCCCGCGCCCCCACCGGCGCGGCGTGACGTCGGTCCTGGCGATGCTCTACCTCGTGCTGTTCTCGGCGCTGGCCGTCGGCTTCTACGCCGTCGCCACCACGTCGGTGCAGGTCGCCGCCAACGAGCGCGACGTGGCCGCGGCGCAGTGGGCGGCCGAGTCGGGCATGAGCTTCGTCCGCCACCACCTCTGGAAGATCAGCGTCCCGCCGAACACGACCGAGGAGGGGCTGCTCGACGCGGTCTACTACGACCTGGCGGCGCAGCTCGACGGCACCGGGAACATGACCGGCAGCCTCGTCGGCTTCTCCGACAGCGCGACGCTGGCGATCCCGGCGGCGGGGAACAAGTACATCCCGCTCGACGCCGAGGGCCGCGGGTTCCGCGCGACGATGAGGCGCGAGGGCAAGAAGCTGCGGGTCAAGGTCGTCGGCAACTTCGCCTCCTCCGCCCGCGGCATCGAGCTGACCTACGACATCGCCGAGAAGGCCAGCCGCATCTTCGACTACGGCCTGGCGTCCAAGGGCACGATCATCACCCAGGGCAGCAGCTGGGTGCAGGGCCAGGTCGACCCGACCAAGGGCAGCGTGCTCTCGGCCCTGACCACGTCCGCCTACCCGACGGTCGTCATCGACGGCCAGGGCATCAGCGGCGACATCACGTACATGTCGACCGCGCCCCGGCCCACGTTCAAGGGCGACGTCGGCAACGAGAGCAACGCCGCGGTCATCTGGTCGAAGCACATCCACTCCATCGCCGAGGCGCCGGAGTTCCCCACGGTCGACACGAGCATTTTCGAGAAGTACGTGCAGCGCACGTACGTCGCCGGCGGCGTGAACAACGTCTACGAGAACGTCCGCGTCCCGCCGAACACGAACCCCGGGTTCAACGGCGGCGACGTAATCCGCGGCGTGCTGTTCATCGAGCGGCCGAACAGCGTCAAGTTCAACGGCAACGTGAAGATCGAGGGCGTGATCGTCGTCGACACCGGCGACACCGCCGGCGACGGCAGCCTGGCCTCAAACGTGCTGGAGTTCTCCGGCACCGGCGGCACGAAGACCGGCGTCGAGAGCCTGCCGATCACCGAGCACCAGTTCGACGGGCTCCGCGACCTCAAGGGCTCGTTCATCCTCGCGCCCGGGTTCGACGTGAAGCTCACCGGTAACTTCGGCGCGGTCAACGGCAGCATCGTCGGCCAGCACCGGCACGACCAACTACCCCAGCGGCCTGCGCTTCGGCGAACACTACTTCCCGGTGCCGGGCACGTACCGCGAGGTGAAGCCATGAGACACGCCACCACACACGCACGCGTCGCCGCCCCCGGCCCCCGCACCGGCCGCCCCCGCGGGCTGAGCCTGCCCGAGGTGATGATCAGCCTGTCGATCAGCGTGATGCTGCTCGTCGCGGTGTCCGGCGTTCACCGCCTCGGCGCGCAGGCGGTGGAGATGAACGACCGGTTCTTCCGCGCGCCCTCGCAAGCCGCCCGGATCACGGTCAGCCAGTTGCTGACCGAGATCCGCCGGTGCGACTCGGTCGACGTGACCGCCACGACGGTCGACGTGATCCGCCCGGCCGAGGACAAGACGACCGGCGAGATCTACCGCCGCTTCGCCTACGACGCGGCCAACCGCCGGATCACGGTGCAGATCTTCAAGGCCGGCGACGTCGGCGGGACGGTCTACACGATGGCCAGCAACGTCGACGCCTGCGTTCGGCCCGGCCGAGATGGTGAAGGACTCGAACGAGGCGTGGGTCGTCGTCCGGGTGCCGCTCATGCTGACGGTGTCCGTCGGCTCGAACGACATCACGCTCAACGGCGCCGCCGCCCCTCGCCGGGCACAGGAAGAGCTGAGCGCCCTGCCAAAGTCTGTCCCCCACCACCGCCGCGCGGCGGGCCGCCCGAGCCGGGGGCCCCGCGGCGTTTTTCGTCCCGCCAGGCACACACGGGCGCGCGCTCGCCGCATGGGACCGCCCCCGCGACCCGCACTTTCCACGCCCCCGCCGGGCCGACGCGGCTACAATCTCGTCGCATGAAGTATTCTTACGGCGAGTTCGACGGCCAAGAGTTCCCCACTCAGGACAAGCTCTTCTCGTTCGACCAATTGATGAACTTCATCATGCAGTACGGCGAGAACGCGCTGAAGGCGATCGAGAAGATGCTGAAGGAGCCGGGCGACGAGCAGCAGTCGGACATGCTCGAGCAGCTCCTGCAGGAGGGGATGCTCGACAAGGACGGCAAGGGCAAGCTCCGCCTCACGCCCCGGGCCGTCGGGCGGATGCAGCAGAAGGCGCTGATGGAGGTGTTCGTCAACCTCCGCGAGGGCCAGCGCGACGGGCACCGCAAGATCACGCCCGGCGCCAACGGCGAGCGCATCGAGGGGACCAAGCCGTACCAGTTCGGCGACCCGGTCAGCGAGCTCGACCTGCACGCCACGCTCCGCAACGCGCTCGCGCGCCACGGCCTGCCGGCCAAGGGGTCGGGCAAGATCAACTTCGGGGAGCGCGACCTCGAGCTTCACCAGCACGAGGGCGTGACGAGTTGCTCCACCGTCGTCCTGCTCGACATGAGCGGCTCGATGATGCGCTACGGGCGGTTCCTGTCGGCCAAGAAGGTCGCGATGGCGATGCAGGGGCTCGTCCGCACCCGCTTCCCGCAGGACTCGATCGACTTCGTCGGCTTCTACTCCGGCGCGAACAAGATCCCGGAGGTCATGCTCCCGCTGGCGATGCCCAAGCCGGTGACCGTTTACGATTACCAGGTCCGGCTGAAGGTGCCGATCGACAAGATCGACCGCGCGCCCCAGCACTTCACGAACCTGCACATGGGCCTGCAGATGGCCCGCCGCATCCTGCGGAAGCGCACGAGCGAGAACAAGCAGTTGTTCATCATCACCGACGGTCAGCCCACGGCGCACGTCGAGGGGGACTTCGTCCACCTGCTCTACCCGCCGGACCCCAAGAGCACGGTCGCCACGCTGAAGGAGGCGGTGCTGGCGGTGAAGGAGGGGTGTCGCGTGAGCACGTTCGCGCTCATCGAGGACTACTGGGGCATGGAGTGGGTCGGCTTCGTCGACCAGCTCACAAAGCTCACCAAGGGCGTCGCCTTCTACACCAGCAGCGGCGAGTTGGCGAACTGCGTGATGGAGAGCTACCTCAGCGGACGGAAGAAGAAGGCGTACATCGCGTGAGATGAGGATCGGCGGCATCTCTCGGCGCCGATCTGGTAGAGTGTGCCGGCAGGAGGCTCAATGAACTTAAGACTCAAGCCTGAGGTTGAACAGTTCATTCACGACCAAGTCAAAGCCGGTCACTTCACCAGCCCGGAAGAGGCGGTTGAGGCGGGCGTGGCACGCCTCATGTCGGAGCCACAACGTGACCGTCTCGACCATCAGGATGTAAGGGACATCCTGAAGGCTCGCGAGCAGGTCCGACGTGGCGAGACGTTTACCGCGGCGGAGGTTCGATCGAAGCTGCTTGGGACGTGATCCCGCCGATGCGGAAGACCTACCGGATCATCTATTCCGCGCAAGCGTACGACGACCTGCGTCAGATTCGTGACTATATCGCCCGGCATTCGCCGGAGAACGCGCGGAAAACCGTCGCGCGCTTGATCGATGCGGCAGACGACTTGAACGTCCTGCCACACCGGTACGCGGTCGTCGAAAACCCGGGCGCAGCCGGCGGCGAAGTCCGCTCGTTGCCTATGCCGCCGTACCTCATCCGCTTTGAAATTGATGAGCGGAACGAGGCCGTCACGATCATGGCGGTCCGTCACGGCGCGCGGAAGTTGGACCCGTAGTACGGGGCGCGTACACCGCATCCCGCCTCCCCCTGTTTTGACATCCCCCCTGCCACGGCTACACTCTCCGCCGCCCATAAACGCGGACGAGGCAAGGCGTTTGGTCCACTCCTGCGGCGCGGGCAAGACTTTCGGAAAGGAGACGGCTTGCCGTCGGCGTCTCGTAGGATCTGCGTCCCGCTGCTCACGATCGCCCTCGCCACGCCGCCCCTGGCCGCGCAGCCCCGCCCCGCCGCGCCCGCCGCGCCGGCCCCCGGCGCGACGCGCCCCAGCGCTACGCCCGCCCTGGCCGGGCGCGTCGTGGAAGACGTGCGGATCCTCGGCAACAAGACCGTCTCGACCGCCAGCATCAAGAACCTGATCCGCACCCGCGCCGGCGAGCGCTACGACCCCGCCACCGTCGAGGAGGATTACCAGCGCATCTACAGCCAGTTGCGCAAGTTCTCCAACGTCGAGGCGCGCGTCGAACCGACGGCGGCCGGCGTGATCGTGATCTTCGAGGTCAGCGAGCAGCAGCAGATCGTCAGCGTCTCGTTCCGCGGCAACCGCAAGATCGACACCCTCACCCTCCGCGACGCCGTCGAGGTCGGCGTGGGCGAGTCGATCGATCCGTTCCGCATCTCGCTCTCGCGCAACGCGATCGAGGCGTTGTACCGCGAGAAGAACTACCCGCTGGCCCACGTCGAGGTGCCGCCGGAGCCGCTGAACGAGCGCGGCGAGTTGATCTTCAACATCGTCGAGGGCCCCAACGTCCGCGTCCGTAACGTGGAGTTCAAGGGCGCCAAGTCCTTCAGCCCCGAACGGCTCGCCCGGACGATCCGGACCGCGCCGTGGGTCTTCATCTTCCGCCCCGGCCGCTACGAGCCGGAGCAGATCGACGAGGACGTGGCGAACCTGCGGCGGTTCTACGAGAGCAAGGGGTTCTTCGACGCCCGCGTCGGCCGCAAGGTGATCTGGTCGCCCGATTTGTCGGAGATCGAGGTCGACTTCCTGATCGACGAGGGCCAGCGCTACACGATCGACCGCGTCCGCTTCGAGGGCAACGCGCGGCTGTCCGAGGCCGACCTGCGGGCGCGGATGAAGCTGCTCGAGGGCCAGCCGTACGACAACGAGCTCCAGACCCGCGACGTGCGGGAGATGGTGCGGGCGTACAGCCCGTTCGGCTTCATCTACCAGCCGCAGTCGGACGACCCGGACTACCTGCGGATCGACGCCCGCCCGGTCTTCCTGGAGGAGCCGGGGAAGGTCGAGCTCGTCTACACGATCAACGAGGGCAAGCCGTTCCGCGTCGGTCAGGTGATCGTGAAGGGGAACTACAAGTCGAAGGACAAGATCGTCCTACGCGACCTGCGGTTCGCGCCCGGCGACCTCTACGACGCCGGCAAGGTGCAGGACGCGCAGGAGCGCCTCCGCCGCGCGGGGTACTTCGACTTCGTGAACGTCACGCCGATCGGGACCGACCCCGAGTACCGCTCGCTGCTGGTGGAACTGCAGGAGGCGCGCACGGCGTCGTTCAACATCGGCGCGGGCGTGAACTCCAACGGCGGCATCGGCGGCAACATCAGCTACAGCCAGCAGAACTTCGACATCGCCAACCCGCCGGACGACTGGCGCGATTTGTTCTCCGACACCTCGTTCACCGGCGCCGGCCAGCGGTTCCGCGTCAGCCTCGAGCCCGGCACCCGCGCGAGCAACGCCAGCATCCTGTTCACCGAGCCGTGGCTGTTCGACCAGCCCTACAGCCTGTCGACCGAGGCCTACCTGCGCGACCGCGTCCGCGAGGACTACGACGACCGCCGCGTCGGCGGGCGCGTCACGTTCGGCAAGCGGTTCAACTACACCTGGTCCGGCGCGCTGACGCTCCGCGGCGAGGACGTGGAGATCCACGGCGTCGACGACCCGCCGATCCGCGCACCCGAGATCCTCGAGCAGCGCGGCCACAACACGCTGACGAGCGTCGCCCTGCAGGCGAAACGCGACACGGTCAACCCCGGCGTCTTCCCCTACCGCGGCACGGTCACCACCGCCAGCGTCGAGGGGTACGGCCTGCTCGGCGGCGACTACAACTTCCAGAAGTTCACGATCGGCTGGGACGGGTACGCCACCCTCGCCGAGGACCTGACCGACCGCAAGACCGTCCTGGGCCTCCACGCCAACGCCGGGTACATCACCGGCGACTCGGTCTTCTTCGAGCGGTTCTACGGCGGCGGCATCGGCAACATCCGCGGCTTCCGCTTCCGCGGCATCAGCCCCCGCTCCGGGCTCGACGACGACCCGATCGGCGGCGAGTTCCTCCTCAGCGGGTCGGCCGAGGTCAACTTCCCGCTCGTCGGCGAGACGCTCCGCGGCGTCGCGTTCACCGACGTCGGCACCGTCGAGGAGGACCTCGGGATTTCCACGATCCGCTCGAGCGTCGGCGCCGGCATCCGCCTCGTCCTGCCGTTCTTCGGCCAGGCCCCGCTCGCGGTCGACTTCGGCATCCCGATCACGAAGGACGACGAGGACGAGACGCAGTTCATCAGCTTCTCGTTCGGCTTCACGCAGTAAGGCGTGACCGGGCGCCACGCCCCCCGGAGCCCATGAAAACAGGAGAGGCGCGGGCATAACGTATCTGGGTCGGCGGGCTCGCTCGCGAGCCGCGTCCGGCCGCCGTTCTCACGGACTTCTCACGCCCCCGCCCCGCGGATAGGATTCGATGCTCTTTTCCGTCTGCGGCACGGGTCCCGGCGCCGGCGCGGCGGCCGGCGAGCGTCCGACGTGCTGGACGTCGGCACCCGTAGCGACCGATAACCGTACTGCCGTCGTCGCGGGGCTCGCCGATCGGCCGGCTCCGCCCGCAGTGAAATGACAAGGAAGCACCCTATGAACGCCCGTCGTACCCTCGCCGCCGTGATCGTCGCCCTCGCCCTGACCGCCCCCGCCGTCCGCGCGCAGCAGCAGCAACAGCAGCAGCCGCGGCAGATCCGCATCGCGGTCGTCAACCCTTCGCGGATCTTCCGCGAGATGCAGGAGCGGAAGGACCTGCAGGAGAAGATGAACGCCGACCTCCAGCGCCTGAAAGAGACCGAGGGCCAGAAGAAGTCGGAGATCGAGAAGCTCGACGGGCAGCGGAAGCTGTTGAAGCCGGACCACCCGCAGTTTGAGGAGATCGGCCGGCAGGTGATGCAGAAGGCGATCGAGTACGAGACCTGGGGCAAGTTCGCCAAGCTCGAGGCCGAGCGGAGCCAGAAGAAGCAGATGCGCCTGCTGTTCGACCGCATCAAGGTGGCGGTCGGCGAGGTGGCCAAGCAGCAGGGGATCGACGTGGTCCTGAGCGACCAGCAGCCGGAGCTGCCCAAGACGCTCGATCAGGTCAGCGCCGAGCAACTGGCCGCGGTGCTGACCAGCCAGCACGTGCTGTTCGCCTCCGAAGCGGCCGACCTCAGCAACGAGGTCATCGCCACCCTCGACGCGCGTTACAAGGCCAACGGCAACGGCAACGTCGGCGGCGGCGGTGCCGGCGGCGGCGGCACCACCCCCGCGCCCGCTCCGGCCCGGTAACCACCGTAGAGCCGCTCGCGGCTTAGCGCGCCCCGTCCCGCGCACCACGACAAGCGGCGGCGCCCCTTCTTTAACACTCCTCCTCGTCCCAGCCCCGGACTTCATGCCCACCCTCGGCGACATCGCGAAGCTCATCGGCGTCCCCGCGCCCGGGGATCCCCTGCTCCCGATCAGCGGCCTGGCCTCGCTCGCCGAGGCCGGCCCCGGCGACCTGTCGCTCGTCGGCTCCGAGAAGTACGCGAAACGCGCCGCCGCGTCGCGGGCCGGCGCGTTCATCGTCCAGAAGCGCGTCAAACTGCCGCCGGGCTTCGAGCGTCCGGCGCTCGTGGTCGACGACGCGGACCTGGCGATGGCCCGGGTGCAGGAACTCTTCGCCCCGCCGGTCCCCCGCCCGCCGGCCGGCGTCGACCGCGGCGCCCGGGTGGCGGCGTCGGCGAGCCTCGGCGAGGGCGTCGCCGTCGGGCCCAACGTCTTCGTCGGCGAGCGCGTCCGCCTCGGCGCCCGCTCGGTCCTCCACCCGGGCGTCTACGTCGGCGACGACACGACGATCGGCGAGGACTGCCAGATCTTCCCCAACGTCGTGGTCCGCGAGCGCGTCCGCATCGGCAACCGCGTGACGATCCATGCCGGCAGCGTGGTCGGGTCCGACGGGTTCGGCTACCGCTGGGACGGCGCGCGGCACGCGAAGGTGCCGCAGATCGGCACGGTCGTGATCGAGGACGACGTCGAGATCGGCTCGTGCGTCTGCATCGACCGCGCGAAGTTCAGCACGACGAAGATCGGCCGCGGGTCGAAGATCGACAACCTCGTGCAGGTCGGGCACAACGTGCAGGTCGGCCCCCACTGCATCGTGGTGGGGCAGGTCGGCCTCGCCGGCTCGTGCACACTCGGCGCGGGCGTGGTGCTCGGCGGGCAGACGGCCGTCCGCGATCACACGGCGATGGGCGACGGCTCGATGGCCGCCGCGTGCAGCGGCGTCGTCGAGGACGTGGAGCCGAAGCAGGTCGTCAGCGGCACCCCCGCCATGCCCCACCGCCAGAGCCTCCGCGAGCAGGCCGCGCTGCGCCGCCTGCCGGACCTGGTCGTGCAGGTGCGCAAGCTCCAGGAAGAGCTGGAAGCGATGAAGAAGAGGCAGAGCGGGAGTTAGAGCGTTAACTCGAACGACGTATTCGCTCGGGCAGCACCGTCATGCTGATCGCAGCGAAGGATCTCCCGCGGTTCCCGCGACAACTGCGGGAGATGTTCAGAGTCGGTCAGGATGACACTCGGAGTGCTCGCGACGCGACCGCGTGAAGATGCGTTAGATGATTGCGGATGATGGTAGTCCACCCGGCGCGTTTGCTCCGGTTCTGACGGAGCGCTTCGCCGCTCGGGTTCCCGAACGGCCCGCGTTCGGGATGTAGTAGCCGCGGGCGGAAGCCCGTCGGTCTCCGACGAAGGAACAGCGCGCTTCCGCCCGCGGCTATCAGGTGCGCTCAACGGTTCCCGATCGCGTCAGAACCTCTGATACGAGTATCGCGTTGCAATAGCTCGCAACTGTTTAAGCGGACGAAACTCCCTGCTCCGCTCCACGGAATGCCGGTCACGCGAAAGGCTTTTATGTCACTCTCGATCGTCATCCCGGTCTACAACGAGGTCGACAGTCTCGAGCGGCTCCACGCCGAGCTCGACGAGGCCGCGCGGATCAACGGGTACGACCTCGACATCATCTTCGTCGACGACGGCTCGACCGACGGCTCGTGGCGGCGCATCCGCCAGCTCGCCGAGGCCGACGCCCGCGTGCGCGGGATCCGCTTCCGCCGCAACTCCGGCAAGGCCGCGGCGCTCACCGCCGGCTTCGACGCCGCCCGGGGCGAGCGGATCATGACGCTCGACGCCGATTTGCAGGACGACCCGCGCGAGATCGCCCGCTTCATCGCCGAGATGGACGAGCGGGACCTCGACGTCGTCAGCGGCTGGAAGCAGGTCCGCCACGACCCGATCCACAAGGTGTGGCCGTCGCGCGTGTTCAACTGGCTCGTCAGCCGGATGACCGGCGTCCACCTGCACGACCACAACTGCGGCATGAAGTGTTACCGCCGCGAGATCTTCACCGAGGTGCAGATCTACGGCGAGCTTCACCGGTTCATCCCCGTGCTCGCCTCCGCCCGAGGCTGGAAGGTCGGCGAGATCGCCATCGGGCACCGCCCGCGCGAGTTCGGCCAGTCGAAGTACGGCATGCGGCGGTTCGTCAAAGGCCTGCTCGACCTGATGACCGTCTACTTCCTCACCGGGTACCTCCAGCGCCCGCTCCACCTGCTCGGCACCGCCGGCCTGCTCTCGTTCCTCGTCGGCGGTCTCGGGTTGACGTACCTCGCGGTCTACTGGGTGCTCCGCACGACGCTCGAACTCCACCACTGGACGCCGCTCCACGAGCGGCCGCTCGTGAGTTACTCGGCGGGCCTCCTGCTGCTCGGCGCGCAGTTCGTGTCGATCGGCTTCCTTGCCGAACTCATGACCGCCCACGCCCGGCGGAACGTCTCCCCCTACTCGGTGGCCGAACGCGCGGGCCAGGCCCGCGCGACCGACGCCCCGCTGCCCGACGAAGAGTCACGACGAGTCGTCAACTACTGAGCAACCCGCATCGCGCAGTTGAATCGACCCCGGCTGGACGGCGACCCACCTCGGCGGAGGCACGCACATCAGTAGCCGCAACGCCACGCGTTGCGCGTTCCAAGAACTGCAACTGCGGACGGGTGAGGTCTCTGACCGCATCTCCCGCGACGCGTGGCGTCGCGGCTACTGCGGTTTCAAAGACTAATCGCTGTGTGTGAAGGGGGCACGCTCAGGCGCGGCTGGCTTCCCGCGATCAACTCAGAGATGAGTGCTGCGCGCAGTGAGCCGGCAGCATGTCGCGTTCACTGCGCGCGGGCGCTCCGCTCGCCGTCCGCGGGCGCGGGCGGGTCGTTCGAATCGTCCAGGCCCAGCGCGTAGAGCGTCTTGTCCTTGCGGCCGAAGTACGGCACCTCCGCCAGCACGCGCACGCCGGGCGGGAGGTTCTCTTTCAGGGCGGCGTAATGCTCGTCGCTCGTGAGGATGAACGAGTCCGGGTTGCGCAGGAACTCCACCGCGTCCGACATCGCCTTCTTGTCCTCGAGGCGCTGGCCGGCGTAGAAGACCCAACTCGGCTCGAGCCGCCGGAACGTGGCGATGTCCGGCGTGGCGCTCTCGGCGTAAATCGCGGCGAGCAGGCGGTGGCTGTGCTGGTGGTGGTCGAGGCGGACGATCACGACGGCGAACAGGAACAGCGCGAACGCGACGGCCATCCCCCCGTACGCCCGCCCCGCCGCGCGGAGGCGGCCGCCCGTAGCGTACCGCAGCGCGATCAGGCCGCCGGCGAGCGGGATCAGCCCGATCACGCCGAGCCACAGGTCGCTCTTGAACATGTACCACGCGCCGAACGCCAGCCCGGCCACCGCCGCGATGCCGAGGCCCGCCATCAGCCGCAGCGCGTCGGTCACGGATTTCTGCGGCGCGACCGCCAGCCCGCGCGTCCACTGGTAGAGGAACGCGCCGGCGATCAGCGAGAGGCCCGGGTACATCGGCGTGATGTAGCTCGGCAGCTTCGTGCGGGGGATCGAGAAGATCACCACGAACACGCCCACCCAGCACGCGGCGAACACGTACCCCGCCGCCCACGGGTCGCGGCGGCGGACGCGCTGCACCAGGTCGATCAGGATCGGCACGATCAGCACCGACCAGGGGAAGAACCCGGCCAGCACGGCCAACGGGTAGTAGACGACGATCATCAGCGGGTAGGTCAGCAGGCTGCCGCCGTGACCTTCCATCGCCTGCGTCGCCCGGCCGACGTTGTGCTCGCCGATGAACCGCCTCACCCACTCGCCGTCGGTCTGCTGCCAGACCATGACGTACCACGGCAGCGCCACGAGCCCGGCGACGATCAGCGCCGTGACCGGCCGCATCGACCACGCGGTGCGAAGGAAGTGCCGCGGCTCGAACGTGCGCCCCGCCGCCGCGACGAACCGGCGCCACCGCGGCGTCGGCGCCGGCGGCGGCGTCGGCGTCCCCGGCACGTCGGCGGCCGCGGGATCGAGGTTCCACCCCGGCAGGCGCACGATCAGCAGGAACATGCCGATTGACGGCCGTCGGCAGGATCAGGCCGACCGGACCCTTGGCGAGAACCGCCATCCCCATCAGCGCGTACATGAGCGCGGCGACGAGCCACGACTTCGGGAAGAACACGCCCGGCTCGCGCGGCTCGGCGGGCAGCGGGTCGCCGCCGTCGGTCGTGAGGCAGCCCAGGCCCGAACGCGCCGTAGACGAAAACGAGCAACGACGCGGTGGAGAAGAAGATGAGCACCGAGTCGGGCGTGGCGACGCGGGCGGCGATGCCGAACATGATCGTGGTCGACAGGATCAGCCCCGCCCACAGCCCGGCCGCCGGGTTGAACAGCCGTCTTCCGATCACGTAGGTCATCAGCACCGTGCCGACGCCGAGCACGGCCGACCAGAACCGCGCGCCGAACTCGTCGACGCCGAACACGCGGTAGGCGGACATGATGAACCAGTAGAGCAGCACCGGCTTGTGCGTGCGCAGCTCGCCGTTGAAGACCGGACGACCCAGTCGCCCCCGCTGCATCATCTCCCACGCGCAGCCGGCGCGACTCGTCGCGGTCGAACAGCCGGGCGGCGCCGAGGTTCGTGAAAAAGACGGCGGCCGCGATGGCGACCAGCAGCGCGACGTGTCGGAGGGACGATTTGTGCATGCGTGGGGGCAAAGTCTACGGCCCGCGCCGGCGGACGTAACGGGGGCACGACCGGCCGCGAGATATCCCGGCACTATGAGCCGGCCGCAGCCGCGGCATGCACTGGAGGCCGACCGACAACCGGCACCCCGGCAGCACCGCGACGGCACAGCCATCGTGCCGCAAGGGCCCTCTCCGTGCCTCCGTGCCAGCTCATTCAACCGCCTCAATGCCGAGTTCCTTCACCTTCTTGTTGAGCGTGTTGCGGTTGATGCCGAGGAAGTCGGCGGCCTTGGTCTTCACGCCGCTGCACTTGGCGAGGGCGCGGTCGATCAGGGCGTGCTCGATCTGGTCGATCACGAGCTGGTAGATCTCCCCCTCGCGCATCTCGTAGTCGCCCATCGCCTGGTCGGCCAGCCGGCGGGTGAGCGTCTCGATCGACTCCGACGCCTGGTTCGTCCGCCGCGAGGCGGCGAACATCCGCACCGACAGCGGCAGCAGGTCCTCGGTGAAGTCCTCGCCGTTGCTGAGCACCACGGCCCGTTCGATCGCGTTCTCCAGCTCGCGCACGTTGCCCGGCCACGGGTAGCGCAGCAGCACGTTGAGCATGTCCCGGCTGATCCGCCGGAGGCGCCGCTCGTTCACCGAGTTGTACTTGTCGAGGAAGTAGTCGATGAGGCGCGGCACGTCCTCGCGACGGTTGCGCAGCGGCGGGAGGTACACGCTCACCACGTTCAGGCGGTAGAACAAATCTTCGCGGAAGTTCTCCTTCGCCACCTCTTCCTGCAAGTCCACGTTAGTCGCCGCGATGACCCGCACGTCGACCTTCAGCGTCTGCGTGTCGCCCACGCGTTCGAGCTCGCGCTCCTGGAGCACGCGCAGCAGCTTCACCTGGAGTTGCGGCTCCATCGTCCCGATCTCGTCGAGGAAGATCGTGCCCTGGTCGGCCGCCTCGAAGCGGCCGATCTTGTCCTTGATCGCGCCGGTGAAGCTCCCCTTCACGTGCCCGAACAGTTCCGACTCCAGCAGCGTCGTCGTCATTGCGCCGCAGTTGACGCGGACGAACGGCTTGTCCCGCCGCGGGCTGTTGTAGTGGATCGCCTTGGCGATCATCTCCTTGCCGGTGCCGGTCTCGCCGAGCAGCAGCACCGTCGCCCGCGAGTTGGCCACCTGCCCGACGATCGCGAACACGTCGTGCATCGCGGGCGAGTCACCGATGATGTTCTCGAACCGGTAGCGGTCGCGGACCTGGGCGCGGAGTTGGGCGTTCTCCTCGAGCAGTTCCTCCTTCTGCCGCATCACCATCCGGTTGATCTGGATCGCCTGCGCCAGCAGGGCCGCGATGATGTCGAGGAACTGATGGTCCGCGCGGAGTTGCTCGTCGCTGACGAACGGCTTGTCGACCGACAGTGCGCCGGCGATACGGTTCTCGATCTTGATCGGCACGCACAGGAACGCCGTCTGCGACGACGTGTCGGCCGGGAGACGGCCGGTGCGGTTGAGGAAGTCCGGCTCGGCGCGCAGGTCCGGGATGATACGCGGACGGCCGGTCGCGACGACGTTGCCGGTGATCCCCTCGCCCAGCGCGTACTTGCCCCGCTCGATCTCCTCCTGCGTCATCCCGGTTGCCGCCTCGGTGCGCAGTCGGCCCGACGACTCATCGAGCAGGACGAGCGCCCCGCGGCGCATATCCAGCTTGTCCGAAATGATTTGCATCATCTTTCCGAACGCGTCGCGCAGCTCGAGGGTGGATGACAGGATGCGGCCGATCTCGTGGAGGATGGCCAATTCCTGGTCAGACCGTTGCGGAGACGCTTGCGAATTAGGCGGCAGTACAAAGGTCATGCGGAGAATGTACGCAAGTTCAACACCCGTTTCAAACCGTCGGCGAAGTCTGCCGTCGGCGCGACCGGCCCATAACCCACGGAACAGGGCGAACCAAATTAACCATTTTAACCGATACGGATGGAAGGACCGATGTGCGGCCGAGCGCCGAGCCGCACTTTGCGAGGTGACGCGTGCCGGTTTGGATGAAGGACAAGTCGTTGCGGGTCCAGCTCGCCGTGAGCGGCGGCATTGGCTCGACGATGACCGCGGCGGGCGTCGCGGCCGCCTTCGGGCTTGCCGGCTCGACGACGATCGGCCCGCCAGCCGCAATCGGCGGAGCGCTCGTCGGCGGGACGATCGGGGCGGCGATCGCCGCGGCGGCGTCGCGGCGGCTGTTCAGGCCGATCGAGCAGCTCCGCGACAGCATGGCCGCGCTCGCCGGCGGACGGCTCGACGTGGCGATCTCCCCCGGGACGTCCAGCCGCGAACTGCACGATCTCAGCGAGACGTTCGGCCGGATGGTCGAGCGCATGCGGGCGGCCGACGACGAGCACGAGCGCGCCAAGCGCGACATCGCCGTCCGCACGCGCACCGTCGATCGACTGCTCGACTTTTCCCAAACGATCCAGGGTGCCGGCCAGGCCGACCAGGTCTTCGCGTCGCTCAGCGGGTTCCTGAAGAGCGAGATGGGCCTGTCGTCGGTGACGGTGCTCGCACACGACGCGGACCTCATGCCCCCCACGCAGGTGAAGGCGTGCTGGCCCGACGACGCCTGCGCCGCCGAGCGGCCGGTCGGCGAGATGGACACGGCCCTGTGCCCCTGCCTCCGCCAGAACCAGCCCCGCGTGTTCCGCCCTGACGCGGCCGGCGTGCGGTGCACGATCGAGTCGTGCCTGAAGCTGCCGCAGGACCACCCCGCCTACTGCATCCCGTTCAACGTCGGCCGCAAGGTGCAGGTCGCCGTGCACATGCTGCTGCCGCCGGGCGAGTCGTGGACCGAGGATCGCCGCCAACTCGCCCAGACGTACGTGAACACCGCGCAGTCGTCGCTGACGTCGCTGCACCTGCTGGCCGAGGCCGAGAAGCAGAGCATGACCGACTCGCTCACCGGCCTGTACAACCGCCGGAGCCTCGACCCGCTGCTCCAGCGCGAGGTCGCGCTCGCCGAGCGCCACGGCCGGCCGCTGTCGATCGTGATGATCGACATGGACCTGTTCAAGGAAGTCAACGACCGCCACGGCCACGCCGCCGGCGATCATCTGCTCAAGGCGTTCGCCGAGTGCGTGCGGATGACGCTCCGCAAGACCGACCTCGCGTTCCGCTACGGCGGCGACGAGTTCGTGATCGCCCTGCCGCAGACGTCGATCGCGCAGGCGCAGCAGGTCGTGCAGAAGGTCCGCCAGGCGTTCAGCGCCGTCGACTTCTCCGACGCCATCGCCAACCTCGACGACCAGCCGACCCTCAGCATCGGCGTCGCCGAGCGGCCGGCCAGTGTGACCAGCATCGGCTGAACCTCGCCCGCAGCGCAGTACAACGTGCTGACCCCGCGCCGCCGGCCGTGGCCGACCAGGCGCTCTACGAAGCGAAAACCGCGAACCGCAACTGCATCCGCGTCTACGAACCGAAGGCCGCGTAGGACGCGCGCCGGCCCGATCGTTGATCCATCGGAACGAATCACTGGTGCTCCGGGACGCGTCGTCCGCCCTGGTAGTGGCGACGCCTGCGTCGCGGTCGCCGCGCAGCGGCGAGTCTCCCGGCGTAACGGTTTGCGGCTGCGCCGAAACGCCACGCAGGCGTCGCCGCTCCGGGGCGGACCGGGCGTCCTCGAAACACGGCACCGTGATCGGTCGGACGCGAGGGGCGGCGGCGTCGCGTAGACGCCGACGGCCTCACTCGGCCGGCCTCGTCCGCCTCCACCGCGTGCTCACTCGCCCCGCGCGAAGCGCTCCCAGTCCACCCGGTCGATCGCGGCGATCATGCCCGGCGGCAGCGTCGCGTCCCTCAACGGTTCGTCCGGCGTGACGCAGAGCACCGGCACTTTGCCCCACTCCTCGACCACCCGCGGGTTGGTTTCCTCCGCCACGCTCGCGTTCTCCGCCGGGTAGCGGTTGATCACCACGCCCGCCACCCGCACGCCGGCGGCGCGGAGCGCGTCGATCGTCAGCAGCGTGTGGTTGATCGTGCCCAGCCCCGGGCGCGCCACGACGATCGCCGGGAGACTGAGCCATCGCGCGACGTCGAGCACCGTGTGCGTCGCGTCCATCGGCACGCGGACGCCGCCCACGCCCTCGACGATCATCACGTCGCTGTCGCGGCTCATCAGGTCGATCGACCGCTGAACGGCCGTCCAATCCAGCGGCTGCTTCGCCCGCTCGGCTGCCACGGCCGGGGCCAGCGGCTCGGCGTAGCGCTGGGGGCAGATCAGGTCGAGCGGGTGCGACGCGTCGGCGCAGTGCGCCAGGAACTCCGCGTCCTCGCTCACCAGCCCCTCGCGCCGGTGCGCGCACCCCGTCGCCACCGGCTTCAGCACCGCCACGCGCGAGCCCTGCCGGCGGAACCAATCGGCGATCGCCCCGGCCACCCACGTCTTGCCGACGCCGGTGTCGGTGCCGGTGACGAACAGGCCGGGGATGGGGAGCGGGTCGAGCATATCGAATAAGCTTAGTCGAGCCGGACGCCTGCGCATCGTATTATGTACGGACCGGCACCACATGAATTGGCCCGACTTGGTCGAACAATATCAAGCACTCCGACGTCCGTGTTCGAACGACGAGGACGTCCGCGCGCTGAAGAAGCTCGTACAGGCGAAGTTTCGGCAGAGTCACGACGAAGAGCGTGGCTGGCTAGTAGAGGCGCTATCGAGCGAGGAGCGGAAATGGTTTGCGGCGTTCGTCGTAAAGTCCGTTGGTGGACCGCCAAACGAACTGTTTTCCGCCATGCTTCGTGCAGCGGTGTACGAGCCCAACCCGAGTGCGAACCGAGCGTTCATCGAGCCGTGCGTCCGCCACTTCGGAGTCCGTGCCGTCGCCGAACGCCTGCTGCGCTACCTCGAAGTCGGATCAAACTTTGAGAAGGCAGGGGCGGCAAATGCACTGTACTGGGCACAGGAGCCGCTGGCTTGGGACCGCGGTGCTCGCGCGTTCACCGTCGAGCATGCGACACCGGCTTCGCGAGCACGCTGGGAATCGTTGAGCGACCTCCGACAACGCAAGCGAGAGCGGTACCTCCGTGAGTTCGTTGAGAACGACGACATAGACGTCCGAAGGTCGTTGATCCCTAGCCTCGACTTGCAAAAGGACGCGTACCCGGAGGGCATCCGTCCTCTCGTCGAGCGGGCAGTCCAGATTGCGCGGTCGCACGCCGACGAGTACATCCGACACCGTGTGGACGTCCAGATGGGGTCCGGCGGCCCAATCCATCCCCTTCCGCCGCGGTCACAGCCTCCACCCCACGCGTAACCGCATTCGACACCCCCTCAGACGATCGCCGCCACCTCGGCCCGCACGGCCGACACGATGCGCCCGAGGTCGTCGCGCTCCATCGCCAGCGGCGGCATCAGGACGATCACGTCGCCGAGCGGGCGGAGGATCACGCCGTGGCGGCGGACGCGGGCGCAGACCTCGGCCCCGAGCCGTCGGCGCGAATCGAACGGCTCCTTCGTCGCGCGGTCTTTCACGAGCTCGATGCCGACCATCAGGCCGCGCTGCCGGATGTCGCCCACGTGCGGCAGGTCGCCGAGCTCGTTACAGAGCGCCCGGCCGAGCCATTCGGCCTTCTCGCGGACCTTCGCCAGCAGATCGTGTTTGTCGAACAGATCGAGCGACGCGAGGGCGGCGGCGCAGGCGAGCGGATTGCCGGTGTAGGTGTGGCCGTGGAAGAACGCGCCCCTCCCACGGGTCGCCGAGGAACGCGTCGAAAATCTGCTGCGTGGCGAACGTGGCGGCCAGCGGCAGGTAGCCGCCGGTGAGGCCCTTGGCGACGCACATCAGGTCCGGCTCCACGCCCTCGTGCTCGCAGGCGAACATCCGCCCGGTGCGGCCGAAGCCCACCGCCACCTCGTCGGCGATCAGCAGCACGTCGAACTTCGTGCACAGCCGCGCACGCCACGGAGGAAGCCGGGCGGGTGCGTGATCATCCCCGCCGCCCCCTGCACGATCGGCTCGATGCACACCGCCGCGAGCCGCTCGTGGTGCTGCTCGAGGATGCGCTCGAGGCACGCGAGGCACTGCGTCTTCACGTCCGAGTCGGGCCGGCAGCCGACGCGGTCGCACGTCTCGTTGTTGCAGTCGCACGTCGGCCGGAACCGGTACTCGAACGGCGTCGTCGCGCGAAATGGACCTTGAACAGCAGCGGAAGTACGGCCGGTGGAACGCCGTCGTGCGGCCGATCGACATCGCGCTGATCGTGTCGCCGTGGTACGCCTCGGTGAAGCCCACGAACTCGCACTTCTCCGGCCGGCCCACGTTGTACCAGTACTGCGCGGCGAGCTTGAAGCTGATCTCCGTGGCCGTCGCGCCGGCGTCGCTGTAGAAGATCTTCTTCAGCCCCGGCGGCACGAGGCGCATCAGCCGGTCGGCCAGCAGGATCGCCGGCTCGCTCGCCAGGCCGAGCATCGTGGTGTGGGCGACCTTGTCGAGTTGCGCGCGGATCGCGGCGTCGATCTCGGGCACGCGGTGGCCGTGCACGTTGGCCCAGAGGCTGGAGACGCCGTCGAGGTAGCGGCGGCCGTCGCCGTCGATGAGGTGCATCCTCGGCCGCCGTGATGACGAGCGGGTCGGCGTCGAGCCAGAGCTTCATCGGCGTGAACGGGTGCCAGACGTGTTGCTTGTCGAGCGCGCGCAGGTGGTCGGTGTGGGACATGTCGGTGCTGAGGTTCCTTCCGGTCGACGTCGTCGTCTTCCTCCGCGGAAACGATGGGCGCCGCGCGTATCGCTTCGATGCTCGCACGTTCGTCCGCGCGGCTCTTCGAGCCTGCGGCTAAACGGGGATCCGCGAATCCATGTCGATCAGCGTTTAGCCGCCGCTCGCAGAGCGGCGCTCTGTTTGCACGGGCGCGCGAGCGCGCGCGCGTCGCTACTTCCGGTTCGTCGAAGATTGCAGCGATTCCGGGATCGGCTCGGGCCCGGGCGGCAGCTTCACGCGAAGCACCGAGACGATCACGGCCGACATCATCTTCGCGTCGACGTACGCCTTGGCCACCGCGGCCTCGGCCTGCGCCTCGGTCATGCCGGCGACCTTCGTCTGCCCGAGGAGCGGCAGGCTGATGTGGCCGTCGGGCGAGACGTGCAGGTGGCGCACGCGCTCGACGCCGGGCCCGAACAGGTCGTTCACCGACAGGCGGATGACGTCGCCGGCGACGATCGGCCCGAGCGCGACGGACGCCGCCGCGGCCCGCTCCATCCGGTCGATCGTGACCATCGGGTCGGCGCTCAGCTTCAACTCCTTCACGGCGCCGCTCACCGCCTTCTCCGCCTCCGCCAGCGACAGGCCGGCCACCTTGATCAGGTTCGGCACGAGCGGCAGCGGGATGTTGCCGTCGGCCCCGACGCGCACGGGCTTCATGTAGTCGCCGCCCGGCGCGGTGAAGTTCGGGAAGGACAAGACGAGCAGGTCGCCCGGGGCGACGACGGCGGATGCCGCCCCGCCCGCGCCCCGCCCGCCGGCGCGTCCGCCGTGGCGTCCGCGCGCGAAGGGCGTAGCCACCGGTCCAGGCCAGCACGACCAGAAGCATCAGCGTGAATCGTCGCGTCATGGGGTCCCTCGCCTTGTGTGGAGCCGGGATCATTCTAACGCGTCACGACCCTCGCCGCGCGGCGGGCGTCACGCGCCGACGTCGGCGACGCGGCGGACGAGGTCGCGCTGGCGGGCCGACCGGCGCACCCCGGGGCGGGCCTTGGCGAGCAGCGCGACCGCCTCGTCCACGTCGGCGGCCGCCCCTTTGCGAATCAGGATGGCGGCGGCGAACGCGGCCGACCGGCCCATCCCCTGGGCGCAGTGGATGTAGATCGATCCCGGCGCGGCGACCACGCGGTCGATCGCTTCGCGGAACGTCGGCTCGTCGGACGCGGTGGCGTCGAGCGTCGGCAGGCAGAGATACGTGCGGCCGGCCCGCACCGCCGCGGGTTCCCAGAACTCGGCGGTGAGGTCGACGACGATCGTGACGCCGCCGGGCATCTCCTTCACCCCGACCCGCCGGCCGAGCCAGACGCCCGGCGCCACCTCGCACGCCGCCGGCCGTTTGCGCGACGTGATCCGCCCCGCGTGCCAGACGCCCCACGTGAACAGGAAGAACGGCAGCAGCGCCACGACCGCCACGACCGAGAGGCGGCCGTCTGCCCGCTTCCCCATCACGCGCGGACCGACGACGAGATATCCCGCCCCGACGGCGGCGAAACTCACGGCCGGCCACAAGAGCAGCAGCCCCCACCCGCCGAGCATGAGGCCCTGCACCGCCATCGCCGCGCCGAGGAGGATGAAGACCACGCCATACGCCATGATGCCGCCCGAGGTCGTAGCAGGTTCACGTTGATCGCGCGCTCCGGTTTAGCCGGCGGGATTGCCCGCCGCGTCGCGGCGCGCGGCGTCCGGGCGCGAGCGTCACCCGGGAACCGATATCATTCGAAGCTGACCTCGTCCCCCACCTTCAGCCCCAGCTCGGCGGCGGCGGAGCCGTCGCGGACGGCGATCTCCCGCAGGCCGCTGCTGCCGACGAGCGCCAGCGGCTTGCCGGGGGCGACGTCCCAGTAGGTCCGCCGCACGCGCCCGATCGTCAGGCCCTTCACGCGCACGCCGCGGGCCTTGAACTTCTGGAGCACGTCGTGGCTGACGTTCGTGGTGGCGTTGCCGAAGCCGTCGACGTGGATCACGCGGGCCGGGTCACTCCGGCGGCGGCAGGGCGCGACGTCGAGCAGGACCGGGTCGTCGATCGGGCGGGCGAGGTCGGCGACCGGCTCGCCGCACGCCAGCGCGGCGACGGCCGGGCCCATCACGTCGCGGCCGTGGAAGGTGCGGCTCGACTTCTTCGGCCGCCACGTGAGCTCGAACGCCTCGACCGGCGGGTGGCGGCGGGCGGTCCAGGTGATCAGGCCGTTGTCGGGGCAGACGATCGTCTGCCCGTTGGCGCGGGCGATGAGCAGCCGGCGGTCGGTGCCGACGCCGGGGTCGACGACGGCGAGGTGGAACGTGCCGGGCGGGAACCCGTCGACCGCCCGCTCGAGCGCGATCGACCCGCACAGGACGTCGTGCCGCGGGATGCCGTGCGTCACGTCGAGCAGTCGGACCTCCGGGCACCGCTTGAGCAGGACGGCCTTCATCGACGCGACGTAAAAGTCGTCGGTGCCGAAGTCGCTCGTCAGCGTGACGATCGGCCGGATCTGCAACACGGGGCGCGGCGTGACATCGGCGGCGGCACACATGAGGCCAGCCTAATTGGGCCGGCCGTGACCGGTCAACCGACTGACGAACGGGTAGCCGGTGCGCTTCTGGCTGGAAAACTCAACCGCGGAGACGCCGAGACGCGGAACGGACGCGGAGGTAGGGGATTGAACGACGGAGCACACGGTGGGCACGTAGCGAGGATGGAGGACGGAAGATAAAGGATGGAGGAAGACGCGCCGCGCGCGTCCCGTTCTTCCTCCGGCTTCCTTCCTCGATCCTCCATCGTCGCCATTCCCTCCTCCGAACCCTCCGTGTGCTCCGCGGGTCGATTGCTGACCTCCGCGTCTGCCTCAGCGTCTCCGCGTCTCCGCGGTTGCGTTGTTCCCGACGGCAGCAGCAGGCACCCGCGACCGCGGCAAAAAGTCGACCTCGCGACGCGGACGCGCGTTGACTTTCCGGGCGCGCGTTCGCCCGCGCGGGCCGGCGGTTGCGTTTCGGAAAAAAGATCGCAAGCTACTGCGTGCGGGTGCTACACGGGCGACCGGGAACCGACCTACAATAGGACACGATGCAGCAACTGACCGACGAGCAATCCTCCCCGCTGGAGCGGATGATCCGCCAGCAGGTGATCGAGCGCGGGATCCGCGACGAGCGGGTGCTGGCGGCCCTGCGGGCCACGCCGCGCGAGAAGTTCTTCCCGCAGGAACACCTCGCCGAGGCGTTTGCCGACCGCGCCGCGCCGATCGGCCACGGGCAGACGATCAGCCAGCCGTACATCGTCGCGCTGATGACCCAGCGGCTCGACGTCCGCCCGGGCGACCGGGTGCTCGAAGTCGGCACCGGCAGCGGCTACCAGGCCGCCGTGCTGGGGCGGCTGGCGGGCGAGGTGTACACGCTGGAGCGCGTGAAGCCGCTGCTCGACGAGGCGTTTGAGCGGCTGATGGCGCTGGGGCTGAAGAACGTCCACCTCCGCTACGCCGACGGCACGCTCGGCTGGCCCGAGCAGGCGCCGTTCGACCGCATCCTGATCACCGCCGGCACGCCGGAACTCCCCCGCCAGCTCCTGCTGAACCAACTCCGCGACGGCGGCGTGGCCGTGCTGCCGGTCGGCCCGCACGACGAGCAGATGCTCGTCGAGGTCCGTCGCGCGGGCGACGAGCTGCGGTCGAGCGACGTGTGCCCCTGCCGCTTCGTGAAGCTGATCGGCGCGGAGGGGTGGAAGGAGTAGCGTACGTTCCGCGGCGCACGATGCGTCGGCTGCGTCTTCGCGATCTGATCGATCGTCGGATCGGATCGCGAAGATCGGAGCGACCTTCGCGCGGTCTCCGAGCGTTTTGAATCCCGGTCGTTGTTGGGCCTCGTCCTCTGATCACCGACGACCAATGACGACCCGATCCGCAGGCACGAGCGTCGCGACGAACCTTCCCGCCGGCGCCGACGCCGGGCCCGCCCTCGCCCGCCCGGTCGAGTCGCTCGACAACGTGGGGCCGGCGCGGGCGAAGGCGTTCCACGCGATCGGCGTGAGGACGCTGGGCGACCTGCTGGAGTACTTCCCGCGCGACTACCAGTTCGAGTCATCCGAGCTGACGATCGACCGCCTCCAGAGCGACCAGATCGGCACCGCCCGCGGCGAGGTGGTGGCCGTGGATTACGTCCCCACCCGCCCGCGCCCCCGCTTCGAGGCCACGCTCTCCGACGGCACCGCCAAGCTGGCGCTCGTCTGGTTCCACGCCGCCTACCTCCGCACGAAGATCCACCCCGGGATGCACGTCCGCGTCACCGGGAAGGTGAAGTTCTTCCGCAATCTTCCGCAAATGGCGAACGCGAAGTGGGAGACCGTCGAGGAGACGACCGAGCGCATCGCCGACGAGAAGTTCCGCGCGATCTACCCCGCAACCGGCAAGCTGCCGACCGAGGTGATCGGCCGGATCGTCGAGCAGCACCTCGACGCCGCGCTGGCCGAGGTCGAGGAGTGGTTTCCGGACGAACTGCTACGGGGCCGCGGCCTGCTCCCCCGCCGCGAGGCGTACCGGCGCATCCACCTGCCGGCGCACGTCACCGAGGCGATGCGCGCCCGGCGGCGGATCATTGACGACGAGCTGATGCTGATGCAGATCGGCCTCGGCATCAGCAAGCAGCTCCGCCAGGGCCGGCTCACCGCGCCGCTCATGCGGCTCGACCGGCTGCTCGACGAGCGCATCCGCCGCCGGTTCCCATTTATTCTCACCAATGCCCAGCAAAACGCCGTCTACGAGATCGCCCGCGACCTCCAGAGCGGCCGGCCGATGAACCGCCTGTTGCAGGGGGACGTCGGCAGCGGCAAGACGGTCGTCGCGCTCTACGCGATGCTCGTCGGCGTCGCCAACAAGCTCCAGTCGGCGCTGCTCGCGCCGACCGAGGTGCTGGCCGAGCAACACTACCTGACGCTCTCGCGCCTCCTCGCCGGGTCGAACGTCACGGTCGAGCTGTTCACCGGCCGCACGAAGCGGGCGGCGGCGGCGGGCCTGAAGCGGCTGGCCGACGGCGCGGTGCACATCGCCGTCGGCACGCAGGCGCTGATCCAGAAGGACGTGGAGTTCGCCAACCTCGGCCTCGTCTGCGTCGACGAGCAGCACAAGCTCGGCGTCCGCCAGCGCGCGGTGCTGAAGGAGAAGGGCCTCTCCCCCCACTACCTCGTGATGACCGCCACGCCGATCCCGCGCACGCTCGCGCTGTCGTACTTCGCCGACTTCGACGTCAGCGTGATCGACGAGCTCCCGCCCGGCCGCCAGCCGATCCGCACCCGGTGGATCCGCCCCGGCCAGGCCGCGAGTGCGTACGCGTTCATCCGTGACGAGGTGAAGTCCGGCCGCCAGGCGTACGTCGTCGTCCCGCAGATCGACGACACGGGCCTCGACGACGCCAAGTCGGTCCTGAAGGAGCACGAGCGCCTCAGCAAGGGCCCGATGGCCGACCTGCGGCTGGCCGTGCTGCACGGGCAGATGTCGACCGAGGAGAAGCACGCGACGATGTCCCGCTTCCGCGACCGCGAGGTCGACGTGCTCGTCGCGACGACGGTGATCGAGGTCGGCATCGACGTGCCCAACTCCACCGTCATGCTCATCGACAACGCCGAGCGGTTCGGCCTCAGCCAGCTCCACCAGCTCCGCGGCCGCGTCGGGCGCGGCAGCGAGACGAGCTATTGCCTGCTGATCTCCGAGGCGCAGGGCGAGACCGCCCAGGCCCGCATGCGCGCGATGACCAGCACGAACGACGGCTTCGAGATCGCCGAGATGGACCTCCAGCTCCGCGGCCCCGGCGAGTTCTTCGGCACCCGCCAGCACGGCCTGCCGGAGTTCAAGCTCGCCGACGTGACCAACGAGATGGAACTGCTCCAACAGGCGAAGGAGGACGCGATCACGATTCTCGCAGACGACCCCCGCCTTACCCGACCCGAGCACCGCGCCCTGCGCGCCGCACTCGTAAAGCAACTCGGCGACACGCTGTCGCTCGCGCAGATCGGCTGACGCGGGTCGCAGCGTCGACGCCCGGACCACGTGCGAGGGCAGGCCGTTCGTGCGGCTTCGGTAGACTTGTGGATTCACCGCGACGGGACGCAGACGTCACCCCGACATCGGATCAAGAACGGCACGATCGAGCCATGGCCCCTACCGACCAGCCGAGCCTCTTTCACGACGAGCCGGCGCTCCCGGACGGGTTCAGGTATCAGCCCGACTTCCTGAGCGCCGACGAGGAACACGATCTCGTCCACGAATTCGAATCACTCCCGTTCGAGGCCTTTGACTTCCACGGGTTCACCGGGAACCGGCGCGTCGTGTCGTTCGGGTGGCGCTACGACTTCAACCAGCGCGAGCTGCGCAAGGCCGATGACATGCCGACGTTCCTGTCGCCGCTGCGGGAGCGGGCGGCGGCATTTGCGGGGATGGGGCCGGCGGCGTTTCAGCACGTGCTGGTGACGGAGTACGCGGCCGGTGCGGGAATCGGCTGGCACCGGGACAAGGCGGTCTTCGACGAGGTCGTGGGGATCTCCTTCCTCGCGCCGTGCGACTTTCGCTTCCGACGGAAGAAAGGGAGCGGCTGGGAACGCGCCACCGTGGTCGCCGAGCCGCGCTCCGCTTACCTGCTCAGCGGCCCGGCGCGGACGAAGTGGGAACACAGCATCCCATCGGTCGATCGTTTGCGGTATTCGGTGACCTTCCGGAACTTCCGCGAAGGCTGACGCCCGCCGGTCACGAGGGCAGGCGGCGCCGCCTGGGGCCTTCGATCACGAGAAGCCCCAGCGCCCCGCCCCCCGGCTCCGGCAGACCTCTTGATCGGCCTTGCGCCCTAAGCCCGCGCCCACTTTAGCTGGGCGAGTGGTCGACCACGGGCGTTGCAAGGAGGAATAAACCGCACCCGCTTCTATTCGCGAAGAATCAGCAGGTCAGGCAGGACCTTCACGAACTGACTGCGCGCCATCACTTGATCGATGCCCGCCTCACGCGCCCGGCCGACGGTCTCGACGTCGACGTGCGAAACGAACCCAATGACCACCCCGCCCGTCGCGGCGCGCCAGGCGGCGGCGGCGGCGATCGCGCCGTCCTGGTTCAGGTCGACCACGAGCCGGCCGCCGCCGGCGGACGCGAGGTCGGCCGGGTCGCGGAGCATGCGGATCGGGACGTTCAAGTCCTTGGCCGCCGTGCGGATGCGCGTCGCGAACATCAGGTCGCGCACGAGGGCGATCGTGGCGGGCGTGGCGGGTTCCTCGGGGGCGTCGACCATGCCGCTATTGGATGGCCCGGCCGGGCCGGCGGCAACCGCCGCAGGACCGATAATCTTTCACCCCGTCACCCCGGCAGAGCCGAATAGGAACCGAAGGGGCGTCCCGCCGGGACGCCGCCGACGTTTGGCCCCGCCCGACGCGGGTCCACCGGATCCGACCCACGACCACGACGCGATCGAACGTGTCGGTTCGACCTTTGACCCCGGACCCTTGCCCATGGACCTGTCCACGCTCATCGGCTACCTGCTCGCCTGGGGCGCGTTGGCGTACGGCGCGTACCATGCGTCGAACGGCGCGCTCGCCGCGTACATCAAGCCGGGCGAGATCCTGCTCGTCGGCGGCTGCGCGCTGGGCGCGACGCTGGCGTCGATGCCGATGCACTCGGTGATCGGCGCGTTCAAGAGCACGAAGAAGATGCTCTTCTCGAGCGGCCCGCACGTCGAGCACCTGATCAAGGACATGGTCACCTACGCCGAGACCGCCCGCCGCGACGGCGTGCTGGCGCTGGAGGGCGTGGCGCGCGAGGCGCCCGACCCGTTCCTCCGCCGCGGGCTGCAGCTCACGATCGACGGCACCGACCCGGAGATCATCGAACGGATCATGCGCATCGAGATCGACTCGATGCTCGAGCGCCACAAGCACGGCAGGCACTTCTGGGCCAGCCTCGCCAAGTTCGGCCCGGGGTGCGGCCTCGTCGCCTGCCTGACGGCCCAGGTCGCGATGTTCCGCAACCTCGGCGGCGACGCGGCCGTGATCGGCGCGGCGCTGGCCGTCGCGCTGGTCGGCACGCTCTACGGCGCGCTGCTCCAGAACCTCATCGCCGGCCCGATCGCCGAGAAGCTCGGCCTGAAGTCCAAGGAGGAGGCGTTCGCGAAGGAGATCATCCTCCAGGGCGTGCTCAGCATCCAGGCCGGCAACAACCCCCGCGTCGTCGAGATGCAGCTCCTCAGCTTCCTCAGCTACGGCCAACAAGCCGCCATGCCTAAGGCCGCTTAGGAATCGTGACGGGACGAGAAGAACAGAGAACCGCAAGACGCAAAGACGCCAAGTTAAGAAGAGAAGAAGGACGGCAGGAAAGCGGCGCGTACGGCACGCGTGTGTTGTGACGGGATGCAGCGCCGCGCTTGCGATAATTGCTGCTGCCTTAATCAGGGATTGCTTACTTCCTCTTCCTACCTTGGCGTCTTGGCGTCTCGGCGTTCACCAACTCCTCCGACGAACAACCACCGGGTGACCCATGGCCAAGTGCGGTAAATGCGATCCTCACGAGATCTGCGAGGAGTGTCCCGAGTGGATCTTCACGCTCGCGGATCTGATCATGTGCATGATGGGGCTGTTCGTGATCCTCTGGGTGCTCAAGCCCTCGCCCAAGCCCGAGAAGCCGGAACTGAACGAGGACTGGGTGAAGGTGGCGGCGGCCGTGCGCGAGGCGTTCGGGTACCTGCCGGACCCGACGAGCAAGGACCCGGTCGACGTCCACATGCTGATGCGCAAGATCGAGGAGATGGACCCGCTCAAGGGTCCCGGCGACGGCGGCAAGACGAAGCTGCCGCGCAAGAGCCCCCAGGGGAGCGACCCGGAGTCCACCAGCATCCGCACGGGTAAGGTGTCGGTCGAGGGCGGCCGGCTGACGTTCGAGCCGGGCGACGCGGCGCTGGGGCCGGACGTGTCGCGGACGCTCGACGAGGTCGCGGACCTGATCCGCGGGCACCGCAACATCATCCTCGTGCGCGCCACGCCGCGGCCGACGACTTCCTGACGACGGAACGCCGCAGCAGAAGATGGACCTGTCGCTGCGACGCGCCCAGGCCGTGGCGGATTACCTCGTGTCGCGGCGCGTCGAGCCGGACGTGCTGCGTGCAGGGTTGTTCCACGTTCGAGCCGGTCGCGCGCACGTATACGCCGACCGCGCTGGCGATGAACCGGCGTGTCGAGGTCGAGGCGACGCCGACGCTCGTCGAGGATCGCCAGGACCAGCCCCGCCGCCGCGCCGATGCGCTTCCTGTGCGGCCCGAGGCGACGCCCGCGTCGGCGACGCTTCGCGCTGCCACCGATGGCAATCCTGCTCACTAACGGGCAGCGGCGGTCACAGTGCATCTCTTTTTACCCGCCCTGCTGCCCCTTTTTCGCGTTCCCTTAGAAAATTATCGGACGTGCAGCCGCGTCGCACGCTGTTTGCGACAAGCTGTCGCGAACTGGACATGATGTCTCTTCAGCTCGCCTGAATCGAAGGCAGGTTTTCACGCCTGCGCGCAGTCGCGCAACAATATTTATCCCCCTTTTCGGGGCATTTCGGTTATACCGTTCTTTCAGCCGGTCGGCCTCGGCTGATAGGATGGGTAACGGGCATAGCCTTTGCTTTGCCCCCGACAGATCGACCGCACGGGGCGAACAGGTCTTAGCGCAGGGTGAGGTAGTTTATGAAGCCGTATCCATCGGGCAGCAACTCTGGGAGCGCGAAGACGTCGAGCGGTACCGAGCAATCGCCTGCAATGGCACCGGGGTTCGCGGCGTCGGGCTGGGACAAGCCGGTCGCGTCGTCGCCCGCCGCCCGCCGCGGCGTGCCGCAACCGCCGCCGGTCTGGACGCGCTACATCGACAGCCGGCTCAAACAGTTCTGCACGCGGTAGGCCGTTCTTCGCGATAAGCCGCTCCGCCGCGTGGGTCCGGGTCCGGTTTCGCTGTGGCGAGCCGGTGCCGCGCCCGCACAGCCTCGCACACCGCTCGCAACGCCGGCCGCGTCGGCCGGCGCGGTATAAAGGACGAACACCGACACGATCGGTTCGCTTAGAGGGTCCGCGCCACCCGCTGCCGGCACCCCGCCGCCTCGCCAACCGACGATTGATTTCGCATCAAGCTCACCGGCTTGAAAGGAAGAGTGTACGCGCATGGGTCCTGCCAACACGACCAGGGATGAACCGTTACGCCCCGCCGGCACGGAGGCCGCGCCGCAGCAGACGTCGGACGTCGACGCAGCGCCGTTCAAGCAGTTCGTCTGGGGTGCCGGCATCGAGTGCTCGTTCCTGCCGCACCTGAACGTCGACCAGTACGCCTGGACGCAGCACGACCGCTTCTGGCGCGAGGACCTGGCGCGGGCAAAGGACCTGGGCATCTCGCAGTTGCGCCACGCGTTCCCGTGGCACGTGCTGGAGGCGAAACGCGGGCAGTTCGACTGGTCGTACGCCGACGAGCGGATGGCGGAGTTCGAAGCTGGGGATCGACCTGTTGCTCGACGTGATGCACTTCGGCACGCCGCTGTGGCTGAAGCAGGCCGTGGGCGACCCGGAGTTCCCCGAGGCGCGCTGGAGTCGTTCACCGAGGCGATCGTCACGCGGTACCGCGGGCAGGTGACGACGTGGTGCCCGTTCAACGAGCCGCTCGTCAGCGCGCTGTTCAGCGGCGACTTCGGGTTCTGGCCGCCGCACGCCCGCAAGTGGCGGGGGTACATGCCGGTGCTGAGCCGCATCGTGCAGGGCCTGAGCCGCGGGATCCGCACGATCCGCCGCGTCCAGCCCGAGGCGACGATCCTGCACGTCGACGCCGCCGAGGGTATAAGACGCACAAGAAGGAACTGCGGGCCGAGGTGCAGCGCGCAACCGCGCGCTTCATCGTGATGGACCTGCTGACCGGGCGCGTCGACGAGCACCACCCGCTCTACTCGTGGGTGAACAGCTACGGCCTGTCGGACCTCGACCTCGAGTGGTTCCGCACCAACCCGCAGCAGCCGGACGTGCTGGGGCTCGACTACTACTCGCACAGCGACTGGCAGCTTCGAGATCCAGCCGGGCGGCGCGATCCGCCAGCGGCGGGCGGACAACCCGCTGGGGTTCTACGGCATCGGCAACGCGTACTGGCAGCGGTACGGCATCCCGCTGATGCTGACCGAGACGAGCATCGAGGGCCAGGCGATCAACCGCGAGATCTGGCTCGACACGAACATCGACCAGATCCGCCGCCTCCGCGAGGAGGGCGTGCCGGTGCTCGGGCTGGTCTGGTGGCCGATGATCGACCAGGTCGACTGGGACGGCGCGCTGCTGCACCGCGTGGGCAAGATCCACAACGTCGGGCTCTGGAAGCTCGAGCGCCAGCCGGACGGCACGCTGACCCGCGAGCCGACGCCGCTCATCGAGCAGTTCCGCGCCGCCGCCCTGGCCGGCGACGAGCGGGTCGGGAAGCTCGAGCGGATCAGCTACCCCTCCCGCGAGGCCGAGGACGAGCAGCTCCCGCCGATCGGCGAGTGGATCCAGCCCACGCTCGTCGCCGAGGCGCGCCCACGGCCGCCCGAGCGAGGCGGGCAAGTCCAACGGGAACGGGAATGGCAACGGAAACGGCCACAGCGCCGTCGCCGAGCCGGGCGCGCGGCCGCATCGCCGACCCCGCGCCGGGCCTCGGCGTCGAGCGCGCCCGCCGCCCACGCGGCGGCGCTGCACGCACAGGGCGCGCGTCGGTGGAGGTCGTCAACGACAAGGCCACCGACCGTTACGGCATCGTGGTCTTCAGCCATCTGCGCTGGGGCTTCGTCTGGCAGCGCCCGCAGCAGTTCCTCTCGCGGTTCGCCAAGCGGCACCCGATCCTGTTCGTCGAGGAGCCGTTCTTCGACCGCCCCGAGGGCGCGGACGCGGACCTCCAGTTCCACCGCGTGATGCCGAACGTCACGGTCGTCTGCCCGCACATCTCGGTGTCGTGGAACAAGAACCCCAAGCTGCCGGCGATGCTCCGCGAGTGGACCCGCGAGGCGATCGAGCGGATGAACGACGACGAGGGATCGTTCGACCGCCCGCTCCTGTGGTACTACAGCCCGATGGACTCCGCCTGGTCGCTGGGGTACTTCCCCAACCGCGGCGTGGTCTACGACTGCATGGACGAGCTCTCGCAGTTCACCGGCGCCCCCAAGACGCTCGTCGAGAACGAGGCCCGGCTCATCCGCCACGCCGACGTCGTCTTCACCGGCGGCTACAACCTCGGCGACAAAGCGCAAGCAGCACGACAACGTCCACACGTTCGGCTGCGGCGTGGAGATCTCGCACTTCGGCAAGGCCGGCGACCCCAAGACCAAGATCCCGCACGACATCGACTTCATGCCCCGCCCGATCCTCGGGTGGTTCGGCGTGGTCGACGAGCGCCGACTACGCGATGGTCGGCGAGATGGCCCGCCTGCGGCCCGACTGGTCGTTCGCGATGGTCGGCCCGGTCGTCAAGGTCGACCCGAACCTGCTGCCGCACTCGCCCAACCTGTTCTGGCTCGGCGGGCGACTACCAGGTGCTGCCCAACTACGCGCGGCGTTCGACGTGAACATGATGGCGTTCGCGATCAACGCCGCGACGGAGTTCATCAACCCCACCAAGGGCCTGGAGTACATGGCGACGGGCAAGCCGATCGTCAGCACCCACGTCCGCGATGTCGTGAAGCAGTGGAGCGACATCGTCCTGCTCGCCAAGAACACCGAGGAGTTCCTGGAGCAGGCGTGGACGGCGATCCAGCGGGGTGAGGAAGTTCAGCAACGCGTGAAGCGCGGCCTGGAACTTGCCGGGCAGTGCAGTTGGGAAGTCACCGTCGCGCGGATGCAGTCGCTCATCAAACAGGCGATCACCAAGAACGACCGGCGGTCCGGCGGCAAGGTCGAGCCGCTGCCCGAGGCCGAGCTCGAATACCAGTACATGGCCACGCAGGGATCGTGAGCATCAGACGCCGGCACGCGACCCCGGGCCGGTCGCGAGCACGGGTGGTGGCCGGAACGCGAAAAGGACGGGCAGGTGCAGGGATGCGACGCATACCCCTGTAGGGGCGGTTCGCCCGCCCGATGAGTTTCCGGCGACCCGACCGCGGGCCGCCCTTACAGAGGAGATCAAAGGACTATGGAAAAGAAGATCGTCATCATCGGCGGGTCCGACCGGCCTCGGCGCGTCGGCTACCGCCTCAAGGAACTCGGGTACAAGAACTTCCAGCTCTACGACCGCCTGCCCTACATCGGCGGCCTCGCCAGCAGCTTCACAGATTCCGCCGGCTTCACGTGGGACATCGGCGGGCACGTGATGTTCAGCCACTACAAGTACTACGACAAGTGCTTCGAAGACCTGATGGGCGACGACTTCCAGCTCAACAACCGCGAGTGCTGGGTCCGGATGTTCGACACGTGGGTCCCCTACCCGTTCCAGAACAACATCCGCTACCTCCCCAAGGACGTGACGTTCGAGTGCCTCGCCGGCCTCGTCGAGGCACAGACGAAGCGCGACTACAAGAAGACGAAGAACTTCAAGGAGTTCATCGACGCGGTCTTCGGCGACGGCATCGCCAAGCACTTCATGCTCCCCTACAACTTCAAGGTCTGGGCGCACCCGGCCGAGCAGATGAACAAGGAGTGGATCGGCGAGCGCGTCGCGGTGCTGGACGTCAACCGCGCGATCAAGAACGTCGTGCTTGGCACCGACGACTTCGGCTGGGGCCCGAACAACCAGTTCAAGTTCCCGCTGTTCGGCGGCACCGGCGAGTTCTACCGCCGCATGGGCAAGTCGCTCGACGGGCACGTGAACCTCAACAAGACGATCGACTTCATCAACATCGCCAAGAAGGAGATCCGCTTCAAGGACGGCGAGATCGTCAAGTACGACCAGCTCATCGCCGCGATGCCGCTCGACAAGCTGTGCAACGACGTGATCAACGGCGAGATGCCCCGCGAGATCAAGCGCGCCGCCGCGGGCCTGAAGCACTCCGGCGGGTACATGGTCGGCATCGGCATCAAGCAGCCGTGCCCGAGCACCAAGTCGTGGATGTACTACCCGGAGGCACTGCCCGTTCTACCGCGTCACGTACCTCAGCAACTACAGCCCGTACATGACGCCGGACAAGGACACGCACTACTCGCTGCTGTGCGAGACGAGCTACAGCGAGTACAAGCCGGTCAACAAGGACACGATCGTCGAGGACACGATCCAGGGCCTGATCAACGCGGGCATGCTGAAGGACGAGGACCGCAAGGACATCGTCAGCACCTGGACGTACCACGCCGACTACAGCTACCCCACGCCGAGCGTCGAGCGCGACGGGATCCTGGCGCAGGTCATCCCGTTCCTCGAGCGGCACGACGTCTACAGCCGCGGGCGCTTCGGCATGTGGAAGTACGAGGTGAGCAACACCGACCACACGCTCATGCAGGGCGTGGAGGTGGTGAACCGCCTGCTGCTGGGCGAGCCCGAGAGCACGATCGGCATCAAGTACGAGTCGACGCTCGACGGCCGCAACGCCGCGAGCCACGAGCGGCCGCAGGTCGCGGGCAGCGGCGACCCGAAGAAGAAGGCCGAGGCGGCCGCCGCGGGCACCGGCAGCGTCACCGTGATGGCGAAGGACAACCCCGACGCCGTGCAGTCGGCGCACCCCGGCAAGGCCGACGCGTCGTCCGCCGCGGCCGCCACGGCCTCCGCCGCGGCCGTGAAGCCATCGGTCCGCTCGGCCGCTCCGGCCGCCGCCACGGGCCATAAGGACGTCGGCGACAAGCGCGAGGTCCACACGTCGGAAGAGGAACTCGGCGTCACCACCCCGGATGGAGGCAACGATGACTAACGATCGACGGAAACGTCACCCGGGCCAGGACGCGCGCCGGAACGCCCGCAAGGCCCACGGCGCGAAAACCAACCCCGACCGCCCCGAATCGCGGCGCCAGCCGCGGTAACCGAGGTCGGTCAATAACAGAGACACCCGCGGCGTCACACCGGACGCCGCGGGTGTTCTCATTTCACGCGACCCGCGATCGTTCTGCCGTAACGGCGCGTGGCCGCGGTACACCATTCACGCGCCTTTCGTGCCCGCTCCCTCTACAGCGCATCACCTCCCGGCGCGGTGGCGTGGCCACCTAAGGTGGTCACGCCGGCAGGCAAGTTCAACCTTCGGTTTCGCTACGCCTCAAGTGGGTGGAAGCGTCTTGAAGTGATTCGTAGCACCTCATCCAGACGAGAGCAGTAGCGACCCCAGGAATTTCGAGACACGTGCACCTGTCCCGTGTCTGGGATCAGTCGTTCCTGTCGCTCCTCGAGATGTCGCGTCTGATCGTGACTGCCGGCACCGGCCGCGATGCGAAGTAACGGTGGGCTACGACGACGGGCAAAGAGAGAGGGGGCGCCCGGCTCCGCCGGGCACCCCGTCCGTTCGTGGGCGTCTGAGGGATGTGCAGTCTCCGGGCGACTAGCCGCGGAGTTCGTCCTTGTGGCGGCGGGTCTCCTCCTTCGCCGCCTCCTTCGTCTCGTTCACCACGGCCTTCGCCTGCTGGCCGAGGTCGGTCAGGCCCTCGCGCCGGGCCGACTCGCGGGCGGCGTCGGTCACGTCGCGGGCGACGTGCTTCAGCTTGTCCACGATGTCGCTCGGCCCCGCGCCCTGACGCTGGGCGGCTTCGGCGGCGGTGTTTGCGGCGTTGCCGGCGACCTGCTTGCCACGGTCCATCAGGTCCTGGGCTGTCTCCTTCGCCCCTTCCTTAAGGCGGTCGGACTGCTCGCCCATCAGCTCGTTCTCGCGACGCGTCTCGGGCAGCAGGAGCCCGGTCAGCACGCCGGCGGCCAGCGCGGCGGCACCCATCGCCAGCGGGTAGCGGTCGAGCGCGTCCTCGAAGCTGCGGCGGGTCGTGTCGTAGCCGCGACGCATGCCCTGCCCGGCGCTGTTGTAAGCGGAGCTCGACCACTCCGACGCCCGACCGCTCATGTCCGACGCCCGCCCGCCCAAGTGCGACGCCGACGACGACGCGCCCGAGGCGAGGTTTCGGACCGAGCCGGCGACCGAGCTGGCCGCGTCGGAGATCGACTCCCCGACCTGGCCGGCCTTGTCCTTGAGCTTGTCCATGATGCCGGGGCCGCCGCTGCCGCCGCCGGCCGACGAGACGTCGCCGCCGCCACCGGTGGACGACGCGCCCGACCCGCCGCCGCGGTTGCGGAACTCGGCGCCGTACGACTCGTCGTACGGCTGCCCGGTGCGGGCGTCGACGAATGACCCGCTGTACTCGCGCAGGTCCTCGTCGCGCCACCGGCCGTACGGGCCGTTGCCGTTGCCGCGATTGCCGCTGCTGCCCCCGTCGCGGGTCTGGTCGAAGATCATCCACGCGACGCCCGCGCCGATGAGGGCCGCGGGGATCGGGTTGCTCTTGAGCCGGTCCACGATCGCCGACCCGTAGTCCTTGGCGGTCTGGGTGACCTCGGCGTCGGAGTTCCCGGCCTTGCTGCGGAACATGTCGAGCATGTCGTCGAGCAGGTGTCGCGGGCGGAGCTTCTCGCTGAGGGCGTCGACGGTCTGGTCCATCTCGGCGCGGGTGCGGCGGATGTCGTCGCGGATCTCGCCGCTCGACCCCGCGGTCGTGACGTCGGCCCGCCCGATCTCCGGCGTCGACGAGGACGACGACGTCACTTCGAAACCTTCTCTTGTAGCCATTGTTTGTCCTCCTGGAGCGACTGGACGGTCTTGTCCGGGGTGAGCGACTGGTGCTTGAGCGTCTTGAGGCCCTTCTGCGTGTAGGACCACCCGACCGCGCCGACGACCGCGCCGACGATGAGCGGGGCGAGCCAGTAGCCGTGGTCGTCGAGGCCCATCGCGTCCAGCGCCAGGGCCAGCCCGACGGCCAGGGCCGTGAGGGCGAAAAAGAGCCCGAGGTAGCATAGCACTGCACCGACGCCGACGTACGCGCTGTTGCGCGCCGCCTGAGACGCCTTTTCGCCCAGTTCGGTCTTGGCGAGCGCCAGTTCCTGCTGAACGAGCGTGGTCGTCTCGTCGCGCAGGTCTTTGACGAGGTCGCCGATCGAGCGGTCGTCGCCGCCGGCGCGGTCGCGCATGGCGGCCCGCTCGGCGGGCGTGCGGACGTCGGGGACGCCGCCGTCCAATCCCGGGTCGCGCAGGTCCCGTCCGGCGGCGGAACCGACCGTGTTTCTCGTGTCACGGGTGTCCATTAGTGCACCTCCGGATTTCGGTCGAGCTCGTCCTTGGACTGCGCGGGATCCGCCGAGGCCGGCGAGCGCGTCGCGGCCGACGAACCGCCGGGCGGGTAAGGCATCGAGGAGATGCCGGACGGCTGGGTGGTCGCGGTCGTGAGCGTGGGGATCGGGGGCGGCACGGCGCCGCCGCTGGGCGTGGTGCCCGACGCGGACGGAAGGTCGCCCGTCGGATACGTCCGCACCGTCGAGCCGGCGTCGGTTGACGGCGACGTCCCGGCCGTGCCGGACCAAGCCTGTTGCCCGCCCTGCTGCCCGGCGGTGAACTCCTGGCCCACGTCGGGCCGGCTCATGGCGCCGGTCGTCGTCGAGCCGATCCCGCCGCCGCTGCTGCCATAGCCGCTGGTGCCGGCACCGGTGCCGCCGGCGTACCCGCCCGAGCCGGCGGTGTAGCCGCCCGAGCCTTGGCCGTAGCCGCCGGCGGAGCCACCGCCGTAGTTGCCGCCGCCGCCGTAGCGGTAGCTGCCGTACGCGGCGCCGTCGGGCCGGCTGGCCTTGAGGAAGCGGGAGACGGCCAAGCCGACGACGAACGCGCCGCCGAGGATCCACTCGGGCCGGCGGCGGGCGAGATCGGCGGCGTCGTGGACGAGCCGGCGGCCGTCCGCCTGGTTCAGGTACCCCTCGAGCGAGCCGAGCCGCCCGGCGATCGAGTCGGCGTAGCCGGCGAGGTTGTGGTCGTTCTCGTTGTGCAGTTTCTCGGCGGCGCGGCGGGTGGCGGCGACGACGTCGCGCAACACCTCGGCCGCGCGACCCTTCTGCTCGTCGATGAACGTCACGCCGCGCTCCTTCAGCTGCTGCGCCACGTCCGTCGCCTGCTGGCGGGCCTGCTCGGTCGCGCTCTGCACGCCCTGCTTCACCTGCGCGGTCGTGTCGGAGACGGCCTGCTTCGCCGACTCCTTCACGTCCCGCGCCTCGCGGCGGAGGTCCTCGGCGCCCTGCTTGGCAAGATCCGCGGCACGGTCACCCGGCGCGCCCGCCGGCGACCCAAAGCCGCCGCCGCGCCGCTCGGCGGCGAGACGGTCTTCCGCTCCCGGCGGACTCGCTGCGCCCTGCCCGGCCGCCGACTGATTCTTCACGTCCATGGCGGTTCCTTTCCCTGATGGATGAAACGGTCCCCCACGTACGCACGTGAGCGGAAGCGGCGGCGTGTCAACCTGACGCCGTCGCGCCGCTGTTAATCTGCGACGGCAAACGGGAAGCCACCTCACGAATTAGCAAGGATCTCGGGAATGAAATGAGGAAAATTCTTACGCGGATCACGTCCCGGCGGGACCGCACGGGCTTGATCGGTCATTGCAGGAATGCCGCACGCGGAAGCGTTTAGCACGGCGATTCGCCGTTCGCCGCGGTGCGTCAGTACCCGGCATCGCGCGACAGCCGTAGGTCGTACAGCGGCGTGAGATGGTTGATCGAGCGGCCCGACATTATCTCCGTCCAACGCGGCGTCGGGGCGATCTCGCCGTCGGCGTGCGTGCATTCGTGGTGCCAGAACCCCAATAGCAGAGGTCGGTGTTCGTGGGGCCGTGGTCACACGCGTCATCGCGTTGCGACGAACGCAGTTCACGCACGATTGGCGTGGCCACCTCAGGTGGTCACGCCGATCCCCGCGTCGAAGGCCCTTGCGGTTCCGCCGCGTGCGCGGGTGTGGCTTGGGTCGCCATTAACCCGCGTCCCGGTTACGCCGTCAGGATCGGGAACTTCGTGCTGCTGATCGGGAGGTGGCTGTACTCTTCGACGAGCCGGCGGTATTCCTTCGCGACCTTCCGCGGCGTGCGGCCGAGCGTGTAGAGGCCGACGGGGTTCACCGTGCCGCGCATGCGCGTCAGGGCGCTGTCCCAGTCCTTCATGTCGACAAGGCCGAACCACGTGAAGCCGACGATCGGCACGCCGTCCTCGCGGAGGCGCAGCAGGTTCATCCATTCCTTCCAGAGCCACTCCACCGCGTGCTTCGCCACGCGGTTGGTCTCGGTGTGCATCACGGGCAGGCGGTAGCGGTCGTAGTACTGGCGGGTGATCACGTAGTAGCCGTAGACGTCGCCCGCGCCGATGCTGCGCCCGTCGGGGCGGAGGATGTGCTCATTGGTGATGTAGTAGTCGGTCCCCATGATGCAGTGGCTGCGCAGCTCGCGCTGGCCCATGAACCACAGGTACTCCTCCTCGGACATCCCGCTGTTGAGCAGGTAGCGGTAGACGGTGGCCGAGACGTCGTGCCCGAACAGCAGGTCGAGCGACAGGAACCGCCGCTCGTTCATGAAGTGGGCCTTGTGCACCGTGTCGGGGCTGCCGGGGTGGACGTACTCGGTGCTCTCGCTGTAGACGAAGATCGCGTCGGGGCGGAGGTCGAGGATCGCGCGCATCGCGACGATCGACCCGTGCACGCAGTTCTTGATGCACGTGACGAACGCCGGCTCGCTCATCCGCTCGTACCAGTTAGGCTCGCTGCGCAGGCGCTCGTTCCACCACCCGAAGCTCGCGCTGAACTGCGCGGTGACGTAGATCTCGTTGACCGGCGTGTAGTAGCGCACCCACGGGTAGCGCTCGGCGAACTTGTGGGCGAACTCGCCGAAGTGCTTCGGCCAGTCCGGATTCTGGAAGTCGCCGAGCCAGTCGGGCAGGCCGAAGTGCACCAGGTCGATGATCGGCACGATCCCGAGCCGCCGCATCTCGTGCATGACCGGGTCGAGGAAGCTCCAGTCGTAGTCGCCGGGGCCCTTCCACATCTTGTAGAGCGGCGGCCCGTACCGCAGGTAGCGGAGGTTGAGTTCGCGGACGAGCTTCAGGTCCTGCTGCCACAGTTCGTAATGGCCCGTGTCGCGGAGCAGGTCCATGCGGCCGTCGGCGTTGGTCGGGTAGGAGCACTCGATGCCGACGCCGAACATGAACCGCAGCGTGTCGACGGGGTCGGCGGCGGGCCGGATCGCGGACGACGAGTGCGGCTGGCCGCTCAGGACCGAATCGCCCCGGCGGATCGTGGGCGGCTGGTGGTAGCTGCCGTCGCGTTTTCTCTTTTGCGGCTTCGTCGTTTCCAAGCGGCTCCCGGGTTGCGCGAGTGGGACCGCCCCGCGCGCGGGCGGCGGTTCGGGTGCGCCGCGGCGGGCGCGCGGGCGGCGCGGGCGATCTTTAGAACCGATCCCCGACGATAGGTCAACGCTTGTTCCGCGCGGCGGCGCGGGGCGAAAATTCGCCACGTCCAAGACGTCCCCCACGCGGCAAGCGAACCCGATTTACCGGGGGCTTTCAGGCAATCTCACACGAACGACCACGGAACTTGTTCCGTGGGTTCGCCCGTTCGGAAACACGCGCCCACGGGACATCGGTCGGTACCCCGTGGCTCACACACGACGGGCGCGTACGGGGCTACACGCGGGCCGGCGTCGGTCGCCCATGAAGCAATCTCTGCGTCCCGTCTCCCGACCGACCGACCGACCGGCGCGGCGCGGGAAAAAGTCGGTCCGCCGCCGATCGCGCCTTGCGGTTCGGCGGCGATCCGTTCATCCTCCGCGTCCTGAGGGTCCGGCGTCTCCCCGCGGCCCGCGCGATCGCGGCGCGGCGGGTTGGGCGGCCGTCGTTCCCCCCGAGCGACGGAGTTGCCGAGGTCACGCGGCCGTCCACCCCTCGCCTGCCGCACGGCCCTACCGCCCTCGCCACCGCGTGCGCGTGCGCCGGCGAGATCGACCGCCAGACCACCGCCGACCCCGCGCGCGCGTCCCGACCGCCGCCGGACCGGCGTTGACAACGACCGCAAAGTGAAGGCTTGCCCCTTCCCAACCAGGAGCACAACAGATGGCCAAGACCTACAAAGCCCCGCCGCCGATGACGATCGACCCGAACAAGAGCTACACCGCGACGGTCGACACGACCGAGGGCACGATCACCGTGCAGCTCTACCCGAAGGACGCGCCGGGGCACGTCAACAGCTTCGTGTTCCTCGCCCGCGAGGGGTTCTACGACGGCGTGATCTTCCACCGCGTCATCCCCGGGTTCATGATCCAGGGGGGCGACCCGACCGGCACCGGCACCGGCGGCCCGGGCTATAAGCTCAAGGCCGAATTCAACGCCCGCAAGCACAAGCGCGGCGTCCTCTCCGCCGCCCGCACCGCCGACCCGGATTCGGCCGGCTCGCAGTTCTTCCTGATGCACGCCGACTCGCCGCACCTCGACAACCAGTACACCGCGTTCGGCGAGGTGACGAGCGGCATCGAGGTCGTCGACAAGATCGCCAAGGCCCCCAAGGACCGCAACGACCGCCCGAACAACCCGACGAAGATCACCGGGATCAAGATCGAAGAGAAGTAATAGCGTTCTTGCCGGCGAACGGAGGAGTAGTTGGGTGGCGGAGTGGTGGCGTGGGAGGCCGTCTGCTCCACTACTCAACCACACCACCACCCAACTACTCCTCCGGTTCCGCCGGCCGCCCCAACCGTCTTCTCGGCGCGCGCGTGGGTGAGGGAACAGGCCGGCGTCCCGCAACCGTCGGGGACCACGATGCTCCGCAACCGTCGGCCTCACCTCGCGGGGATGCTGTTCCTGCTGACGTGCGTTGTCCCGCTCGCGGCCGCCCAACCCGCCCCGCCCGCCGCCGCCACGCAACCCGCCCCGCGCGAACGCTTCGATCCCGCCGACGTCATTCCCGACGCGGCGCTCCGCCGCATCTACCAGCGCGAGCTCGGCCCGACCTTCAAGCCCGACGCGTTCAAGGCCGTTCGCGCGGCGCACCTCCTGATCGAACGGTTCTTCGACGCGCCGTCGGCAACGGAGCGCAAGGTCGTCCAAGCCGACCTGGAGAAGATGCGGCTCGACGTCAACCTCCTCGGCCGGCTCGCGCGCGTGCGGATGAACTGGCCGGCGCTGGAAGGGGGCGGCGTCTACTACGTCAACGAGCGCCTCGGGCCGCACCGGGTGCGCTACTTCCTCGGCGTGCCGGCCAAGTACGAACGGACCCGCCCGTGGCCGCTCGTCGTGCGCCTGCCGGGCGCCCACGCGTTCACCACGAAGCCGCCGCCGGGGCCGGAGGAGGTGTCGCGGATCTACACGGCGTGGATCGAGGAGGAACTCGCCCGCCACCCGGACGCGATCGTCCTGATGCCGCTGCTGAACTTCGACGAGTTGTACGGCCCGAGCTACGACGGCATGAACGGCGCGTTCCAGCCGGTCCGTCACGCGTACGGGCGCGTGAACCTCGACCCCGCCCGCGTCTACCTCGTCGGCCACTCGATGGCCGCGCACGCGGTGTGGAACCTCGGCCTGCACTACCCGACGTACTTCGCGGCGATCAACCCGCTCGCCGGCGCCGCCACCGGTGACTGGCAGCGGCTGCGGCTGATGAACCTGCGCAACGTGCTGCCGGTCGTCTGGCACGACGTCGACGACGAGGTGCTGAAGGTCAACTTCAGCCGCCAGATCGTCAAGGCGATCCGCGGCCTGAAGCTCGACGTCGACTACGAGGAGACCAAGGGCCTCGGCCACGCCCCCGGCGCCGACGTCGCCGAGCGCGCGTACGGCAAGATGATCGCCCGCGTGCGCGACATCTACCCGCCGGAGGTGTACCTGCAATCGAACCGCCCGGACGTCGTGTTCAACCGCGTCGACTGGGTGCAGGTCTACCAGCCGCTCAGCCCGGGCAAGGAGCAGCGGTTGCTGTTCCACCACGGCACCGGGTTCATGACGGTCCACGCCAACGCGTGGCACGTGCAGGCCGTGCGGCCGGGGTCGAACCGGGTGCAGGCGCTGTCGCGGAACGTGGCGACGATGCGGTTCTACTTCAACGACCAGACCGTCAACTTCCGCGAGCCGGTCGTGATCACGGTGAACAAGAAGCCGCGCTTCGAGGGGATGCTGAAGCCGAGCCTGGACACGATGCTGAAGGACCAGCTCTTCCTCGGCCGCGGCTGGCGCTACTTCACCGCCGTCGTAGACGTCGACCTCGCCCCGCCGCCGGCCACGCGTCCCGTGACGAGGCCCGCAACGAAACCGGCGGTGACCAAACCCGCGCCATAACTCGGGGTGCACGTGGCAGGTCCGACTCCCGCGATAGGCAGCCGTTCAAAGCACTGGTCGCCGCCGCGAACAGGTTGCACCGGGCCGCCCGGTGCGCGGCACAGAAGCGGTATCGGCCAGCGCCATGAAGATCTACTTCACCCGCGACAGCGACTGTGCCGGCGATGACGGCGACGCCCCTCATCCGCGGGAACTGGAACTGCCGGATGATGTGTCGGTCGATGAGTTCATACGCGGTGTGATCGCCGCGGCCGCCCTCCCATCGATTAGCGGAGGTCAGGCGACGTGGTGCGTCTGCGCCGGCCTGCCGCTGGCGGTGGTCGCGCAGCAGTAGAGCGACCCCCGCCAGCTCAACTTCATCCCGCCGAAGATGACGGAACTCGATTTTGACGGCCGCACGCGCAAACTGCACTTCAGCTACTTCGCGCGACCCGGACGTCGTGTACGAGGTGCTGCGGCGCCTGCGACTGTACGCCGAATAGAGCCGGGGGATCGATCGCACCTCTCAGGGAATCATGCAACTACCGTCCCGCGGCGGCCGCGCGGTCGGCGCGGACGCGGGCGGTGAGGTCGGCGCTCATGCGGTGGAACGTCTCGTCGATCAGCCGCACGATCTGGTCCGACTTCATCCCGTCCACGTTCATCGGCGGGCCGTACATGACGGCGATCGGGCGGCGGTGCGGGATCGCGCGGCCGCGGGGCATCGACTCGAACGATCCCTCGATGATGCACGGCACGATCGGCACGCCGGCCCGGCGGACGACCAGCGCCACGCCCGGCGCGATCGGCAGCAACTCGCCGGTCTCGGTGCGCGACCCCTCGGGGAAGATGTTCAGCAGGTGCCCCTCCTGGAGGCGCTTGATCGTCTCCTTCATCGCGCCGACGTCGCCGGCCCCCTGCCGCACGGGGTAGGCATTGAGGTTGCGGATCAGCCAGCCGAAGACCGGATTGATGAACAGTTCCGATTTGGCGAGGTAGCTGATCGGCCGCGGCAGTTGCACGCCGATCAGGACCGGGTCGAGGTAGCTCTCGTGGTTCGTCACGAGCAGCACGCCCCCCTCGGCCGGCACGTGGTGCACGCCGTAGGCTTTGAAGTCGAAGACGACGGTGGTCAGGATGCGGCAGAGCGTCTGCGTGAGCTTCCACACCGGGGACGGCGGCTTGGTCATGCGACGCGTTCCTTGGCTCGGGCCGCGGCGGCCACGATCTGCTCGACGACCTCGTCCTGTGTGATGCGGGTCGTGTCGATCACGTGCGCCCCCTCGGGGATCGCCTGGGGGCCGACGCTGCGGCTCTTGTCGCGCTGGTCGCGGGCGACGATCTGTTTCAGGATCTCCGCCTGGTCGACGATCTCGCCACGCGCCCGCAGCTGCGCGGCGCGGCGGCGGGCCCGCTCGGCGGGCGAGGCATCGAGGTAGATCTTCACGCCGGCGTCGGGGAACACCACGCTCCCCTGGTCGCGCCCCTCGGTCACGAGGTTCGGCCGCTCGGCGCCGATCAGCCGCTGCTGGGCGACGAGCATCTCCCGGATCGCCGGCACGGTCGCCACGTACGACGCGGCACGCGTCGCCTCGCCGCTGCGGACGAGGTGCCCGACCGGCTCGCCGTTGAGTAGCACGCCCGGCGGGTGCCGCGCGTAGTCGAACGTGATGCGCACGTGGCGGGCGATGAACGCCAGCTCGCGCGGGTCTTCCAGGTTCGCCTCCCGCCGCACCGCCTCCAGACCGATGGCCCGGTACATGGCCCCGGTGTCGAGGAAATCGAACCCCAGTCGCTCGGCGACGGTATGGGCGACGCTCGACTTACCGGTCCCCGCGGGGCCGTCGATCGTGATGATCATGGGTGGGGATTCTGGTGAGGCGGGCGGCGTTTTGCAATTCACGTGCGGGGATGGGGTTTTTCCGGACGCGAGAAGGGTGTTTGACCCCGGAGGACACGGAGGACACGGAGGGGAAAGGAACGAAGCGAGGATGAAAGACGGAAGGCGGAGGAAGACGAGCGACGCCGAGTCACTGTCTTCGTCCTTGAAATTCCTCCACCCTCCACCCTCCACCCTCCACCCTCGCCTTGCGCTTCTACGCGTTCTCCGTGCTCTCCGTGGTGAACCCCACTTTATCCCCCGACCGTGCCGCCCACTGGAAGCCTCTCCTGAGGACCGTCAGGTGCGGCTCGGTCTCGACGTGGGCGGCGCGGTGGCCGATCGCGCTGTAGAAGACCCGGCCCCGGCCGTAGCGCTTCGTCCAGAAGACGGGCATGTCGACCGGGCCGTTGGGCACGTGCGGACCGTCGGCGGTCGGGAAGCGCGTCGTCGCCAGCACGCGCACGGCCGGGTCGACGTGGAGGTAATACTGCTCGCTGACGACCTCGAAGTCGACCACGCCGGCCGTGATAGGGCTCGGCTCTTTCGCGATATTGACGGTGTACCGCGTGCCGTCGTTGCCCGGATGGGCGACCCACTGGCCGCCGGTCATGAACTGCCACTCGCTGGCGGCGCGGAACGCGTCGCACATCCCGCCGTGGCACCCGGCCACGCCCACGCCCTGCTCGCGAACGACGCCGCAGACGTTCTGCTCCTGCTCGGCCGTGAGCGTGCCCATCGTCCAGTTCGGGACGATGAGGTCGAACTGCGCCAGGCCGGCGCGGTCGGAGAACGGGTCGAGCGAGTTACGACTTTCTACGCGGAACCCGTCTTCGGCCAGTACGCGCTCCAGCAGCGCCGCGACCTTGCCCGGCTCGTGCCCGTCCCATCCGCCCCAGACGACCAGTGCCCTCTTCTCCACGCGCGTTTCCTCCCGTCAGTCGATGGTCGGCGTTCGGTGCGTCCACGCCCTTTCCCACGACGCGCGTCACGCAACTACTTCGATCGCGATGAAACTTCGATCTCGGTGAAGAGGTTACGGAAAATCCCGTTCAAATCACGCGCGGAGCGGTGCGGTTCAACATCTCTCGCGCGGACCCATTTTAGCCGCAGGGCGGTTCTGCTTCCGACTCCGTGGGAGCGCAGATCCGCGAACGCAATTTTCGACGGCCAGGTGTGCGGATCGCGCTGGGTAGGAAGGAGCTGCTATGAAGGCCGAGGGACCGGTGGGCGTGGAAGATCCACGAACAACTGTCGCAGCGAGACACGCCTGCCCGGCCGGTCGCCACCGGACGCTGCAGACGCCGCGACGAAGTCCGCGTCAATCCGCGCCAACTCCAGATTCATCGCGTCGAGTTCGAGCGTGTTCTCGGGCCCGAAATCGAGGTCGTCCTCGTCGGCGTCCGTGAAATTCTTCGGGCAGAACGAGACGCTCATCTGCGGCGGCGACGCCTCGTCGTCGAGGAACGCCACCGGCGGGCCGTGCGTGCGGCAGATCAGCGGCCGCGCGCGGTAGAGCCCGCACAGGCCGCCGCGGAGGAACCCGCACGCCGCTCCCGCGTCGCCGGCGACCCCCTCAGGCGTCACGCCCGCGTCTGCGAGCTCGCGGCGAATCGACTCGTACTCCACAGCCGACACGGTCAGGTCGGTGCAGCAGTCGTGGCAGCCGGCCTTACAGGCGATGTGCTTGCAGTGCAGGTCGACGAGCAGCCCGGCCTCGCGATCGATGCGGTCGCGGAGAAGTCGGTACTCGTCGACGGGATCGGGCATGCCGCTGATGATACGACGTCTAGCGCCGGAGCGATCGCGCGGGCGCGGGATTCTGCTCAGGACCGGCAGCGGAGCCGCACGGCCCTTACGGGCCGCCCGGTGTCGCGCCGTCTGTCCGAGCGCGGGGGCCGTCGCTACTATGGCCCGCCCGATGGCGTTCGTCCAAGGCTACGTCTGCGGCTTCCTCTTCACCCCGGACCGCACGCGCGTCCTGCTCATCCGCAAGAACCGCCCGGCGTGGCAGGCGGGGAAGCTCAACGGCGTCGGCGGCAAGATCGATCCCGGTGAATCGCCCGCCACCGCGATGCGCCGGGAGTTCCGCGAGGAGGCCGGCGTCGACCTGCCCGAGTCGCGCTGGCAACACGTGCTGACCCTCAGCGGCCAGGACGACGCCGGCTCCGGCCGCGGCTGGGCCGGCCACTTCTTCCGCGCGTTCGGCGACGTCGACGGGGCGCGGCCGATGACCGACGAGGCGCTGGAGGTTCACGCCATCGGCGCGCTGCCGGGTGACGTGATCCCCAACCTGCGCTGGATGATTCCGATGCTCTGCGACGACGAGGTGGCCACCGGGCGCTGCGCGGTGCGCGTTATGGCGTCGCCGAACGTGTCGCTGTGACGGCGGCGCAGCCTGCGGCCACCTCACTGCCAGTCTGATGTTCGGAGCGTGGGCCGGGGTGCCGTGCAGTGCGCAGTTTTGAACGACGAGCCACCAATGTGCGACCGGCGCCGGCGCGGCGCTGCAGAACGCGCGATCAGGGAAGGACGTCTCGCAACGGAATGTCGAACACCGCCTCCGCCCCGACGCGCAGCGACAGCACGCCGTCCTCCGCCACCACCGCCGGCGGCGCGTAGGTGCCGGCCGTCACATCCGGCGACGTGTAGACCTCCGCCGTGCGGTTGCGGAGGTTGACGACGACGTACTGCGGCACGCCGGCGCGGGCGTACCAGTACAGCTTGATCCCCTCGTCGCGATCGAGGCTGCTGTCGGCCACCTCGACGACGCAATACGCGTCGGCGGCGAGCGGGAGATCGGCGTAATCGTCGAGCGTACCCCGGAGCACCATGATGTCCGGCTCGGGCTGGTGGATGTCGGAGCAGACGAGCGGCTGCTGCGACTCGACGTGCCGAACCTCGCAATCAATCGCCTTCCGTAATGCCGAGAAGCGTTCGACGCACTTGCGGTGATCTTTCCCGATCATGGTGGGGTCTTGATCGTGGGCCGACCGGTCTTTCAGGACGATTACGCCGTGCAGCAGTTCGGTCGACGCGTCCTCCGGGATGATGCCGATCCGGATCATGGCCTCGGCGTCGGCGCGCGTGAAGTGCGGGACCCGCCAGCGACCCGCGATCCACGGCTCGGGCGGCGGCAGGAAGCGCTGGTCGATCGTGGTGTTTGCGACCATGGCGGAAGTATACCGCAGGCCGACGGCGGATATCAGCGACGGAAGTGATGCGGCGGCACGTGCGGTCCGCCACAGCATTCGACAATCATGGCGGTTGCGGCGCAGCGGCCGGTCCCCCGCCGTGGGACTCGCCTTTGCGTCGACCGCGACGTGCGGGCGTCGCAACGAAAAGGTCACCGGTCAACGCGAGGAGTCGATCGGGATGTGTCGATCGCCGGTTGGCGCGTCCCCTCTCGCGGCCGAGCCAAACGTCGAATGGCGACGAAAGATAACGAGCCTCGGGCGATTCGCTTGGTCTGTTCGCCTTCGTCCCGAACCTCGCCCTGCCGCCTGACGGCGAACACGGAGGCGAGGCGTTGTGTTCCACGCCGGCCGACGCGCGTGTCTCGGGCCGTTAACAACATCGAACGCGCGGGACCGCTGAAGAGGCGGGACGCCGGCTCACGAGGGCATCGCGTCGTGGCCGCCGTCGCCGGCGAGGTCTTCGGGCGACGCGGTCGTGCGGGTCGGGTTGCCGCCGGCGTGGCGGACGGCGTCGGCCAGCAGCGTGTGGACCCCGCGGGCGTCCGGGACGCGCTCGAAGTTGCTGCCCTGCTGCGTGCCGACGTCGCCGTAGCCGTCGGGCCGCTCGACGAGCGAGACGCCGGTGGCGAGGTCGAGGAAGCGCGAGTCGAGGTGGAGGCGCCGCCGCACGCGCGTGATCGTGATCGCGCGAACGTCGGTCAGCACGTACGCGGTGCGGGCGCGGCGGCCGGCGAGCGTGTGCGGCGAGACCAGCAGATGCCAGAGCCCGATCGCAAGCCAGAAGCCGGCGCCGACCACGACGATCCACGGCACGTCAACCGGTCCCCACCCGAAGCCGACGAACCGGGCGACCAGCGCCGCGGCGGGAACGCACAGCCACGCGATCGTGCGGCACACGCCCAGGATTGCGGCGCCGTCGAGCGGGTCGCGCGGCCGCGGACGGCCGACCCACAGCACGCGCTCGCCCGGCAGCAGGTCGACGTCCGCCGGCACCTCGGGCGGCGACGGCCCCGCCGGCGCGGCGGCCGGGGGCGTGACGCAGTGGCGCGACGCGGTCCGTCATGATTGATGACCCCGTGGCCGCCGCCGCAACCGCGACGGCCGCGACCCTGCCGCCGCCGCCGCCGCACGCGGCGCGCGTCGGCCACGTGCGCCCCGCCCGCGACGCCGCGGCGGCCGCGATGAGCCGGACCGGCTCGCGCCCAGTCCGGCACCTTCTCGAAGCGGGCGAACCCGTCGCCCCACGGCCACGTCGGCCGCCCCGTCCCGCCGGACCGACACCTGCAGGAACGCCACGTCCGCCAGCGTCACCCGCCCGACCGACGGCGTCGCCACGTCCCCGCTCGGCTCCTGGCGAAAGTAAACCGCCGCCCGGTCCGTCACGCAACAGACGGTCGCCGCCCCCTTAGCCCCAGCGCCAGCGCCCGCGGACGCGCGCGCTCCCACAACACCGTCTCCCCCGCCTCGATCGCGGCGGGCCGGCGATTCGTAGGGGAGGAGGTCGGTCATGAGGGTGGCTCCATACCGTAGGCGAATCTTACGGCAACGACCGTCTTTGATGTTCACGACGAAATGGTCGACGGCGTGGCGCGCGTCGTCGCCCCGAGTGGGCGTCGGTGCGCCGGGATGATTGTGGCGCGGACCGGCGGGCAATGGGGGCATTGCTCCTGGCGGGACCAGATGGGTTCGTTATACCTAACAGCGCGCTCTCGTTCACCGCCACGCGCGCGGCTTCAGCGTTTTGAGCCCGCGCAGCCTTGTGGTCCGTCGTCGTGCACGTAGTTGTCCGGCAGTGGATAAAAGTGCCGTCGGGAGTGGGGCGGGTTTCACGTGATGTCGCAATAGACCTTATGCACATGACAGCGGGGGCACACGAAAACACAGGACCAGGCGGTGTCGTCACCGAGCCAGTCCCAATACATCTTGGCATCGTCGGGCTTGTTGAAGTGCTGCGCGAACCACTCGAAAGCGCGTCCCGGCGCTGCCGCTCGAAGTCCGGCTTCTCCCACTTCCCGAGGTACGTTACCCAGCCGCCGCAGTGGTAAGTCCAGTGTTCCTGCTGAAGCGTCGGGTGCCGCGGCGTTCGCATCAGCTCATCGAGTTGCCCCTGCGGGAGATGAACGCCGATGCTTTGGCTGCCGTCGCTGAATTCCTTTATGACGCTCGTCTCCAAGCCGTACTGCCGGGCTTTCTCCAACACGGCAGAGCCGCCGTCCAGCCGCCCTTGATCGCGAGTGGTGGACTGAGGAAGCCAGTTCTGTGGCATGCGAGATCGCCGCGCGACCCGCCCGCAGGCAGTCAACGCAGACCGAGATCTCCTCGTAATCCCAGGGCCACTCGTCCGGCCAATTCGCCTGTCGGTCGCACCACTGGCAGCGGGAGATCTCATTTGCCGCCTCTACTTCCCAAGTCCGATCCCGATCACAGGAGGGGCGGCGCGATGAGATAGTCCACGGCGAGGCAAACGAGACTGTCGGCGTTGCAGATGGTGCAATGCCCGGCCCGAAATTCGAGCGGCGGTCGGTAAAGGGGCAACGGGTCCTTACTCTCCTGATTCATGTGCACGGCCGTTACGGCTACTCCATCGCGCGCCATTGATGTCGCCAGCTTCAGATCACGCTGTCGCTGGTCTTCACGCCGATACCGAGGGTGACCAGCTTTTCCTGCTGCACCTTCTTCGCCTCGTCGGCGTCCTTCACGTTGTCGGTGTGGCAGACGGCCTTCTTGCCCTTGTGGGCGAGCTTGTGGATCTCCTCCTGCGTGAGGTTGCCGCGCTTGCTTCAGGACCTCGGCGGCGGCGGCGTTGATGCCGGGGGAGGCCATGGCCGGTTTGGCGGGTTGGGCGGCGTTGTCCTTGCCGCTGTAGAAGTCGGTGATCTCCTTGCTGATGCACGCTGCACCAGTCGTGGCCGCACATGGCGCAGAAGTCGGTGTCGACCGTCAGGTCCTCGTCGTGGTAGGCGCGGGCGAGGTCGGGATCGAAGCTGAGGTCGAAGTGCTTCTGCCAGTTGAGGGCGGCACGGGCCTTGGTCAGTTCGTCGTCGCGGTCGCGGGAGCCGGGGATGCCCAGCGCGACGTCGGCGGCGTGGGCGGCGATCTTGTAGGCGACGCACCCCTGCTTCACGTCGTCCTTCTTCGGCAGGCCTAGGTGCTCCTTCGGCGTCACGTAACACAGCATGCTCGCGCCGTGGTAGCCGGCCGACGTGGCGCCGATGCAACTCGTGATGTGGTCGTAGCCGGGGAAGATGTCGGTCACGAGCGGCCCGAGCACGTAGAACGGCGCGCCGTGGCAGAGCCGCCGCTGGAGCTTCATGTTGTACTCGATCTGGTCGAGCGGCACGTGGCCGGGGCCCTCGACCATCACCTGCACGCCCTTGCGCCAGGCGCGCTCGGTGAGCTCGCCGATCGTCGCCAGTTCCGCGAGCTGCGCCGTGTCGCTCGCGTCGGCCAAGCCGCCGGGGCGGAGGCCGTCGCCGATGCTGAACGTGACGTCGTGCTCGCGCATCACGTCGCAGATGTCCTCCCACATCGTGTACATCAGGTTCTGACGGTTGTGGTGGATCATCCACTTCGCCAGGAGGCTGCCGCCGCGGCTGACGATGCCGATGAGGCGCTTGCGCACGTGCGGCAGGTGCTCCTTCAGCACGCCGGCGTGGATCGTGAAGTAGTCGACGCCCTGGCGAGCCTGGTGCTCGAGCGTCGCAAGAACGAGTTGCTCGTCGAGGTCCTCGAGCTTCTTCCCGATGATCATCGAGTAGATCGGGACGGTGCCGATCGGCACGGTGCTGTTCTTCACGATCGCGTCGCGGCAGGCGTCGAGGTCGCCGCCGGTGGAGAGGTCCATCACCGTGTCGGCCCCCCACCGCTCGGCCCACTTCAGTTTCTCGACTTCCTCATCCGTGCCCGACGAAACCGGCGACGCGCCCATGTTCGCGTTGATCTTCGTGAGCGACGCCCGGCCGATCGCCATCGGGTCGAGGTGGTACTTCAGGTGGTTGCGGTTGGCCGGGATGACCATGCGGCCGGCGGCGACCTCGTCGCGAACCTGCGCGGCCGTCAGGTGCGGCTCGCGCGTGGCGACGCGGGCCATCTCGGGCGTGATGATGCCGAGGCGGGCGTGTTCGAGCTGGGTGACGGGATTGAACCCGTCCGGTCGAATCACCCAACGCAGACGCTGCAGAGAATCTATAAAGTGCACACGACCTTTGACCTCGATTGGCTCCAATGCAGGATCGAGGGATTCGGAGCCGACCGGACGATTCAAGTGCCCGATGCCGGTGCTCCATCCCTCCGGCAGGAAGTCCCACGCCGTCTTGTCGCTCGGCTGGGGCATGCCCGGCGTGTCGGGGCTGCTGAACGTCCACGGCGTGCCGACCCGGCCCCGGTTGGCGAACGAGCCGGGCGTGGTGCCCTGGCGGTCGGTCGAGGGATTGTCGCCGAGCGGCGGGAGGGTGAACGAACGGTCGATGTTGGTCGTGTCGGGCCGGGCCATGGCGGACTGCTCCCGCGTCGCCCGGGCGCGTCGATAAAAGAACGCGAGTGGCGACGCCGTAAGAAGAGGCCGGCTCGGGAATAGCGTGGGGAAGAAGGCGGGCGCGGGGCGGCGGGCGCGTCGTGCCGCCGCCGCCGTGTGCGCGATGTCGCTTCCCTACGCCGGGGTGAGCCGGATCAGGTTCCAAGGGTTTGATCTCAGGTCCCGGCGTACGGTGCCGCGACCACCCCTAGCGAACGATCCAGAGCATAGGTGGGCCGCGCGGAGCGTGCAAGGTGAGGGGTGGGGGGGTGGAAGAGTGGGGAGTGGAGGGTGGGGAGGAGGTGGTGGAGTAATCGAGCGGTGGGGTGCAGAGGAGGTGGTTGAGCAGTCAAGTGGTGGAGTGGTCGGGTGAGGACGGTGGGAACGAGAGGCGACTACCGCTCCCGCATTTCCAACTCCACCACCCCACCACTCTTCTACTCCCCACTCCCCACTCCCCACTCCCCGCTTCCTTGCACTTCCGCCGGGTGGTTCTACAATCCGGCCGCATTAACGGAACGTTAACCTTTTGCACATGATCGCGGATGTTTAATCTCCTGCCGAAGGACACCGTCTTTTACGACCTCTTCGAGGAGCTGTCGCGCCACGCGGTCAGCGCGGCCGAGCATTTGCGGCAGCTCGCGCGCACGTACCCGCACTCCGACGCGTCGATCCAGCGCATCCGCGACGAGGAGCACGCCGCCGACGGGCTGGCGCACAAGGCGCTGGACCGTCTCGACCGCACGTTCATCACCCCGTTCGACCGCGAGGACATCCACCAGCTCGTCGGGCAGCTCGACGACATCATCGACAACATCGACGCGCTGGCCAAGCGGTTCCCGCTGTTCCACCTCAAGGCGGTCGAGCCGGACTTCCAGAAGCAGGCCGACGTGCTCGTGCAGGCGACGGTCGCCGTCAGCGACGCCGTCCACCGGCTGCGCAAGAGCCGCAAGCTCTCGGAGCTGAGCGACAAGCTGATCGAGATCCACCACAAGGAGAGCATCGGCGACGACAACCACCACGCCGCCATGAGCCGCCTCTTCGCCGGCGGCACCGACGCGCTGGAGGTGCTGAAGTGGAAGGAGCTCTACGACCTGATCGAGGAGGCGATCGACGACTGCGAGGACGTGGGGAACACGCTCGAGCGGATCGTCTTGAAGAACGGGTGAAGAGGATTTTGGATTTGGGATTGCGGATTTTGGATTGACGGACGAGGTCCGCTCGCCCGCCCGCCGCATTCACCACCCGCCGCGCCGGCCCGGTGCCGCCGCCGCGGCGCTCCGCCCCGCCTTTCAATCCGAAATCCGCAATCCGCAATCCAAAATCTCCTCAAATGCTCCCCCTCCTCCTGATCATCATCTTCATCGCCCTGGTCTTCGACTTCCTCAACGGGTTCCACGACGCGGCCAACTCGATCGCGACGATCGTCTCGACGCGCGTGCTGACGCCGACGGCGGCCGTCGCGTGGGCGGCGTTCTTCAACTTCGTCGCGGCGTTCGTGTTCGGCACGCAGGTGTCGGCGACGATCTCCAAGGGGCTGGTCGACCCGGCCGTCGTCGACGTCTGGGTCGTGACCGCCGCCCTGCTCGGCGCGATCGCCTGGAACGTCATCACCTGGCTGCTGGCGCTGCCCACCAGTTCGTCGCACGCGCTCGTCGCCGCCATCGCCGGCGCGGCGGTCACCAAGGCGGGCACCGGCGTGCTGATCTGGCCGGGGCGGTGGCAGGGGATCATCCTGTTCATCTTCCTCGGGCCGATCATCGGCTTCCTGGTCGGCGGGCTGTTCATGGTCGCGACGGCGTGGATCTTCCGCCGCTCGCACCCCAGCCGCGTCGACGGTTGGTTCCGCCGGATGCAGCTGTTCTCCGCCGCCGTGTTCAGCCTGAGCCACGGCGGTAACGACGCGCAGAAGACGATGGGCATCATCGTGATGCTCCTGACCTCCGCGAACCTCGGGCACTGGGCCGCCCCCGACCCGGACGGGAGCTGGTTCGACTACCTCAACGTCTTCGGCCACGAGCACTCGGTCGCGCCGTGGGTGATCCTGCTGTGCCACTTCGCGATCGGCTTGGGCACGATGTTCGGCGGGTGGCGCATCGTCAAGACGATGGGCAGCGGCATCACCCGGCTCCAGCCGGTCGGCGGGTTCTGCGCCGAGACGTCGGCGGCGGCGACGATCATCGCGGCGACGAACCTGGGCATCCCGATCTCCACCACCCACGCGATCACCGGCTCGATCCTCGGCGTCGGCACGACCCGGGGCGTGCGCAGCGTCCGCTGGATCTGGGGCCAGCGCATCGTCACCGCCTGGGTCCTCACGATCCCCTGCGCGGCGTTCATGGCCGCCGTCGCCTACCTCGTCATCCACAAGTTCGTCGAGCCGTACTTCCCGATGCCGTAGTAGTGGTCGGCGGGCGCGCCTGGCGGTTCCGTCTCTCGGGCGCATCGACGAGAAACTGCTTCGTTCGACGTCCGGCATTCAGTGTCGGATGTCCGGCGTCCGCCTTCCGCCGGTCCGGCGAGGGCCCCCACCCTAACGCTCTCGCCTGACCACAGCGGTTAGGGAACCATTCCGACTGCGCCCGCGCCAGCCTCCCCGATTTTTGTTTTCGTCCCGCTGCGTGGCCCAGGCGGCCGCGGCGCTTCGCCGTTTAACGCGGGCGTTCGCCCCACCGCGTGTGGCGCGCCGGCCACTGGCCCGACGGGTTGTGGCGCGCGCGCGTGCCGCGGCGGCGCGCTCGTGCCGTTTTGGGTCCTTAAATCTTTCCGATTTCCTACGGGATTGACGCCACGCTGCCGATACAGCTATACCCTAACAACGTCCGAACGAGTCGAACCAAGGGGAAGGGTTCCGCGATGCAGTTGATCTCATGTCACGACGGCAAGCTACACGCCCTGGGCGAGGCGCGCGCTGCGGGCGGCCGACCCGGCCGGGTCGTTCACGACCAGGCTGGCGGCGGCTGGACGCGCTGCTGCCCGGCGCGCGTTCGCCCGCGGCGCGTGCACGAACTGCTCACGCGCCGAGGACGGCCTGCCGCTGTTCGTCGCCACGCTCCTTGCGCGACGCGCGATCCGGGAGGAGGAGGCGGAGTGGGGAGTGGAGAGTGAGGAGTGGGGAGATGAGGAGGTGGTGGAGTGGTCGGGTGGTGGGTGGCGGAGTCGGAAGGTGGGCCTGCGGTCACCCCCTCCCGTGATGACCTCGGGACTCCACCACTCCACCACTCCACCACCCGACCACGCCTTCACTCCCCACCCCCCGCTCCTCCCCCCTCCGCCCCGCTCCCTCGTCTGGCTCGACCCGCGGCGGGAGTTGTACCCGCCCGCGCGGCCCGGCGCGGCGTGCCGCTCGAGCGGCTGTTCCTCGTGCGGTCGCGCATCGCGGAGCAGAACTGGGCCGTGGCCGAGTGCCTGCGGTGCAAGGGCGTGGGCGCGGTGGTGGCCGCCCCGGCCCCGCCTGTCGCGGGTCGAGGCCGCCGGCTGCAACTGGCGGCCGAACAGGGGGGCGCGGTCGCGCTTGCTGATGCAGCCCCGCCGGCCCGCCTCGTCGGACTACGCCGCCGCCACGCGGTGGCTCGTGCGCCCCGCGCCGGGCGGGCGCGGTTCAACGCTGGAGACTTGAACTGCTTCACGGTCACGGAGGACGCGTCGGGGATCCGTCTTCTTGGAGTACAGCCGTGAGACACATTCTTTGCGCGCGAGCAGCTGGCCGATCGGCCTCGCCAACCGGCGGCTCGCACGGTCGCGGTCTGAGGAGCGAAGGCAGGCACGGAGAGCACGGAGGCACGGCGGCACGGAGGAGCGGGAGGGAGGAGCGGAGGAGCAAGGACCTTCCTTCGCGCCCGGGGACGGAGCCCAGCGGCTCCGCCGCGGAGTCTTCCCGCAGGACGAACAGGCACGGAAGGCAAAACAGAAACGCGAGGGGTACGAAGGGGGACGCCGCGCCCGGCACCGGCGCGGCGCGGCGCGCGTAACCCGGGGGGACGCCGCCGCCCGTCCGCCGGCTGCCGACGCGGCGAGCCGCGGCGGGTCCGAGCACTCACTCCCTCTCCCCCGTATCGGGGGAGAGGAGTGAGTGAGGGATCTCGCCACCGGCGCTTGCTGTGAGGGGAGCATCAACGGCAAGATCCTCACACCCTAACCCTCTCCCCGAGTACGGGGGCAGGGGGACCGAGAGCACCTCACGAACGAGGCGTGATGATCCTCTGGTCACCGGCCATCGCACTTTTGCCACTCCCCTCCCCAGTACGCTGGGGAGAGGGCAGGGGAGAGGGGATGAGACGTTCCTTCAAATGAAGATGCCGGTCGCCACGGTCCCTCTCCCATACCCTCTGCTCGGATTTCCGAGAAGAGAGCTGCCGCTCATCAGACATCAAGCGGCAAATCATCTGCCGCCCAAAGGTGAAGGACCAGCCGAGGACGAGGCGGCCCGCGCGCCGCCGGTCGCTCTCGTTCCGTCGTCGCCGTGCGCGTCCGCCCGGCGAAGATGATTCGACACGTCCAGCAAGCCGCCGCGGTGGGCGTGCATGACGCCGTCGGTACGGTCGGCAGGCCCGTCGTACCTGAAGACGGTTCCCCAGCTGGCGCCGCGGGTCGCCGTGCCTTCCGCGCTCCGCGCTCCGCCCCTCCCCTCGTCATCCTCCGCACGATCGCCGACCGGCAGGTGATCGTCGCGGCGTCGGACAGGGCGGCGGCCTTCGGCGTCCGCCGGGGGGGGGGGCATGACGCTCACCAGGGCCCGCTCGCTCTGCGGCCCGACGTGCGGCACGCCGAGCAGGACGCGGTCCGCGACGACAAGGCGCTGGTGGCGGCTCGCCCGCCGGATGATGCGCTCAGCCCCGTCGTCGCGATCGGCCGCGACGGCGACGGCGACCACGAACACCGGCCGGCGTCGGCGTCGGCGTCGGCGCGCGGGCGGAGGTCGGGCCGAGGCGGGAGGCGCGGGAGGGCGACCCGTCGCGCTCTTCCTCGACGTCACCGGCTGCGAGCTGTTCGACGGCCTGGACAACCTCGTGCGGCAGGTGCGTGCGGCAGCAGCGGCAATGGGCGTGACGGCGCGCGTGGCCGTCGCGCCGACGCCCAGGGCGGCGTGGGCGGCGGCGTCGGCCGGCGACGAGGACGGCGCGATCATCGAGGACGACGGCGACGAGCGCACGATCGAGGCCGCCCTCGCCTCGCTGCCGCCCGCCGCCCTGCGCTGGGGCGCGACGTGGCGGCGGCAGCTGCACCACCTCGGGCTGTCGACGATCGGGCAGGTGATGGAGTTGCCGCGCGACGTGCTGCCGTCGCGGTTCGGCCACGCGGCTGGGCGAGCGGATCGACCAGGCGATCGGCCGGCTGCCCGAGCCGCTCGTGCCGCTGGAGCACGTCGAGACGGTCGAGGCGAAGATCGAGTTCGACGGCTCGGTTGACTCGCTCGAGGCAATCTGGGCCGTCTTCCGCGACCTGCTCGGCCGGACGATCACGCAGCTCGCCCGCCGCGGCCGCGGCGCGAGGCGGATCGACGTCGACTTCCTCCAGCACTACGCCCCGCCGATCCGCAAGACGATCCTGCTCTCGCGCTGGCCGCGACCCGGTGAAGATCTTCGAGTTGTTCCGCTGCGCGCGGAGGGTGGAGGAGGGACGTGGTGGGGTGGTGGAGTGGTGGAGTGGTCGGGTAAGAATCGGCACGGGCGGCTGCGGGGACGACACACTCCACCCCCACCACTCCACCACTCCACCACCTCCCTCCCTCCCCTTCGAGGGGTTCTCCGGCCTGCGGATCGTCGTCGCCGTGCACGAGCGGGTGGCGGACGAGCAGGTGCGGCTGCTCGACGGCGAGACCTACGCCGGCCAGCTCGAAGCTCGACCGCCTCGTCGAGCGCTCTGCGCCCCGCCTCGGCGGCGACGCCGTCGTGCGCCCCCGAGCTCGTCGAGTCGCACGTCCCCGAGCGCGTGGCGGGAAGGAGGGAAGAAGTGGGGAGTGGGGGAGTGGAGCGTGGGGAGTAGGCGCCTACACCCCACTCCCCCTCCCCACCCCCCACTTCTTCACCCGCGTCCGCGCCGCTCCACCTCCTGCCGGCGCCCGGTCGAGGTGCGCGTGGTGGCCGAGCCGTGTAACGACCGGGAGGGGCGGCCGATGCAGTTCACCCACGATGGGCGCGTCCACCGGCTCGTCAACGCGCGGTCGGGCCCGAGCGCATCGCCGGCGAGTGGTGGCGGGCACGACAAGACCCGCGACTACTACGACGTCGCCGAGCCCGCCGGCAAACGCTTCTGGCTCTTCCGCGTTACCGAGACGGGCGGTGGTACCTGCACAGGGGATTCGCGTGACGCACGCGAGGTGTGTGGTGCGTCGAACGCGCGGCGGTAGCTCGATCTCGTCCAATGGGAGCGACGAGCGTGTCCTTTCCACCAATCCGTCAGTAGTCGCTTGCGTCTTCACGATTCTCCGCAGTTTTGAGTCGCGAAGACGCAAGCGACTCACCGCACGGTGGCAATGAGAGCGTCCCGCTCGCGCGTGCGCCGAACTCATTGTGTCGTCGAGCATGACCCGCGCGCAATTCCTCCGTGCCTCCGTGCCTCCTGTAGATCCCCACCCGCGCTACGACAACCTCGCACCCCCATGCCCGAGTACCCCAACCCCAAGCTCTACGCGGGCGGCGAGATCGAACCCCCGACCGAGGTCGCGTCGTCCCCTACGCGTACGCGAGCTCGACGTCACGACGAACTTCTCGTTCCTGCGGCGCGTCGCACCCGGACGAGCTCGTGTTCACCGCCGCCCTGCTCGGCTACCGCGCGCTGGCGATCACGGACGTGAACACGCTGGCCGGCGTCGTGCGCGTACGACGCGGCCCGCAAGATCCGCGGGTTCCACCTCGTCGTCGGCGCCCCGGCTCGTGTTCGACGACGGCTCGCCCGACCTGCTCGTCTGGGCCCCCGATCGCCCCGCCTACGGCCGCCTCTGCCGCCTGCTCACCCTCGGCCGCCGCCGCGCCCAGGGGAGTGCCACCTGCGGCTCGACGACTTCCTCGACCACAGCGACGGCCTGCTGGCGGCCGCCGTGCTGGGGGAAGCAGATTTCGCCGACGCACGCGGAGGAACGCCGGAGCACGGCGGCGCTTGCGTGGACGCACCGCGAGCATCACGTCGCACCACGACGCGACAGGCCCGCACGACGTCGCCGCGGCGACGCATGACACGGCCAGCGAGACGGGCAGGCGCGCCGGGATCGCGAGAGCGCGGCGACCCGCCCACACCATGATCGGGACGCGCGCCGCGCGCCACGCCGCGTCGCCGCGCGGCGACACCAGACGCGCCGGCACTTCGGCGCAGTTCCCGGATCGACGGCCCGCGCGACGACGATCACGACGGCGGCCTTCCCTTTCCCCGCGTCGTCGCGCGCGTCGTCTCGCGTCGCCCGTCGCCGCGTCGCCGGCGCTGCGCTCCCGGCCGGCCTTTCCGCGGGCGACTCCGCCGCCCTGCGGGCTGCTGGGGACGCGGCTCGGCGACCGCCTGTCGCTCGCCGCCTGCGCGCTGCGCGCCGGGCCGGACGACGCGTCGCGCGCTCCGCCGGCTCGGGCGGATCGGCGCGTTCGACATCCCGCTTATCGCCACGAACGCCGTCCACTACCACGACCCCGCCCGGCGGCGACTCCAGGACGTGCTGACGTGCGTCCGCCACGGGTGCAGGGTCGCCGAGGCGGGCCGGCGGCTGTTCGCCAACGGCGAGCGGTACCTCAAGGGCCCGGAGCAGATGTACCGCCTGTTCACGCACCACCCCGCCGCCATCCGCCGGGCGATCGAGGTGGCGGCGGTGCACGTTCGACATGGGGGAGCTCAAGTACGAGTACCCCGACGAGCTCGTCCCGCCCGGCCGCACCGGCGGCGACCACCTCGCCGCCCTCGCGTGGGCCGGCGCGGCCGACCGCTATCCGGCGGGCGTGCCGGAGAGGTCCGCCGGCAGGTGGTGGAGGAGCTGGCGGCGCGATCCGGGCAGTTGAAGTTCAAGCCCGTACTTCCTCACCGTCCACGACGTCGTCCGCCACGCGGCGGTCGCGCGGCATCCTGTGCCGGGGGCGCTGGTCGGCGGCCAACAGCGCGTCTGCTGCTGCCTCGGCATCACGTCGGTCGACCCGGCCGTCCACGACCTGCTGTTCGCCCGCTTCGTCAGCACGGCCCGCAACGAGCCGCCCGACATCGACGTCGACTTCGAGCACGAGCGCGCGAGGTGATCAGTACGTCTACGAAGTACACCCGCGACCGCGCCGGCATGACCGCCACCGTCATCACCTACCGCGGGGCGCGTCCGCGACGTCGGCAAGGCACGGGCCTGCCGCTCGACCGCGTCGACGCGGCTCGCCAAGCGCTCGACTGGTGGGACCGCGGCACGCTGCAAGACGACCACCTGCGCGAGTGCGGCGTCGACCCCGCCGACCCGGCGTCCGCGACCTCGTCGCGATCACCGGCCAGCTGCTCGGCTTCCCCGCCACCTCAGCCAGCACACCGGCGGCATGGTGATGACCCGCGGCCCGCTCTGCGAACTCGTCCCGATCGAGAACGCCAGCATGGCCGACCGCACCGTCGTCGAGTGGGACAAGGACGACATCGAGACGCTGGGGATCCTGAAGGTCGACGTGCTGGCAGCAGGGATGCTCACGGTGATCTCGAAGGGGTTTGTGTTGTTAAATGAGAGGAGCGACGAGGCACGGAGGCACGGAGGGGAAGGAGAGGAGGACCGTCCTTCGACGGGACGGAGCCCAGCGGCTCCGCCGCGGGTCTTTGCGCGAGACGAACGGGGACGGGATGTACAGTTGAGTCAGAGGGACAGGAGGCAGGGGACGGGACTATCGGTTTTAATGGGCGAGTCATCTCTACACGCGAAGGACGTGAGCATGTCGACCATTCGGACGTACCGGGATCTGATCGCGTGGCAGAAGGGCAAGGCGGCTTTTGCAAGAAGGTGTACGTCGCGACGCGGCGGATGCCGGAGGAGGAGCGGTTCGGGCTGACGAGCCAGATGCGGCCGGGCGTCGGTGTCGGTCCCGTCGAACATCGCGGAGGTACGCGGCTGGAGAGCCAGTTGGCGTACCTCAAGCACCTGGTCTCGCCGGATCGCTGGCGGAACTGTCGACGCAGTGGGAGATCGCGGTGGAGTTGGAGATGCTGCGGAACGGCGATCATGAACTGCTGGCGGAGACGGATCGGGTCCGCAGGGATTGATCCGGGCGGTGGAGAACGCCCCGTTCGACGCTAACGGACCGCATCTTTGGAGAGTCCGATGCTCCCTCTCCACCGTCCTGGAAGTGAGTGCGTCGCGGCGGGACATTGGAAGACAAACATTGGAAGACCAACGTCCCCCGCGCGGCCTCACCCTCTCCCCCCAGTACGGGGGCGAGAGAGACTTCGCGCGGTGTTCTATTTCCTGAACCGCTCCCCCGACAGACCCGCGGCGGAGCCTGAGGCTCCGTCCCCTTCGAAGGATGGTCCTCGTCTTCCTTCCTTCGTGCCTCCGCCTCCGTGCCTCCGTGCCTTCCCCTCGACCTCCACCCTCCCCGCCGAGGACCCGGCCGTCTACGACATGATCTGCGACGCGGACACGGTCGGCGTGTTCCAGGTCGAGAGCCGGGCGCAGATGGCGATGCTGCCGCGGCTGCGGCCGCGGACGTTCTACGACCTGGTGATCGAGGTCGCGATCGTGCGGCCCGGGCCGATCCAGGGGACATGGTCCACACCCGTACCTCCGGCGGCGCGGGCTGGAGGCGGTCACGTTCCCCGGCGAGGCGGCGCGGCGTGCTGGGGAACACGCTGGGCGTGCCGCTGTTCCAGGAGCAGGCGATGAAGGTCGTGATGGTCGCCGCCGGGTTCAGCGGCGCGCCGGGCCGACCGGGCTGCGGCGGGCGATGGCGGCGTGGAAGAAGTCGACCGCGCTGGAGCGGTTCCGCGACAAGATCGTCCGCGGCATGCTCGCCAACGGGTACCCGCCGCCTTCGCCGAGCAGACGTTCAACCAGATCCGCGGGTTCGGCGAGTACGGCTTCCCCGAGAGCCACGCCGCCAGCTTCGCCCGCCTCGTCTACGCGTCGGCGTGGCTGAAGCGCCCACCACCCCGCGTCTTCTGCGCCCCGCCCTGCTCAACAGCCAGCCGATGGGCTTCTACCAGCCGGCAGTTGGTGAGGGACGCGAAGGAGCACGGCGTGGAGGTGTGGGAGGTGGACGTGAACTTCAGCGGGTGGGATTGTTCGTTGGAGAAGCGACGGAGCGACGAAGCGACGGAGCGACGGAGAGGAGGGGGAGGAGGAGGTGGCGGAGTGGTGGAGTGGTCGGGTGGTGGAGTTTCTCCCTCGTACTCCATCACCACTCCACCACCCTCCCTCCACCACATCCCCCCCCTCGCCCGCCGCGCCCCTGCCCCAAGCACACTTGGGGCCTCGGCGGGGAAGAGAGAGCCGGCCTGCGGCTCGGGCTGCGGCAGGTAGAGGGGATGCGGCTCGACCACGCGCCAACTCGTGAGGGTCGCTCGACAGGAGCACGGGCCGTTCCGGTCGGTGGCGCGGTGCACCGGCTCACGCGCCCTCCCGGTCTCGCCGCGGCTCCGCCGACTGGCCGAGGCCGACGCCTTCGGCTCGCTCGGCCTCACCCGCCGACGGGCAGCTTGTGGGAGGTGTTGAGGTTGAAGGATAACGAGGACCCGTTGTTCGAGTTCGATGCGGGAAGCGACGGAGCGACGGAGCGACGGAGCGACGAAGGGGGATGGGGCGAGCGACGAAGCGACGAAGCGACGAAGCGACGCAGGGGAGGAGGAGAGGCACGGAGGCACGAGGGCACGGGGGCACGAAGTTGGGGAGGCCGAGCATCACGACGGGGCCGAGGACGATGCGTCCTCTCCGAACCCTTCGTCGCTCCGTCGCTCCGTCGCTTCGTCGCTTCCCCAAGACGTCATCCTCCCGCCGATGCCCATCGGCCAGGAGGTCATGACCGACTACGCGACGGCGGGGCTGTCGCTGAAGCGGCACCCGGTGGCGCTGGTGCGGCCGGCGCTGGACCGGCGCAAGGTGCTGACGTCGGCCGAGATCGCGCTGGCGCCGCACGGGCGGTGGGTGAAGGTGGCGGGGCTGGTGCTGATCCGCCAGCGGCCGGGGACGGCGTCGGGCGTGGTCTTCGAGACGCTGGAGGACGAGAGCGGCGTGGTGAACCTGATCCTCTGGCCGACGATCTACGACCGCTTCCGCCCCGCCGCCCGCTACGCCAGCCTGCTGCTGGCCGAGGGGTACGTGCAGCGCCAGGGGCAGGTCGTGCACGTCCTGGCCAAGCGCTTGACGGACCTCAGCGACCTGCTGGCCGGGCTGGACCAGCGGTCGCGGGACTTCCATTAAGTGGAGAGCTCACACGGAGAGCACGGAGGAGAGGGTGGAGGGTGGAGGGTGGAGGAAGACGTGCGGCTTCTAAATGGCCTCCGGATCGCTGGGATCTCCCGTGGCCGGCGCGACAGACGCGAGAGATCCTTCGCTGCGCTCAGGATGACACGAACTGTTGTGCCCGTACTTTTGGAAGCCCTTAGAGCCGCATGCGCACTTCGGCCTCCCACCCTCCACCCCCCACCCTCGCATTTCCTCTCCGTGCCCTCCGTGGTCTCCGTGGTGACACCCCTCCTCCGCCGCCCGCGCCGGACCCGTCGGATTATCGGGCCGGGGAATTCCCCACTCATGTCGCGCGGGCCGGCGGACGATGAGAAGGCCGGCCCTCCCGATACCGGACTCCCCCGACGGATCGGGGGCGCGATATACGCGGCGCCCACTTGACCGCGTTCGTCAATTCCTGCGTGGAGGCTGTGGCCGGGTCGGCCTCGTCGGTCGAGCGCCGCGCCCGCGGCAAGCCGCGCGCCCGCAAGCTGCTCAAGCTCCTGCACGGCCGGCGCAACGTCCTGATCACGACCCACGAGCACCCCGACCCCGACGCGCTGGCCAGCAGCCTGGGCCTGCGCCGCCTGCTCGAGGCGAAGCTGCCGGCGGGCGCGAAGGTCAACATCTCGCTTAAGGGGCAGATGGGCGGCGGCGTCAACGACGTGTTCGTCCGCCACAGCAACTTCGACCTGCTCCCCTGGGACGACGCCAAGCTCGCCGAGTACGACGCGATCATCCTGCTCGACACCCAGCCGCTGTTCGCCTACAGCCCGCTGCCGGCGGGCGTCGAGCCGACGGCGGTGATCGACCACCACCGCGGCCGGGGGCGCAACCCGCGGTGCCCGTTCTGCGACGTCCGCACCGACGTGGGCGCGACGGCGTCGATCATCTTCAGCTACTTCCTCGAGCTCGACGTGCCGATCGACCCCGCGCTGGCGGCGACGCTGCTGTACGCGATCGAGACCGACCTCGCCGGCGCCGCCGGCACGCCGGGGGAGCTCGACAACGTCGCGCTCTCGCACCTGACGCTCGTCGCCGACACGCGCAAGCTCTACCAGATGCGCTACGCGCCGCTGCCGCAGAGCTTCTACGTCGCGTTCCACGAGGGGCTGGAGAACGCGTTCTTCTGGGAGGGGTCGCTCATGTCGCACCTGACCCACATCGACTCGCTCGAGAAGCCGGCGGTGCTCGCCGACTTCCTCCTGCGGTTCGACAAGGCGAAGTGGGCGCTGGTGACGGCGTACCACGAGAACAAGCTGCTGCTGAGCCTCCGCACCGACACCGCCAGCACCCTGCCCGCGGCCGACCTGATGAAGCGCCTGCTCCGCGGCATCGGCGACGGCGGCGGGCACCGCACGAAGGCGGGCGGCCTGATCAAGCTGACGACCGGCAGCGACGCCGAGGTCGAGAAGTTCCGCAAGGTCGTCCGCCGCCGCTACCTCCGCTCGCTCGGCATCAAGCCCACCCGCGGCGCCCGCCTCGTGCCGCAGGGATGACGAGCTGACAAGGTGACAAGGTGAGTGGGTGACAAGGTGACGAAGGCGAGGAGCGTAGTCCGCCTTTGCCTTCGTCACCTTGTCACCCCCTCACCCCTTCACCTTGTCATCCTCCCCTCTTCAGACAACGCCTGCTTCGCAAACCACGCCCGCCCCCTCTACAATCCCCGAATGCCCCCTCTCCCCGTCGTCGCGATCGTCGGCCGGCCCAACGTCGGCAAGAGCAGCCTGCTCAACGCCTTGGTCGGCAAGCGCATCAGCATCGTGCAGGACATGCCCGGCGTCACGCGCGACCGGATCTCCACGCCCCTCAACGTCAACGGCCGCTACGTCGAGATCATGGACACCGGCGGCTACGGGTTCGTTGACCCCGACGCGCTCACGGAGCACATCAAGCACCAGATCGAGCTGGCGATGGCCCAGGCGCAGCTCGTGCTGTTCGTTGTCGACACCCACGACGGGCTCACCAGCGCCGACGAGCAGATCGCCTCGCTCCTGCGCCGCAAGAACATCAAGACCGTGCTCGTGGCGAACAAGGACGACGGCGAGCGGCTCGACGCGAACCTCGGCGAGTTCGCGCGGCTCGGGTTCGGCACGCCGATCGGCGTGTCGGCGATGAACGACCGCAACGTCGGCGAGCTGACGCGCGTCATCGAGGACAACGTCGACCTGTCCGCCGCCCCGACCGAGGTGCCGCCGCCGGAGATGCTGGTGGCGATCGTCGGCAAGCGCAACGCCGGCAAGAGCACGCTCGTCAACTCGATCGCCGAGATCTACGAGGGGCACGGCGACCGCGTGATCGTCTCGGAGATCCCCGGCACGACGCGCGACAGCGTCGACGTCCGCTTCGAGAAGGAGGGCAAGGCCATGACCGTGATCGACACGGCGGGCGTGCGCAAGCGGCGGCACATGGTGACGAACGACATCGAGTTCTACAGCTTCCACCGCGCCGAGCGCTCGATCCGCCGGGCCGACGTCGTGCTCATCCTGATCGACGCGACCGAGCCGGTGAGCGACCCGGACAAGAAGCTGGCGCACTACGTCGCCGAGCACCACAAGCCGGTGGTGATCGTCGTGAACAAGTGGGACCTGGCGAAGGAGACGCTCCAGCAGCAGTCCAAGGAACAGGGCGGCAAGTTCGACGACCACGGAATCATGGAGGAGTACCGCAAGTACCTCGACGAGGAGCTGAAGCACCTCGACTACGCGCCGATCGCGTTCACGACCGCGAAGGAAGGGCGTAACGTGCAGGCGGTGGTCGACCTCGCGCAGCACCTCTACAAGCAGGCGAACGAGCGCGTGACCACGAGCAAGTTAAACGAGGCGATCGAGCAGATCATGACCGAGCGCAAGCCGAGCACCGCCAGCGGCCGGCGGGCGCGGATCTACTACGCGACGCAGACGGACGTCGCGCCGCCGACGATCGTGCTGTTCGTGAACAACCCGCTCTACTTCAACGAGACGTACCAGCGGTTCATGATCAACCGCTTCCGCGAGCTGCTCCCCTACGGCGAGGTCCCGATCCGCCTCCAGCTCCGCGGCCGCGAGCGCGGTAAGGGCCCCGGCCCCGCCGGCTCGATCGACGACGCCGCCGACCGCCAGCGCCCCACGCGGCGCGGCCCCACGCCGACGGCCAAGGTCCGCACGAGCAGCAACCCCCGCCGCCCGATCCCAAAGGGCAAGGCCGCCCCGAAGGGCAAACCCGCGCCCAAGGGCCGCCCCGCCGGCGGCCGTCCGAGGCCGCGGTAACCCGGCATCGCCTCGCACGCGTACCCGACACGCGCTCACATCCCAGTTAAACGACATGGGCTCGGCGGCGAGGATTATCGATAGTTTGCTATAACTATTGCCCCTAGTCCGGCGGCGGCGGCGGTGTTGGTGTGGTTCGCAACGATGGCGATGCTAGCACCGCACGGGGAACGGCGTGGTGGGCGCTTGCGGTTTTGCCGCGTCGGCGCGCTGGTGAATACGGGTAGCACGTTGAACCCGAGCTACCGCCCCGTCCCCGCCAACGGCGCCGGCGCCGCCGGGGTCACCGGCACGAGTTCTAGTTCCGGGTACCAGAACTTCATCACGCCCCAGGGCAGGTCGTCCTCGACGACCGCCGGCGCGAGGCGGCGGCCGCGGTATTCCTTGCGGCCGGTCACGGCGACGCCGTCGAGGCTCCAGCCGGTGCCGGTGTCGTTGTCGACGAACGCGGCGGCCGGGTTCTTCGCGTCGCGCGTCGGGCGGAACATCGGCACGAGGTCGTCCTCCACGCGCCGGTCGAACGCGCGGATCACGCCCGAGCGCGGGTCGCGGAACACGAGCAGTCCGGTCTTGCCGGCGCGAAGGTTGACCGGCACCGCCCCCACCTGCTCGGCCCGGATCGCGACGAATTTCCCGCCGATGCCCACGAGCGAGACCCTCGCTTCGGCGGGCAGGCCGGCGATGTCGCCGGACCGCGCCCGTGCGGGGATGAACGCCGCGATCGCGCGTGCCGCGCCGTCGCCGGCCGGCGGCACCATCACGCGCGTGTCGGCGTTGAGCGCCCGCCACTGCTTCCACGTCATCTTCCGCGTCTCGATCGTCGCCCCGAGGCCCGCGGGCCGCTTGCCGTCGGGCGTCTGGCCGGTCAGCGCGTTGATGAACTGGCCGAGGCGCGTGTCGTACAGCAGCAGCGCCCCGGCCGGGGCGGAGACGAGTTCCACGTCACGCGCCTTGAGTTGCCGGTCCGCCATCGCCGCGACGGCCCGCTCCGACGCGGCCGACCACATCAGCACCATCCGCTGGTCGTGCTCGGCCTGCACGACCACCGGGGCCCGCGCCAGCGCGGCGTTCGGGTACGCGTAGGCCGTGCCGTTGAAGATCAGCCCGACGACCGGGTCGCCGTCCCGCATGAACGCCGCCGCCCCGTCCGCGTCGACGAACTCCGGCCGGTCGAGGACGAGCATCGGCTTGAGCGGGTTGTTGACGAACCCGTGGACGAACAGCGCCAGCACCGGCCCCAGCCCGATCAGCCACCACGCCCGCCTGCGGCCCGAGATGACGAGCCCGATCAGCGCGACGCAGAGCAGCAGCGACGCCACCCCGAGCGGCCACTGGAGCCGGCGGGCGAGCAGGATCACGTCCAGACCGATCGAGCCGGCCGCCGCCCACCGCGGGTCGGTCCCGTACGCGACGACGGCGGCGGCGACCACGGCCACCGTGATCACGGCGAGCGGGGGCGTCATCGGCGCCGGCGCGTCCGGCCCGCCCGGCGTGACGCGGGCGCCCCGGCGGCCGTAAGCGGCCGGGCGGGCGGGCGATGCAGTTTCAGGTGCCGCGGTCACGTTTCTTCCATCGTCCATCGCGCTTCAACATCCCCAGCCGGATCGACTAATATGGGTCCGTGCCCTTCGTCGCGTCCGTCCACAACCTCAGCAAGATCTACCGTAAGCCCGGCACCTCCGTCGAGGTGGCCGCCCTGCGCTCCGCCAGCATCGACTTCGAGGAGGGGGAGTTCACCGCCATCATGGGCTCCAGCGGCTCGGGCAAGAGCACGCTGATGAACATCCTCGGCTGCCTCGACCGCCCCACCACCGGCAGCTACATCCTCGGCGACGTCGACGTCAGCCAGCTTCCCGACGACGACCTCAGCGACATCCGCAGCCGCCGGATCGGCTTCATTTTTCAGAACTTCAACCTCATCCAGCAGTTGACGGTGCTGGAGAACCTCGAGGTGCCGCTGTTCTACCAGGGCATCCCGCCGCACGACCGCCGGGCCCGAGCAATCGAGATGGCCGGCCGGGTCGGACTCGAGCAGCGGATGCACCACCGCCCCACCGAACTGTCGGGCGGGCAGCAGCAGCGCGTCTGCATCGCCAGCGCGATCATCACCAACCCCCTGCTGCTGATGTCCGACGAGCCGACCGGCAACATCGACAGCCGGACCGGGCAGGCGATCCTCGAACTGTTCGACTAGCTCGTGGCGGCCGGCAAGACGATCATCATGGTCACCCACGACCCGAGCATCGCCGGCCGCTGCCACCGCGTGATCCGCCTCCAGGACGGCCTGATCGTCGCCGACGAACGCGGCGGCCGCGGCGCGCCGCAGATGGCCGCCGCGCATTAGGCCGGTGTAGCCTCCAAAGGATGAGAACCGTCATCCCGAGGAGCGACAGCGACGAGGGATCTCGGGACCACGCGACGCGTCTCTTCCCCAAGATCCCGCAGGTCGCTACCACTCCCCTCGGGATGACACATTACACCTGAAGGTGATCGCGCTCATTCCTTGGGAATGAGGGTGCCGCGTCCTCAGACCGCCCGGAACGCGACTCGACGCCCGACGCCAGGCGTTCGTCTTGCAGACGATGAACCCGCCACCCCTCCTCGTTCGCGACATCGCAGCGGCGGCCCAAGCTACCGGATGGGTCTCGCTCGAGACGCTTCGCATGCTCACGCACGTCCGCGGCACACGCAACGCCCACCTCGCAGATCCGCAAGGCTTCGACGACCTCACCCGCAAGCACAGCGAGCGGACCACCCCGCTGCCTCTCGACGGCGAAGTGCGCGGCGACTTCGTGACGCTCGACTACTGCGGCCACTGCACCTGCGTGATCATTGAAGATCACGACTCGCTCGCGGACGTCGAGCTGAAAATCCTCTCCGGGGCAGGCATCCTCAACCCCTTCACGGAAGTCGTCCTCGCGTTCATCAATGGGAAGCTTCGCGAATACGAGGTGCGTCACGAGAGCGGGACGCTGCTGGCGAAAGCCGGCGTGCTCGTCGTCTCGTGGAGCGAAGTACGCGGCCTCAGCGCGACGGACCGAAGGAAATGCCAGGTCCTTTGGATGACGACGTAACCATCATTCATCCACCCACTCGGGGGCGCTCCTCGTCCACCTCGGATCTATTTGCCAATCGCAGTTGCGATCATCTGTCGCTCGACATCCGCCACTCCAACTACTAGAAGACTCCGTCACGTCGGCGTGATCCGACTTGTAGAACGCGCCACTTTCACGTGTAGCGTCGCGAGACAGCGAACCGTCATCCGATGGAGCGACAGCGACGACCCGTCTCGCGGTGGAGGGACGCGTTCCACCACCCCGAGATCTCTCGGGTCGCTACACGCTCTCCACGGCGTCTGCCACGCTACACCGAACGCCGATTAGGTTTGTGACGCCGTCGCGCATTGCGACGACATCGTCCGCACGGCAGAGCGGCCGTGCCCATCGCGGTGGCACGGGCGAGGATCAGAAAGGTTCTTACTTCTAAAAGTACCGCTCCGCGAATGTCATCCTGAGCGAAGCGAAGGATCTCCCGCGATTTCCTGCGACACCCGCGTGAGATCCTTCGCTGCGCTCAGGGATGACAACTCGCCCACCGCGATTCTTTTAGACGCCCTTAGGATGTAGCGTGAGGTCGTCGTCGTCGAAACGACACGCCGACGACACCGACGAAGATCAACGCCTGCTCGGCCTTCTCTTCGGCGGCGGGCTTGGCCTTCTTCGCCTTGCCCTCGCCCTTCATCTGGTAGAGCCGCGGCCGGCCTGTTGGAAGCGGCTGTCCTTGATGAGCGTCTGGTTGACGATGCCGCGGAAGTTGGCGGCTGGTGCTCTTGTACCCCGTCTTCAGCACGGCCTCGGCGATGTCGGGGACGCGCATCGGCGAGCTGCTGCCGTTCTCGCGGAGCACGGCCTCGAGCGTGTCGAGCAGGCTGTTCTCGTTGCGCGCCCCGGCGCCCCGCCACGGCCCTGTCGCCGCCCGCGCGCTCGCCCGCCGCCGCCGCCGCCGCCGCGGCGACCGTTGGCGCCTTCGATCTGCGCGATCTGGCGGTCGATCGCTGCGAGTTCCCGCTCCGCGTCGGCGCGCGCTTCTTCAGTCGGGTCAGTTCGTTCTTGCGTTGATCTAGCATTCGTTCCAGATCGGCGATACCCAAAGCACCATTGTTACTCGGACGGGCCATCTCGGTCCTCGATTCGTTACGCTTCCATCCCGCTTGCGCGACAAATATAGACTATGACTACGCCCCCGTCCATCCATAGAGCAATTTATCACGCGGCGACACAACTGAAGATCACGACACCTCTAGTCGAACCGCCTCGTGATCATCGATCGGCTCTCGTCCCGATCCCGAAAACTTCCTATCCTGACACGGCCGGACCGCACGTGAGACGCGATCCACGCCCGCCCGGTGGCCCCGGCGGGGAGGGTTGATGTTCGTCTTTCCACCCCTACCATCCCGCCATGCGCATCACGCGGCTCGCCCCTTCTCCGACCGGCGCCCTTCACCTGGGGAACGCGCGCACGTTCCTGGTGAACTGGCTGCTGGCCCGGCAGAACGGGTGGAAGATCATCCTCCGCGTCGAGGACCTCGACGGCCCGCGGCTCAAGACCGGCGCCGACCGGCAGGCGATCATGGACCTCACCTGGCTCGGGCTCGACTGGGACGAGGGCCCGGCGTACCAGTCGATGCGCTACGCCGACTACGAAGCCGCGACCGAGCAACTGCTGGCGCGCGGCGAGGCGTACCCGTGCATCTGCACCCGCAAGGACGTCGCCGGCGCTGCCAGCGCGCCGCACGGGCCGTCGGGCGACAAGGTGCCGGTCTACCCCGGCACGTGCCGCGGCAAGTTCGCCTCGGTGCAGGAGGCGCTGGAGAAGGTCCGCCGGCTGCCCGCCACGCGGTTCAAGGTGCCGGCGGGCACCGTCGACTTCATCGACCGGGTGAAGGGGCACGTCAGCTTCGACGTCGAGCGCCTGCTCGGCGACTTCGTCATCGCCAAGGCGGAGGGGACGGCCGCGTACCAGCTCGCGGTGGTCGTCGACGACGCGGCGATGGGCGTGACCGACGTCGTCCGCGGCGACGATTTGCTCGACAGCACGCCGCGGCAGATCCTGATCTACCACGCGCTGGGGCTGACCGACCGCATCCCCGCCTACTACCACCTGCCGCTCGTGACCGGCGCCGACGGCCGCCGCCTCGCCAAGCGGCACGGCGACACGCGGGTGGCGATGTACCGCGTGGCGAACGTGCCGCCGGCGCGCATGCTGGCGCTGCTGGCGCGGTGGATCGGCGTCCCCAACGTCGGGGACCTGATCCTGCTCGACGAACTGCTCGAGCGGTTCCGCCTCGAGATGCTGCCGGCGAAGCCGATCGTCTTCACCGAGCACGACGACGCGTTCCTCCGGGGCACGTGAGGGCGATTGGCCTCTGGACTCGACCACTACGCACGGCGGGTGATGAGCGGCGCCCAGCGCGGCGCCGCCGCCGCCCTGCTGCGCGCCGGCATGGCCACGGCCGAGCCGATTTACGCGTCGGTGGCGGCGGTCCGGAACAAGCTGTTCGACGCGAACGTCAAGGCCGTGCGGCGCCTCCCGCGCCCGGTGGTCAGCGTCGGCAACATCACCGCCGGGGGCACGGGTAAGACGCCGATGGTGCGCTGGATCGCGTCGGCCCTGCGCGACGAGGGCCGCACCGTCGCGGTCCTCTCGCGCGGCTACGGCGCGGCCGCGGCGGGCGAACTCGGCGACGAGCTGACGATGCTCGGCGCCGCGCTCAACGGCCCCGGCCGCCCGCCGGTGCTGCTGCGGGCCAACCCCGACCGGCACGCGGCCGGGGCGGCGCTGCTCGCCGAGCACCCAGCGGTCGACGTCCTCCTGCTGGACGACGGGTTCCAGCACCGCCGGCTCGCGCGCGACCTCGACGTGGTGCTGATCAACGCGACCGAGCCGTTCGGCTTCGACCACGTCCTGCCCCGCGGCCTGCTCCGCGAGCCCTTGCGCGGCCTGCGACGCGCCGGCGCGATCGTGCTGACACGGGCGGACCGCGTCGGCGAGGACGCGCTTCTACAAATCGAATCGCGCATCCGCCAACTGAACCCGAGCGCGCCGATCTATCGGACCGCCCACGTGCAGACCGGCTTCCGCTCGCCCGGCCGCCCCACGCACGAGCCGCCCGACGAGACAATGGGATCGCTGGTCGGTCGGAAGTGGTTCGTCTTCTCCGGCATCGGCAGTCCCGACGCGCTGCGGGCGCAGCTCGAATCTCACGGCGGCACGTGTGTCGGGAGCCGTGCGTTCAGCGATCACCACGCGTACGGGGCGCAGGACGTGCTCGACCTTCGCGCCGCGGCCGCTCGTGCGAAGGCGGACGTCTTGATCACGACGGAAAAGGACTGGGTGAAGATCGAGCCGCACGTCCGCACCGCCGCGGCGGACGGCGTGCCCGTCTGGCGCGTCGACGTGGAGATCCGCTTCCTCGGCGGCGACGGCGCGGCGGAATTATTCCTCGAGCAGGTGCGGCAGACGATCGCCGACGGCGGCGGCGACCGGCGCTGACGCCGGCCTGGTCTGCGGGCCCGTCGGCTTGATGCGAAGTTTCAGCGCCAACACCCCCAGCGTCACCGCGAGCAGGATGATCCCGACGACGAGCCACGTGCCCGACGCGCGCGAGGCGGGTCGGCCGGCGGCGCGGCCGTTCGGCGGTGGGTCCTGCGGGTTCATCGCCGCATTGTAGCGCGAGCCGACGCCGCGTGCCGAGCGATCGGGGCGCGCCGCCGCGGCGGCGCGATCCCCACCACCAACCCCGCGGACCCCCACCGCCAGCCCCCCGCCCACCGGGCGCAAAAAGGCTGCACACCGGAGGGTTGGTGGTGTGCAGCCTGGCGGAGGAGGAAACGAGGCTTGAGCGCGAAGTTTTCGGCTCCCGCGTCAGCGGGTGCGGGCATCTTCGCGATGTTCTTGGGCGTCTCGTGTGCCTCGGGTTCGGGGACGAATAAAACGCTGTTCCACCCGCCGAGCTTCGACGATTCGACGCCGTACGACGCGTAGTCCGTGTACCAGACGCCGTCGGCCACGTAGCGGAAGCGGTACTCGCCGCCGGGAGCGGCATCGCCGCCGTCCACCACCCGTCGCCTTGCGGCCGCATCGTCGCGCCGGCGGCCCACCGGGTGAAGTCGGCCGCGAGCGCGACGGACTTGGCCCCCGGCCGGTAAAAGCTGAACTGGACGAGCCCGTTCTTCCCCAGCGTCGTCATGCCTTGTCACCATCCTTGGCGGCGTTAGAATGACAGAACAAAGGTCGTGCCACCGCCCCGGCACGGTCGATGATCGGACGGCGACCGACGCCGTCCGCGCGTGTGAAAGCCCGCTCCCGCAGCGTAAAATCAGGGTTTCGGACGACCCGGAGAAAATCCCCGGATGCGCCGCCGCGTCGACCGGTGTGGGCGGCCGCCCGGCCCGCGCGGGCGAGGAAAGATTCGGCAGCCGACGGGCGGCGCGCACTCGATACGCATGATCGATCCGACGCCGACCGCCGGGCGCGCGTACCGACGCCCGGCGTCCGGACCTTTAATCAGCACCTCTCATGAAGAAACACGTCACCGCAGCCCTTGCCCTCGCCCTCGCCACCGCGCTGGCGTTGTTGCTCACGAGTTGCACCGGGCGCGCCCGCCGGCCCGGACGACGCGGGCCGCAACGGCAAGCCGGCCGGCGTGGGCGGGCCGATGCAGGCGCTGAACTTCGTCGACTCGATCGCCCTGACCGCCACCGACCAGCCGGTCGAGCTGACCGCCGCCCGCAACGAGTGGACGAGCTTCGCGCTGCAGGTGACCGGGCCCTGAAGGACGGCAAGTACACGGTGCGCATCCGCCCGCTGCAGTCGGGCGACGGCGCCGCGATCGACGCGACGCACCTGGAGGCGTACCAGATCCTGCCGATGCCGGTCGACGTGAACCGCGCCGGCTACGTCCGCCACACCGGCCGAGCCGCGGCGGTACACGACCTGCCCGCGCCCTGCTGCCGGTACCGCACGACAAGGGCCTCATCAACCTCCGCACCCGCGCGTCGCGCCCGCCGCCGCCGAGCCCGCGTCCGCGACGCCTCCGGCCGCCGCCGCCGGCACGGTACCGCTCAGCTCTGGCTCGACCTGCACGTCCCACGACGTCGGCAGCGACTACACCGCCACGTGCGACCTGCTCCCGGCGGTGGCCGGATAAGGCAGCGGCGTCGGTCCTGTTGAAGCTGACGGTCTACGACTTCGACCTCCCGGCCGAGCGACACCCGCAGGTGGTCGGCCGGGTCGATTGGCCGTCGCTCGTGCGGCTCTACCCGGACCGGTTCGAGACGGTCACCCCCGCGCCTGCTCAGCCATGCCGACCCGAAGACGCGCTGGCCGTGCAGACGCTCGACGGCCTCGTCGCCCGGGGCGCAAGCGCCACCGGGTGTCGGTCGTGGTGCCGACGCTGCAGCCGACCGTGAAGTGGCCGGCCAACGCCGAGCCGCAGGTGGACTGGTCGGACTTCGACGCGCCTGTCGGCCTGGTGGCCGCGCGGCGACGCGTTCGCCGACCGCATGCCGCTGTTCTGGCCCCTGCCCAAGCCGGACCAGCTCGACCGCTTCGACGAGAAGAGCCAGCACGACTACTGGTCGAACGCCGCGTCGCACTTCGACCAGCTCGAGTGGATCGACCGCGCGCCGGTCTGGGTCGAGACGGTCATCGCGGGGCGCGTGCGGGCGGCGGACACGGTCGAGCTGTCAGCGCGGGCGGCGGGCATCTGCTGCTCAACGAGCGGCTCCGCGTCGTCGCCGCTGGAGACCGACCAGGTGCAGCTGAAGGAGGAGAACGTTCAACATGGTCGACCTGGCCGCCGCGACGCGCCCTGGCGGCAAGCCGGGGCTGGTGTTCTCGCCGCCGGTGCAGAAGTGGTCGGCGACCCGAAGCAGAAGCCCGAGCAGGCTCCGGCACCGACACGCCCGGCCCCGTCCCCCCTCACGCCGGCGCGGGCGGCGACGAAGGCGACGTGCGCGCCTCTGGGCGTGCCTGCGTTCCTCCGCCAGGCGAAGCCTTCCATCGTCTGGAACGACGTCCTGCTCGCGCTCGACGACCTCGCGCCAGCCGGCCGACCCCAACCGGCTAGTGTGGTTCTACCCCGGCGAGTGGTTCGGCGTGGACGGGCCGGTGCCGACGGTCCAGCCTGGCGTGGCTCCGCCGCGCCCAGCAGGACTACGAGTACCTCCGCCTGGCGATGGACCGCGCAGCGAGGTGCTCAACACGCTGGTGATGGCCCGCCTGATGACCAAGCTCGTGCAGGTCCAGCCGGGGCAGCCGACCCGGCGTACGCGCTGATGCGGCAGTCGGACCGACCCGTGCAGGCGTGGGCCGACGCGCAGCAGTTGCTCGCCAAGACGATCCTCCTCCGCGAGCCCGGCCAGGAACCCGACGCCGAACGGCAGCACGCGTTCTACATCGAGGACGCTCCGCTGGGTGCAGCCCCAGGAGCGGCCGCTGCTGATGGGCCGCACCACGCAGTGGTACTGGGGCGACCTGGCCGAGGGGGCCGCGGGCAACAACCGGCTGCGACTGAGGCTCGGGATCGACATCTACAACGCCTCGGACACCCGGCCGGACAGAACCAGATGCAATGGGTCGGCCTGCCGCCCGGCTGGCAGGTCATGCCGCAGGCGAGCGAGGTGCCGGGCGCTGGCGGTGTTCGACGTGCGCGAGACGATGGAGGCGTCGTTCGACCTGACGAAGATCACCCCCGCCGCCCAGCAGCCGTCGGAGCTGGCGTTCATCGACGGCTTCAAGAACGCGCCAGCCTGCTGAACAGTCGTCCTGCTCCGTCGCCGCCACCGAGCGACTCGAGGGCCGGCGGCTGTCGGTCGACGGGAAGCTCGACGAGTGGGACGCGGCGGACCTCATCCAGAACGGCCCGCTCGTGAAGATGCTCAGCCGCCCCGCCGTGCAGAAGCAGGAGCTGCAGATGGCGTCGGGCGTCGTCGAAGGTCTACAGCGGCTGGGCCGCCGACAACTTCTACGTCGCGTTCGACCTCCGCGGCATCACGCCGGCGCGTTGCTCAAGGGAAGCCAGAACTTCGCCGACTACCAGTTCCGCCCGCCTGGGGCGAAGATTTGTGCGAGGTGCTGATCCAACTGGTCTACGAGAAGGGCGTGGGTCCGGTGCTGCACATGATCTGCAAGTCGACCGGCCACTGGGTCGAGCGCAAGACCGACGCACGCCTCCGCGCGCCGACCCGTGGACCCGCTCCCGAGCGCCAACATCCGCTACAAGGCGGCCCTCGACGGCGACCGCTGGCTCGGCGAGGTGGCGATCCCGTGGAACGCGATCGTCGACGCCAACGCGGCGATGCCCACGCTGCTGCGGTTCAACTTCGTCCAGCACCGCACCGACATCGGCGAGAAGCCGCGAGCTGGGCCGGCCTGATCGACTTCGGCCGCGACGACAGCTTCACCGGCGTCCACGTCCGCGAGGCCGACGAGCGGCGGGCGGCCCCAATCCGCGAACCGCTCGCGGCGCCGGGCAAGTACCGCGGTGCTATCCTGGAGTTGCCGAAGGGTGACTTCGAGAGCGTGACCATGGGGGAAGTGCAGCCCCCCGAGCACCGCGGGCTGCCGTGTCGAGCATCATCATCGCGAAGCTCCATCGAGCAGATCACCGTCAGGTGTAGCGTGTCATCCCGAGGAGCGACAGCGACGACCCATCTCGGGGTGGGTTAGGCCGATTTCAGCCCGAGATCCCTCTGGTCGCTTCCGCTCCCCGCGATGACACGCTACACCTGAAGGTGATCCGCTCGAAAAACGGTTGCCGCATCAGCGAGTGCCGCGATGCCGTGTCGTGATGGTGGCTCCAGAGCCGCCGGGGGGAACCGTGGGAGCAAGCTCCCACGGCGTTCGAGGCGCGGCACGTTCGTACGGGGTTCCCTAACCGCCCGCCGGGCGGCGACGATGGCGGGCATCCACGTCGCCAGCAGCAGGCCGATGATCACCAGCACGTGCCACGCGCAGGCGGCGATCTCCACGCCCGCGCGGGAGCGCGGCCCCGCCGTGCCCCGCCGGCCGCCCCGCCTCGTCGAGTCCGGAACGGTTCCATGACCGACATCCTACCCGCCGGCCGCCGGCATGAGAGGCCCCGCCCGCCCGCGCGCCTCCGCCCGCTCAGAGGATGAAGCGGCTGAGGTCCTCGTCCTTCACCACGTCGGCCAGCCGTCATGGACGAAGTCGGCCGTGACGTGGACGTCCGTGCCGGCGAGGTCCGGGCGCGTCGAAGCACGCCCTCGAACACGCTCGAGGATCGTGTAGAGCCGGCGCCGATGTTCCGCGTGCGGCGGTTCACGTCGAACGCCACCTGCGCCATCTCGTGTACGGCGTCGTCGGCGAACGTGACGCACGCCCTCGGTCCCCAGCAGCGCGGCTGTCTGTTTCGTCGCGCCGCGTTGTGCGGCTCGAGCAGGATGCGGACGAAGTCGTCCTAGGTCCTGCAACTCCACGCGGATCGGGAGCCGCCCCTGCAACTCCGGCATCAGGTCGCTCGCTTGCTCTGGTGGAATCGCCGGCGGCGACGAACAGGATGTGGTCGGTCCGCACCGGGCCGTATCGAAGACCGTCGACCTCGGACGATCGGCAGCAGGTCGCGCTGCACGCCCTGGCTGACGTCGGGGCCGCCGCCCTGCCCCTCGGGGGCGGCGACCTTGTCGATCTCGTCGAGGAAGACGATGCCCGACTGCTCGACGCGCTCGATCGCCGCGCGGTGGATCGCCTCGCGGTCGACGAGCTTCTCTGCCTCCTGCGCGGCCAGGACCTGCCGCGCGTCGCGCACGCTCATCCGCCGGGTGTCGCGCTTCGCCGGCATCATCTTCTCGAACATGTTCTGGAACTCGACGTCCATCTGCATGCCCGCCTGCCCGAGCACGCCCGCCACGTTGGCGCGTTCCTCGGTGGTGACCTCGACCGTCCGGTCCTCGAGTTCGCCGGCCCGCAGTTGCTGGAGGAGCTTGTCGCGCGTGCGCTGCCGCTTCGCCTTGGCCTCGTCGTCCTCGTACGCCGCCCCGTAGCCGCCGCCGTCGGCCTTGGGCAGGAGCAGGTCGAGCAGGCGCTCGTCCGCCTGCCGCCCGGCGGGCTCCTTCACCTGCTCGGTCATCTCCTCGCGGACGAGGGCGATCGACGAGTCGAGCAGGTCGCGGATCATCGACTCGACGTCGCGGCCGTGGTAGCCGACCTCGGTGTACTTCGTCGCCTCCACCTTGATGAACGGCGACCCGGTCAGCCCCGCGAGCCGGCGGGCGATCTCCGTCTTGCCGACGCCGGTCGGGCCGATCATGAGGATGTTCTTCGGCGCCACGTCCTGCCGCATCGCCTCGGGGAGTTGGCCGCGCCGCCATCGGTTGCGGACGGCGACCGCGATGGCGCGCTTGGCGTCGGTCTGGCCGACGATGTAGCGGTCGAGTTCTGCGACGATCTGGCGCGGGGTCAGCGGGCTCATACCGGGCATCTTATCGGACCTCGACCGGCCGCGCACGGTCATCGGCGTGCGGCCGGCGTATTCACGTCCCCGCGCGCGTTAAGTCGCGTGCGTCGCTCCCCGATCTACACGAGTGGGAGATTCCCCGCGCTGCCGACGACGACGACGACGGCGAGCGGGCCGGATTGCGACGATCAGTGCCCGGCGACGCCGGCGAAGGACAGCCGCATGCGACCGCCCCATCTGGGCCACCGCCTCCGCCGCTGCTGGCGCTGTCGCTGCTCGCCGTCGCCGGGCGCGACGATCGCCGGCGTGAACTGGCTGGAGGGCCGGGCGGCCCGGCGCGGTTCGGCGCACGATCGCCGCCGCGGAGGCGGAGGTTCGGTCGAGCGCCTCGACGCCCGCGCCGACGCGACCGGCCGCGTTCAAGCTCTCCGACGACCGCCGGTTGGTCGAGCCGTTCCTCCTTCGACATCGCGGACGATCCGCGGCGGCGGCGATGCCGGTATTCGAGCGGCTGCGCGTCGCCTTCGTCGACGGCCTGTCGTTCCTCGACGCCAACCTCGTCACCGTCTTCCACGCCCACGAGCCGGGCCGCGTCGGCGTGAACGATCGGCCCGCCCCACCGCGATTACAGCGCAGCGGAATCGGCAGGATCGCCTCTGGCCCTCGAAGTCGGACGCGACGGGTCGCTCACGCTCCGCACCGTCTGGCCCTGGACGACCGGCGGCAAGACGATCGGCTACGTCGAGACGAGCGGCAGCGCCAGCCTCGTCCTCGACCGCCTGAACGGGAATGGGGGAGTGGCCGTCGCCGCACTCGTGAACAAGGCTTCCGTCGATCGCGCCGCGTGGGACGCGCGGGCACTGGCCGCCGGGAGCACCAGCGGGTGGGAGCGATTCGCCGACGAGGCGCTCGTTCCCCATCGCGGCCCGGCCGCCGTCGCGCAGCCGCCCGCGGGCTTGCTCGCGTTCGCCGCCCGCGAATCAGCAGCCGACGCGGCGGCCGCTTCGACGTTCGACGACGCCGGCCGCCGCTTCCACGCGGGCGCCCTCCCGCTGCTCGACGCTGGGAACGGCCGGATCGGGCGCCTCGTCGTCGCGCGCGACACCACCCCCTTCCGCGACGACGCGCGGCGCGTTTCGCTCGCGGTCGCCGGCGTGGCGGTCGCCACGGCGTTCACGTCGGGCCTGCTGACGTTCGTCTCGGTCCGCCGGCTCCAGCGCCGCCTCGCCGGCACGCAGGCGCAGCTCGTGCACGACGCCGGCCACGACCCGCTCACCGGGCTGCCCAACCGCCGCAAGTTCCTCGACCACCTCGACGCCGTCATCCGCCACTCCGCGCAGCAGAAGGCCCGCGCCTTCGCGCTGCTGTTCGTCGACTTCGACCGCTTCAAGCTCGTGAACGACAGCGCCGGCCACGACGTTGGCGACGAGCTGCTCGGCGCGGTCGGGGCCCGCCTGCGCAAGGCGCTGTCGCTGACCGGCGCGGCCGGCGTCTGCACCGCCTGCCGCCTCGGCGGCGACGAGTTCGTCGTCCTGATCGACCCGCTGGCCGACCCGGCCGACGCGACGGCCGTCGCCGACCGCGTCGCGCGGACGCTCGCCGAGCCGTTCGTCATCAAGGGCCACGACATCCGCAGCACGGTCTCGATCGGCATCACCACCTCCGCCCTCTCGACCGGCACCGCCGACGAGGTCCTGCGCGACGCCGACGCGGCGATGTGCACGCGCCGGGGCCGGCGGGCGCGGCTGCTACCAGATCGTCGACGCGTCGATGCGCGCGAGACGGGCAACCGCCTCGCTCGGCCGCGACCTCGAGCCGCGGCATCCGCGGCGGCGAGTTGCCGGCTGTTCCACTAGCCGATCGTCCGCCTCGAGGACGGCAAACTCGTCGGGTTCGAGGGCTCGTCCGCTGGCAGCACCCGACGCGCGACGTGGTCACCGCGCCGAGTTCATCCCTGGCCGAGGAGACGGGCCTGATCCTGCCGCGCAGGATGTTGGGTGCTCGAGGAGGGGTGCCGCCAGATCACCGAGCGCGCCACGGCTGCCCGAGCTCGAGCTGACGATGAGCGTGAACATCTCGCGCAAGCAGCTCTGTTTCCCCGACCTCGTCGAGCCGCGTCGGGCAGCTGATCGTGAACAACGCGCTTGCCGCCGCCGCGCTGAAGCTGGAGATCACCGAGAGCACCGTGATGGAGCACGGCACCGCCGCCATCGGCGTACTGCAGGGCTACGGACGCTCGGCGTGCACCTGCTGATGGACGACTTCGGCACCGGCTACTCTCGCTGAGCTGCCCGCACCACTTTCCCGCTCAACGGCATCAAGGTCGACCGCGCGTTCATCGCGCAACGTGTCGGGCGGCAGGACTACGCCTCCGTCGTGCAGGCGATCGTCAGCCTCGCCCGCAACCTCGGCATGCAGGTGACGGCCGAGGGCGTCCCTAAACGCCGGAGCAGGTCGCCATGCTAAAGGGCCTCAACTGCGACCTGCTCGCCAGCGCTACCTGTTCAGCAAGCCGATCGAGGCGAAGGACGCGGAAAAATTCATCCAGGCCACGCCCCTCTC